>DEAW01000003.1:16406-16900 GCA_002348315.1 Planctomycetaceae bacterium UBA2972 | reverse complement strand
CCACCGGCAGACGGATCTTCACCCGAACCGGGGTCCATCATTCCTTCGCCCATGTTACCGGGGTCTCCGCCCATACCAGGCCCCGACATTCCGCCACCCATATTTCCGGGATCTCCGCTACCGGGATCGGTCATATTCCCCATCATCGAGGACATATCACCTCCCTGTCCGGGGCCCCCTTGTGTGGAGCTACCACCGGTCGACGTCTGTGATGCTTCTGCCGTAGTCTCACCATCGTTAGATGCCTGCTCGGCATTCTCGTCTCCACCAGGCATCAAGAAGGCCGTTACACCTCCGGCTATCAGTAACACGGCACCAATGGAAACTCCGATCCAAAGTCCTTTTTTACTGCTACCGGAAGATTTCTTACCTTTCGCCTTGGCACCGCCAGCAGGCGTATTCCAACCACCGGCCTGCATACCTGGCGTGCCTGCCGGTAAGCCACCCAACGGATTTCCCCCCGGCGCCGCCGGCATGCCTCCCAGAGGATTCGC
>DEAW01000003.1:0-16070 GCA_002348315.1 Planctomycetaceae bacterium UBA2972 | reverse complement strand
CGGTGGCATCGGCATTCCTCCTGGTGGATTAGCTCCGGCAGGAGGTGTTGGGAAACCACCTAATGGAGTTTGTCCGGCAGCAGGGGCAGGCATTCCGCCCAGCGGATTAGCTCCTACAGCGGCATTTGGATTAGACTGTGGTGGCAGGCCTGGTGATGGCATCGGTGCCGTTTGCGGCGTTACCTGCGGTGTCGAAGCGGCGGCCGGAATTACAAACTGATTGCCACAGTTGCATTTAGATTTCTTGCCTGCTAATTGGTCCGGAACATTGTACGGTTTGGCACAGGATGGACATTTAAACGAAATGGTCATTCGATTACCCGACTCTATTAGATTTATACGACTAAAACGCCTTGGAGAAGCTTCTTAATAGTATACGCATAGATTCCTCGTTACTAAAACAACATCTGGCAAAGACTACTCGACAATCACTTATAATTAGTCAATGATGCATCTGAAATTGGACGCGAAACAAGAACGAACAGCATCAGCGATTGGCTCGATAAGACAGCACATGCAAACGACCAACATGCTTAAAAAAATGCTTCTTTTCGGTGGTTTAACCACTGTGTGTTTGTGTTTAGTTGCATGTTCAAAACAACCAGACCTACCGTCAAAATCTCTAAGAATCGCGACTACCACAAGTACTCGGGACTCCGGACTGCTCGACGAGTTATTATCGGTATTTATTCAGGACACTCCATGTGACATTTCAGTGATCGCCGTTGGTACAGGAGCTGCTCTGAAATTAGGTGAACAGGGAGAAGCGGATTTACTGATCGTTCATGCACCGAACTCCGAGCAACAATTCATGTCTGCTAAGCATGGTCTGCGTCACGCTCCCTTTATGAAGAACGAATTCATAATCCTGGGCCCGTCGGCAGATCCCGTTAATATTCGACAGCTGTCACCAGGCGAAGCACTACAACAGATCGCTGCTGAAAATCACTCGTTCATATCCAGAGGCGATGACAGCGGTACCCACAAACGGGAACTGGAACTCTGGGAAGATGTAAAACAGCATCCAGACTTTGAAGCTTATCACGAGTCGGGACAAGGCATGGGTAACACGCTTATCATCGCGAATCAACTCCAGGCCTATACTCTGAGTGACATGGCAACCTACCTGCGGTTCCGTGACAAAATCGATTTGGTTCCGCTTGTCACTAACGGTTCGTCTCTGGAAAACCGTTACAGCGTCATTACAGTCAATCCCGCCAAGAACGATAAAATCAATTCGGAGACGGCCAGGCAGTTCTTTACATTTCTCACTTCGTCGAAAGCTGCCGAAATCATTGCCGATTACCAACTCCACGAGACGGCACTGTTCACACCTCTAGTTACTCCCCAAACCCCGTAGGAATCGAAGAACACGATGGAAATGATTCTTGCTGGTATCCGTGAAGCCATCCATCTGCTAATCAGTGGCGATCCATTAGTCTGGGATGCCGCGTGGCGTAGCATCTGGGTCAGTTCGACGGCCGTCTTCATCGCCACCATCCTGGGCGTGTCCATTGGCACGTTTCTCGCTCGCCATCGATTTCCCGGCAAAAGTCTGGTCGTCACTTTGTTTCGAGGCGCGATGGGAGTCCCGACCGTTTTGATCGGCCTTATCGGTTACGCATTGTTGGCAAGACAAGGTCCGTTGGGAATATTGGAATTACTCTACACTTCATGGGGGATTGTTTTAGGAGAGGTTTTACTGGCACTGCCTATTATTGTCAGCCTTACCCATGGCGGAATTAAGAATCTCGACCAGCGAATTCCGGAAACCGCTCTCATGCTGGGAGCTAGACCTCTGCAGCGTTGGTCAACCTACCTATCTGAAGCACGACTGGCAATTACGCTGGCCATTTTGACTGCTTTTGCTCGCTGCTTTACAGAACTCGGTATCGCTATGATGGTCGGGGGCAATCTCAAATTAAAGACGAGAACACTCTCCACTTCCACGACCCTCGAAACTGCGAGAGGGGAATTCCCCCGAGCGGTCGCCATGAGTTTAATTCTGCTACTGATCGCAATCCTGATTACCGTTGTTATTGCCTGGGCAAGTCGGGAGGAGCGGGAATGAGCCACGCACTTGAAATCCGCGACCTTCAGGTCACTCGGGAAGGCCACAGCATTTGTCAGGTTTCTGAATTAACTGTGGAGGTCAACGAGTGGCTGAGCATTCAGGGTATCAACGGCTCCGGAAAATCCACGTTACTCCGAGTGCTGGCCGGGCTGGACCAAACCTATCAGGGCATGGTTGAAATATCGGAAGCTGTCCGACCTGTCGGATTGGTCCAACAAAATCCCTACCTCTTCAAAGGTACGGTACTCTTCAACTTGCTCTATGGCACAAAAGCAAATCAAATCTCCGAACCCAACTCGAAAGCCCGGACCATCGCACAACGACTCGGTATCGAATCTCTACTCGAACGTGACGTAAAACACTTATCCGGTGGCGAAAAAAGACGTGTTGCCCTCGGCCGAACTCTGATCCTGGCACCTAAACTTTTACTACTCGACGAACCATTTGCAGACATGGACGATCCGGGCATTGAGGCAATCTGCGAAACGCTGGGGACGCTAGAAGATTCGACAATCGTCATCGCTTCACCAACATCGCTCCCAGATAAGTTAACGCTCAATCGCAGCGTGACTATTGGCTAACCACTCGTTTCGCTCCAAACCGCGATTCGCTTCGATTATAATCACGAGTATCAAAGACCGTATATTCTCTGTAGTTGCTGCGCAAATTCATGAAAAACTCTGCACGTGTATTGATCACTATTGTTCTGCTCTTCCCACTGCAGGTCATCGCACAAACCGATCTGCAAAAGCAAGAATTTTTCGAAGCAAAAATCCGTCCTGTTCTGATCGAACATTGTTACAAATGTCATAACAGCCACGGCACGAAAGAAGGAGATCTCACAGTCGATTTCAGTCAGGGGTTGCTCGATGGCGGCTTCAGCGGTCCGGCCATCAACGTGAAGGACGTGGACGCCAGCACGTTACTTCAGGCACTCCGACACGAAAATGACATGCGGATGCCCAAAGATGGACCTAAGTTAAATGCTCAGGTCATTTCAGATTTCACTAAATGGATCAAAGACGGAGCCTTTGACCCACGCAAAACAGCTCCCACAGCCAAGCAGCTCGATGCGGTCATTTCCTGGGATGCCATTCGAAAACGGCGAGCGACATGGTGGAGCTTTCAGCCTGTGACCAAGCCAGCCACTCCTAAAATCCAATCCGATTCCAGTCATCCGATCGACTTATTTATCCAGCAACGCTTGCAGGAGGAGGGACTCACGCAAGCCGCATCTGCTGACTCGATTGCGTTGTTACGACGAATTAGCTTTGCCTTAACAGGACTACCACCGACCATTGAACAAATCCATACGTATGGACAGGATCTCAACGACGCCAACTACGAGCAGCTGATTGATGAGTTATTGGCCTCGCCCCATTTTGGTGAACGCTGGGCCCGACACTGGATGGATGTCATTCGCTTCACTGATTCACACGGTAGTGAGGGTGACCCTTCCATCCCCTTTACGTTTCGCTATCGTGACTACCTGATTCGCGCCTTCAATCAGGATCTCTCTTATATGCAGCTCGTGAAAGAGCATATCGCCGGGGATCTGCTGGACAATCCCCGCTACAACGAACAGGCGACTCTGAACGAATCCTTGATCGGCACTGGACATTATCGCCTGGTCCCTCACGGGTTTTCGCCTGTCGATCCGGTTGCCGAAATGCTGACGTTTACTGACAATCAGGTCGACGTAGTCAGCAAGGCCTTTCTCGGGCTCACTGTTTCCTGTGCTCGCTGTCACAATCACAAATTCGACGCCATCAGTCAGGACGACTATTTCCGCTTCTTTGGCATTTTTGACAATGTCCGCCCTGCTCTGCGAGCTGCCGACACTCCGAACATACTGGCACGCGACCAAATCCAACTCGCCAATCTCAAAGAGAAAATAAAGGCCGGCCTGGTTTCGTCCTGGCTTCAGACTGCCGAACAATTGCCGAACATCCTCACACGGGATTCGTCCATTGTTGAAGTCTGGAATCAACAAATTGATGCCGCCAAAGACAACGCCCAAAACAACCCGCTTTATGAACTACAACAACTACGCAATTTAGAAGGAGATGCGTTTCAAAACCGCTGGCAGGAACTTGTCGGGCAATGGAAAGCAGCTCAGCAGCAGGAAGCAGACTTCTTTGCACAGGATCTGGGACGACGTTGGGATCTGAGTGATCCTCAACAGGCCGCCGAATGGACTCGCACAGGCAACGGGACGGTAACCCAAGTCAGCTCACCAGGCTCCTTTTCAGTGCTCGCCGCAGGTGATCAGATTATAGACAACGTCCATGAGGGCGGCATTTTTACTCACGGTCTGTCAGCACGTCACAGCGGCATTCTACAATCGCCCGAGTTTCCGGTCGACTTCCAGAAGATGTGGTTTCGCATCTCTGGCAATGAGGGAGCACGAGCCCGGCCTGCAGTCGAAAACTATCCTCGTGTACTGGGACTGCTCTATAACGGCCATGACCCAAAGTCCATTACGCCTCAGTGGATTCAACACGACATGGTCTTTTTCACGGACAACAGCGTTCACTTTGAAATCGCCACCGCGCGGGAGCTTCCTATTGAACGTCGTAACAATGAACGTAGCTGGTGGGGAATCACTGACTTTGTTGTAACCCGGGAAGGACAACAGGCTCCCGCCGAATTACCAAACCGTCTGGCCGCGTTATACACAGCTGACATCGCTGACTATAGCGGACTGCTCAAGGCTTACAGCGTCACACTCAAAAAAGCCATTGAGGATTGGAATGCTGATCAACTCTCCGATTCCCAGGCACGTTTTCTGGGCTTCTTTGCCCGCACGAATCTCCTGCCGAATCAGCTGAGTAATAATGAACACCTCAACGTGTTAGTCGAGCAGTTTCGACAACTTGAAAATACCTTACCGCTGCCGACCAACGTCCCGGGTGTCATTGATCGGGACGGAGTAGATCACCCGTTGTGGGTCCGGGGAAACCCTAAAACGCCGGGGGATGATGTGCCTCGCGGATTTTTGGAGGTCTTTTCTGATACTCCCTATGAAACGCAATCCAGCGGACGACTGGAACTCGCAAACGATCTGGCCAACCCGGAGAATCCACTGATCGGTCGCGTCATCGCTAATCGCATCTGGCATTATTTATTTGGTCGGGGCATCGTCTCCACTCCTGACAATTTCGGGCGACTGGGCCAGCAGCCGACGCATCCTGAATTGCTTGATTATCTGGTCAGTTATATGGCCGAAAACAATTGGTCCTTTAAACAGACAATCAAGCACATCGTCATGAGTAACACATATCGACAATCGAGCGTGAATTCAGAAATAGACCATGATTTGGCAACCGTCCTATTGGCCCGTTTCCCGGTGAATCGTCTGGACGCCGAAGCGATCCGGGATTCCATTCTCCAGAGTTCCGGCTTGCTCGAATCCCGCATGTACGAAGGCAGTGCTAACGGAGCAAGTAATCGGCGCAGCATCTATGTGGTCATCGCGCGAAACAACATTGATCCCTTCTTACGGACATTTGATTTCCCGGATCCGGTGACCACCATGGGAGCTCGGAACTCGACCAATGTTCCTGCACAATCGCTGACACTACTAAACAATGAACTGGTAATCACTCGCTCCCGGCGGTTTGCTGACTCGGTTTTGGACAATGTTGATTTGCCAACATCATCGGACAAAATCACCAACATGTTCCTGCGGGCTTTAGGTCGTCATCCGACGAATGCAGAAGTCGCTGCCAGCGAATCGTATCTTGAATCTCTGATTCGCGACAACGAAGAACAGGCCGCCGAAATTGCAAAGTTAAGCAGCATCTTAGAACAGGCAGTTAAGCAGCGGGAAGGCATCTTGATGCCGGTAAGACAGCGACTGACAGAAGCTGCCAAGAAAGACGAAAACCCGCAGGGGATGCTTCCACAACCACTGCATGCCTGGGATTTTCAACAAAACGAAGACGTGCTTACCGATCATGCCAACGGTCTCAAACTGGAGTTGGAAAATGGAGCCCGAATTGCGGACGGAGCACTCGTTCTCGACTCCGGGAACGCCTACGCTCGTAGTGGCAAGGTCGCGAAAGATGTTACGGAAAAGACATTGGCTGCGTTGGTTCAATTGGCTAATCTGAACCAACGCGGTGGCGGCGTCATCAATATTCAATCCAACAACGGAATCATCTTTGATGCCATTGTCTACGGTGAACAAAACCAACTGCTGTGGATGCCCGGGAGTGATGGTTTTCGTCGTACACAGCGAGTGGCTGGTCCCGCAGAGAAGGCCGCGCTGACTGAACCCGTTCATATCGCAATCACCTACAAAGAGGATGGCGAAATTGCCATGTATCGAAACGGCCAACCCTATGGCAAACCCTATATTTCCTCGGGGCTAATAAAGTACCCTGCAAACGACTCGATCATTAATCTCGGACTACGTCATTCGCCACCAGGAGGCAACCATAACCTCAGCGGGAAAATCATACGCGCTGAATTGTACGATCAGGTGTTGACCCCCGAGGCCATTCTAGGAATCTCAACCGGTCAGGGTTTTTACATCTCAGACAAACTCGTAAGGGAATCGTTATCGGTAGCCCAACGCGAACAGGTTGACCTTTTGGTCGAACAGATCGAAAAAATCCGTAACGAACTGGCCGGTATACGTCGACCATCCAACAGCGTTGATTCAATGCGGCAGGCCTGGCACGATTATGCTCAATCCCTCTTTAACCTCAAAGAGTTTATCTTTATTCGGTAACATTATGACCATGCAACAATCCACCGGCATCAGTCGCCGTCACTTACTTTCGCGAGCCTCCAATGGTTTTGGGATCGCTGCATTGGCGGGTTTACTGGCAGCAGAACAATCAGGGCATGCTGCGGACTCCCCCTTTGGCCCGCGTCGCCCACACTTCGAACCGACGGCCAAACATGTCATTTTTTGTTATATGTCCGGAGGTTTTTCGCAGTGTGACAGCTTTGATCACAAACCACGACTCAAGGCTGAAGCAGGTAAACCTGTCCCCTTCAAAACCGAGCGGACTCAGTTTAATAACAAAGGCACGCTGATGCCTTCTCAATGGGAATTCCAAAAACGTGGTGAAAGCGGGTTGGAGATCAGTGAGCTCTTTCCCCATTTAGCAACCTGTGCTGACGATTTGGCCATTGTCAATTCCATGACCGCTGAGTTCAGCGAGCATGCTCAGGCAAATTACTTCATGCATACCGGATTTCCATTTCGCGGACACCCAAGTGCCGGAGCATGGATGACGTACGGATTGGGAAGTGAAAATGAGAATCTTCCCGGGTTTGTCGTGCTGCATAGCGGTGGTAGTGTGCCACCACATGGAGGAGTCGGGTTATTTAGCAATGGCTATCTGCCGGCTATTCATCAGGCATCCAGTATCGCGCTCGACCGCAAACCACCTGTCTCCAATATCGTACCGCAGGAAGCCGATCGCCGTCAGCGAAAGCGATTGGACTTCATCAACAGGCTGGACAATAGTTTTCTAAAAAACACTGCGAACAATGCCGATGTCGAGTCTGCTATCCGCAACTACGAAATGGCGTATAAAATGCAGTCCGCCGTTCCCGAAATTGTCGACCTGTCCGGGGAAACGGAAGCGACTCTGAATCTGTACGGAGTCCACGATCCCGATGTCAAAAAAGGACACTATGCGAGACAGTGTATACTGGCTCGCCGACTTGTCGAGCAAGGCGTCCGCTTTATCGAGTTATCCTGTCTGCAATCGGGGATCGGAGGTGGTGGTGCAGCAAACCCATGGGATAACCATGGTGGTATCAAGGTCGGCCATGGTCGGATGGGAAATCAGGTGGATCAGCCGATTGCAGCGTTGATCAAAGATCTTAAGCAACGTGATTTACTGAAAGAGACGCTGATCATTTTTGCCGGTGAATTCGGACGTACACCCTTTGCTCAGGGAAGTGACGGCCGCGACCATGACCCCTATGGCTTTAGCGTATTTATGGCCGGCGGTGGCATTCAGGGTGGTCTCACCTATGGCAAGACCGACGAATACGGCTATCATGTGGTCGAGAACAAAGCTACCGTCTGGGACATGTGGGCAACGGCTTTACACCTCATGGGCGTGGATCATATGGATCTAACTTATCGGTTTGGTGGCCGGGATATGCGATTGACCGACGTGCACGGTAACGTTTTGCAGGACATCATTGCCTAAAGCTCAAGCAACTCCTCTACGTCCTTATCAATGTCATCCGGTGGCGTGGCCAGTGATACCATAAAAAAGACTGTCACCGTTACGAGCAACGAAAATGCTCCGGGGTGAAACTTAAACGGCAATTCAATTCCTTTGAAGAATAGAATTCCATAAACTCCGAACCCTGCCAAAACAGAGAGTTCAGCACCGAGTCGATTTGCTCGGCGCCAGTTCAACCCTAGTGCCACTGTCGGCACAAAGGCGATTGCAAATGCACTCCACCCCATAACGCCCAGCATAGCAACAGTATCTTCTGCAAAATACGCAATCAAAGCTGCTCCCACAGCAATAATGACGGTCATGATACGCGCCCACATCAATTCTCGCTTGATCTGACGGTTAAACAGTAGTTTCGGCAGGTCGTGCACGATCGCTGCGGCACCAATATTCAAAAAACTATCGGCGGTCGACATAATCGCTGCAAATAACCCGGCAAACACTACTCCGGCAAGCAAAGGGTGGGCGTACTGAGTCAAAAAGGCTGAACTCGCTTCATCTGCATTCGCCAACGGCAGGTGAAAATCGCCGACAACCACGGCACGCATGGTGATACCAATGGACACCCACAGTACAGCCGAGAGGATAAACCCGCCGAGAGACAGTGGCAGTAAATGACGACTATCTTCCGGCTTTTTCGTCATCATGAGTTTGCTAATAACATGCGGCTGACCACAAACACCAAAGGCCATGATGAAATAGATGGAGAGACAGGATATCATGCCCATTGTTCCCCAGGGCTGCATCGCTTCCGGGTCATCCTGAGTGATGATCTGAGCCATCTCCGTAAATCCCCCATCAAGCGTAGTCATAGCGGCATAGAACACCAGCAATGCGGCACCGATCATAATGATGCCCTGAATGAAATCTGTATAAACTGAAGCCACCATCCCGCCGGTTACACAGTAGAAAACCAGCACGCTGCAACAGATGAAGAAACACCATTCGATCGAAATACTGCTAGTCCAACTTAAATCCTGGAGTAGATCGAAAAGCACAACGGCCATCGCCTTGATTTGTACGGCCAGATAAATCAACACGCCCGGCAACAAAGCAATCGCCATCAAGCCCCCTGTCCGATTGGATTTATATCTCGACGCAACGATTTCAGGCACGGAGAGTGAATTGGTCAATCCTGCGAGCAAACGCAATCGTTTGCCCAGCAAAAAGAACATGATGCACATCCCGACCGAGATGCTGATCATCATCCAAAACGAACTCGTACCGTGCTTGTAGGCAATCCCCGGACCGCCCACAAACCCAAAGCCACTCATCGTACTGGCAAAGACTGCAGCACTGGTAACCAGGACTCCGAGATGACGCCCTGCCATAAAGAAATCGCTGGTGTCTTTGGTTCGTCGCATGGCCCACAGGCCAACGGCAATACACATCACCATGTACGCCAAAATACAACCAAACACAATGTAGGAACGATACTCTTCCATTACGCTATAACGTCATCCTTCTCTGCTGCTGACTCACGCGCAGCGACTAACTCGTTGAATCGAGCCAGTGACCTGGTGGGCAGGATGAACTCTCGATAAAACAGCACGTATAGAACAATGAAACCCACAGGAACTCCACAGATTCCCAAAAACATTAACGTCGTACCAAATGGAAACGGCCCGAGATAGTGCGGTTCAAACGGGCGATCCCAGGATGATTGGTAGACTGTGCACATCGTCAAAAATGCTCCCACCAGGACGATGGCAACCATCACCATTAAATTCCAGAAGAAGGCCGCAATCTCTTGACTGGCATGTCTGGAACGACACCCCCAGGCAATCAACAACGAAAACCCAGTCAACGTGACGATGCCAAAGAACATTCCGGCCAAAGAAACTTGAATATGACGGTCTCGCCCAATCCCTCCCTGAAACATCATTGTCTTAGTGGCGCCTTCGGGCTGAGCCAATTCGGCGCGAACGTGAGGATACCCCAACGCATCCGGTGGATGATCCGTTGTGAAAATCCAAAACACCGCCAGCCAAAGCAACGCCAAAACAGCAATCACAGGAGCATATTTCATAGTGACAATTTGCCTGAGGGATGGTCTCTAAAGAAAGTTATTCCAGTCAGTCGAATATAAGGTGCGAAGTAAGCTAAAATCAACATCCAGTTTCACACTCTTGCAAACGCCTCAACAATGATCCGTCTACGTTTTATTCTCGGTTTAATGATGTTACTCCCCTGCACTATCTCAGTGGGTCAGAGTTCACGCTATACAACAATTAAGATCGTTGATGACCAAACCCAGCGGGGAGTACCACTGGTAACGCTCCAAACCGTCAATGATAGGCAATTTGTAACCGACAGCAACGGCGTTATTGCCTTTCATGAACCGGGCCTGATGAATCAGGAAGTCTTCTTTCACATTTCCAGTCATGGTTATGAATACCCTCAGGACGGCTTCGGGTATCGGGGTGCCAAAATTAACACCCAACCTGGGACTACGGTCAAGCTGAAGATTAAGCGTATTAATATTGCTGAGCGACACTATCGAGTAACCGGCCAGGGAATTTACCGTGATAGTCAATTGGCAGGCCTGCGAATTCCTATCAAAGACAACGTTCCAGGTAATGTACTGGGTTGTGACAGTGTGCTCACCGAAGCCATCGGCGACTACATCTATTGGTTTTGGGGTGACACAAACCAAGCTAAATACCCACTGGGAAATTTCCACGTATCCGGAGCACGCTCGCGACGAATCAATACCGGTGGATTAGATCCCAGGCTGGGCGTCGATCTGGAGTACTTTGTCAACGATCAGGGATTCGCCAAAGAGACAGCGCGGCTTCCCGGAGAGGGATTAACCTGGCTTGACTGTCTGATGAAGACTTTCGAAGAAGACGGCTCCAACCGACTGTTTGCCGTTTACATGAAAGTCAAAGCGCCATTAACGATCACTCAGCGTGGAGTCGCTGAATTCAATCTGGAGCAACAGCTTTGGGAGCACCGGATGACTTTTCCGGATAGCCAACGTGTCATACCCCGCGGACACGCGTTGCGTTATCACGACAGTAATGACGAAACGGATTACTTTTACTTCGCAGGTGGCATGCCGGACGTACGAGTCCCTGCCACTGCAAAAGCATTGTTAAACCCTCGCGAGTATGAGGCCTACACGTGCTTAGCCAATTCAACAGGTAGCAGTTACCAGGTGGGACGTCATGCCAATGGGCAACTGGCATATCGCTGGACGACGTTAGCACCTGCAATGACCGATAAAATCGCTAACGAATTGATCGCTACCAAAAAGATCCAACAGCACGAAGCTGCCAATTCATTAGTGGATTTTGATTCCGGCAAACAAATTCGAACTCAACACGGAAGCGTGTATTACAACGAATACAAACGACGGTATGTCATGATCGTCAGCCAGGTCCGGGGAACCAGCATGCTTGGCGAAATCTGGTATGCCGAAGCCCCGGAACCAACGGGCCCCTGGAAATATGCACGTAAAATTGTCACGCACAACAAATACAGTTTCTATAATCCCAAACAGCATCCGCTTTTCAATGACAACGGTGGCCGATCCATTTTCTTTGAAGGCACCTACACGACAACCTTTTCAGGTAATGAGCAGGCAACACCCGGCTACAACTACAACCAAATCATGTACGAAGTCAGCACGGAAGACCCTCGCCTTACCTTGCCGTTACCGGTCACGCTGGCACGCAGTTCGAGTCGTGGCACTTATCGATGGACATTGGGAAGACTACGAGATGGCTATACTGGTGCACCGGCATTCTATGCTCTAGAGAGCCCCGTCGATGGCACTCGTGAAATCTCGTTAGGTGGTGAAGAGATTTGGGTTGCTACAGAAGCCGGGCCAAATCGCGTCGCTCTTTATGAATGGAAAAACAGCAAAGGCAATACCGTGGTTCGACTTGATAAAGAAGAAGGCCCCGTAGGATACGTACGCAATAATCTCAAGCTCGGGTACGTTTGGAAAAAGTAACTAGTGGTTAGACGTTAAACAGGAAATGGCAGATATCACCATCCCGTATTTCGTAAGCCTTACCCTCCACTCGTAAACGACCGGCAGTACGAATCTCTTTCTCACTACCTAATTCCACCAAATCGTCCAATGAAAAAACCTCAGCTCGTATAAAGCCTCGTTCAAAGTCAGTATGAATCACACCGGCTGCCTGAGGCGCAGTCGCACCGATCGGCACGGTCCATGCACGTACTTCTTTTTCACCTGCTGTAAAGTAGCTTTGGAGTCCCAGCGTCGAGTAGGCTTCTCTGGCGAGGCTAGCCAGTGATGGTTCAGCAAGGCCCACCGACTCTAACATCTCCTGCTGATCTTCTTCATCCAATTCCGCGATTTCGGCTTCCAGACGAGCACAAACATGAACGACACCGGCATTCACTTCCGCCGCATATTGACGAACTCGTTGAACCAGTTCCGCCTCTCCAGCCAGATCATCCTCGGCAACATTGGCAACGTAGAGTACTGGTTTGAGAGTCAATAAGCCGTAGCTGTGGACATATTTGATCTCTGATTCGTATAGCCCCAAACTCCTCAAGGGCTTGTCCTCCCCTAAATGGGTCAGGCATTTTTGAACGACTTCGACCGTCGCCTTGGCTTCTTTATCCCCGCTGCGTGCAGTACGTTCGGCCTTATTTAGTGCATTCTCAAGTGTTTGAATGTCAGCCAGCATGAGTTCCGCTTCAATGATCTCAATATCATCAATGGGATCCACTTTCCCCGACACGTGAATCACATCGTCATCTTCAAAGCAGCGAACCACCTGCAAGATGGCATCCACTTCGCGAATATGGCTAAGGAATTTATTTCCCAGACCTTCACCTTCACTGGCGCCTTTGACGATGCCAGCGATATCCACGAGCTTCAAAATTGCCGGGATGACTTTCTGAGTCGTAATATGGCTGCTGATGATGTCCAGTCGCGGGTCCGGTACGGGGACGATCCCCTCATTAGGCTCAATCGTGCAGAATGGATAATTGGCGCTTTCAGCTCCCTGAGAACTCGTAAGGGCATTGAATAACGTACTCTTACCAACATTAGGTAATCCAACAATTCCTGCTTCCATGATGTGATGTACTCTTTTAACCGTCGAAATATTGATGATTCATAGGTCATTTATCGTACTACAAGACAGCCATTTGAGAAATCCCGACGCATCTCATTGAGCTCTTGTATGGTTCAGATTAATTACAACAGCTATACCGCCGCTGAACGTGAGCATGGACTGAAAGAACGACTAACCCATCAATTTGAGACTCGGATCGTCAACGACGTGATTATTTAACCCTGGAACATCTGCAATTCGGAAATGGCCCGGACCTCGTCCTTAAGCCGATCCACCATGGTGGCGTCAATTCCCTGGATTCGAAGCACCTCATCCTGCATTTTTCCGTGGGCTCCGGTCTGCCTTCCCTGATATTCTTCCATCAGCGAATACATCTCCATATTCGGGCTATTACGATCGATCGCATCGACAAGAGGATTCTTGATCATAGCAATTTGTGAAAGCCGTTTAAGGTCTCCCAAAACCTCTTCCAGCTTCTCTTCCGAGTCGATATACCGCAGGATTTCAGCCATCATTTCCGTGCAGGTACACTGAGCATTCAGATACGCATCCATCAGCGCCGTCACGCTTGAATCGTCCTTAGTATTCATACCCTGTAACAATGCATTTGCCTGTTCATCCGTAAACTCTAACCGTTTAACCGGTTGCATCACGTAAACGGAATAGACTCCGATGACCAGCACCAAAACAAACAACAATGCCAGGACAACCTTGCGAGGCAATTTGTCTTGATCGAATTGTGAGCTGTCGAATTCCTTACCTGAAGATTCAGCTTCCGTCTGTGCTTTTCGCTTGGCCCGGAAGATCGATTTAGCACTAGAACGTACTCCGTCTTCACTATCGGTCAATCGCGTTTTGGATTGAGAAGTTGCTTTGTCGACAACAGGAGCCGGCGCCTCGACCGATCGTTCCGGAACTTTCAACGATGCGCCACAATCAGGGCAATCCATCGTTTCTCCATGCGCACTGTCGTCAGCAGTTACAGTTTTTGAACACATTAAACAACGGAATGAAATCATTGCCGCTTTATCTCCTGATTGGAACACCTGACTCGTCTGTCGTTCTCTTCATCGTACAAAAAAAACGCAGGGCATCACATAACGATTACTGTGATACCCGACGTTTGGAATTACTTCGTGTGCATTCAAGCTTTAGCAATGAGTACTTACTGGTCCGAGTCGTAACCGGTGAGTGGACGAATCCACACATTGCGAAAACGGACTGGATTACCATGGTCCTGCAACGTCAGCGGCAGTTTTTCGGCGTGAGCTTTCCATTGTGGTGGATCTTTATGAGCAACCTGTCCGAGACTCACAGCACGATTGTGTACCACGACACCATTATGAAACACTGTAATATGAGCCGGTTTGGCAACTTCGCCCTGCTCGTCAAACTCTGGGGCTTCAAACACGATATCGAACACCTGCCATTGTCCGGGCCCACGTGAAGCGTTGACCAGCGGCGGATATTGGCCGTAAATCGCTCCAGCCTGTCCGTCAGAGTAACTACGATTATCAAAGGAATCTAAAACCTGAATTTCGTATTTCCCCATAATCATCACGCCGCTGTTTCCACGCTTCTGGCTATCCCCTTTAATCTCAGTTGGGGTGGCGAATTCAACATGGAGCTGACAACTCCCAAAAGACTCCCGAGTCCGGATCGATCCGGTCCCATTCACTTCCATATAACCATCCTGGATTTTCCACCGGGCATCTTCACCATTGTCTGACTGCCATTGAGCGAGATTCGAACCATCGAAAAGTACGGTCGCATCCGAAGGAGCAGTACCAGCTTGTTGTTGAGTACTGGCTGTTGGAGGCGTGATAATCCAGGGCTCAGGACGCTCTTTGTCGTGGACTCCCCAGTCTTGTCCGGGAACATTCAACGTGTCATCGTATCCCTGACCTGGTAAACCGGTCCGATGGCGTCCTTTAATCTTCGACTTATTTTTTCCGGCTTCAGCAGGCCCACTGAAGAGCATCACACTGACTAAACAACCACAGGCAATCATTGACTTGAGCATTCTTTCAATCCCATTTCAGAATTCGATACTTACATTGTTTGTATTAGAAACGTAAGTATATCAGAGAATTTCAGTGGGAGTCGCCAGCCGCTTTACCCAATCAACTGAGCAATCGGCGTGCCTTTGGAAACAGCCATCGGTCGGCCAACCGGAGTATCTAATTCCTGATGTAAGTCGATCCCCAACGCTTCTAATACCGTGGCATGAATATCTGCAATCGTCACCGGATTCACCACATCCTGAGCCTTGTTCTCTGACCGAATATCCGGAGTGGGATTTGTTTCACCAATCACCTGACCACCCCGCAGTCCTCCCCCACCGAGCACGACAGAGAATCCGTGAGGCCAGTGATCGCGTCCACTTGCTGCGTTGAGCATCGGAGTGCGTCCAAACTCACCTGCCCAAATCACGATCGTATTTTCCAACAACCCACTCGTTTTCAAATCAGCAATCATTGCAGCCATGGCCGGATCGAGCAGTTGAATGCGGCTACGCTGTGCCTCTGTATTATTAGTATGGGTATCCCAGCCTCCGAGCGTCACTTCCACGCAACGCACTCCGGCCTTGATGAGCTGCGTGGCGACCAAACAACCTCGACCAAAAGAACTGTTTCCGTAACGAGCTAGTTTCTCTTTGGCAACTTCCGCTACAGAAAATGCTTTGAGCTGTTCCGACGACATCATCCGCATGGCCCG
>DEAW01000144.1 GCA_002348315.1 Planctomycetaceae bacterium UBA2972 | reverse complement strand
TCGGTCGGTCTGATTACCGTCCCCTGGTAAATCGATGGCAGATAGCCGTTATGCCAATTGCCAACACCATCAACTGGTAACTGTCCGGGGTCGATTAACGCCATGTAGGGAGGTAGGCTGTTCGTTTCGCCGCCGAGTCCGTACGTGAGCCAGCTTCCCAATACCGGATGCATGGCGGCAGTCGTACCACTGTTCATCGCACGAATGCTTTGTCCGTGGTTATTAACGCCCGTATGCATCGAGCGAATCAGTGTAATGTCATCCGCGATCGAACCCATATGAGGTACCAACTCGGACATCTCCGTTCCGCACTCGCCATAATGCCGGTACTTCCAGGCCGGAGCCATAATCTTAGAGCTGGCCTGAGCAGCATTATCGTACTTAATGTCTCCCGGAAAGGTCTCACCGCTTCGTTTAACAAGCTCTTCTTTGGGATCGAATAAATCGACCTGGCTGGGCCCGCCCTGCATCCAAAGTGAAATCATTGCTTTGGCTTTGGCCGGTTGAGGTGCAGGTTTTTGCACCGTGTCAAAACTCTTGCCGAGCAAGTCCGGCTTAGCCGGATTAGCCAGTAGCTTCTGATCTTTCAGAGTGAGTGCCGCCAATAAGCCAGACAGCCCCATTCCTGCAACGGCCAGCATATCCCGACGATCTGTTTTCTTATTCATATCCATCTGAACACTACTCGATATATAAGAATTGATTACTGCTAAGAAGCGCCTGACAAAATACCGCTACGGCATCTATGATGGGATCGTCGTTAAGTTGCTTCGCTTCATATTCTTTGGTCAGCACGCCCTGCATTTCGGTCACAAAAGTGACGGCTTCCTGCTTTTGCTCCGCCGTAATCTCCTTACCAAATGCCAACTCCCAGGCTTTACTCACCTGATGTTCAATATCCTGACTCTCTTTCGTTAAGCGGACAGCAAAAAATCTGGACTGGGCTGTTACAAAATCACTATTCAAGAGCTCCAAAGATTGGGTGGGAACTGTGGATGAAGGGCGTTTTGTACAATTCGGGGCTAACTCCGGCAAATCGAACGGTTCCAGGACTGCCAGAGGCCGACTACGGCGAACTTGTATATATAGACTTCGACGATATTGCTGACCTTCCATATCAATCACAGGACCCGGCCGACCGGCATTCAGATTTTCCTTACCGATCACCCACTGTCCGGTTTTGTCTGCCATAACAGGCACAGGAGCTCCGGCCATTTGTTCATCCAGCATTCCGGAGACTGCCAACATTGAATCTCTGACAGACTCTGTTTCAAGCCGTCTCAACGGCATCGACCACAACAGTCGTTTTTGGCGATCCGTTTGATTCCCTTTGTCATGTCGAGTCGATGACTGCT
The DNA here is from genome assembly GCA_002348315.1 of Planctomycetaceae bacterium UBA2972. Classification (GTDB taxonomy): domain Bacteria; phylum Planctomycetota; class Planctomycetia; order Pirellulales; family Pirellulaceae; genus UBA721. The sequence continues at coordinate 1,899 of DEAW01000144.1, read as the reverse complement.
GGTAAGCTGCCGACGTCATCATCAGCCGATGCATATATTTAATATCCCAGCCACTTTGAACAAATTCATCCGCGAGCCAATCGAGTAATTCCGGGTGAGTTGGACGACCACCCAGAAATCCGAAATCGCCGGGCGTATCAACGATACCTGTACCAAAATGGTGTGCCCACAGACGATTCATCATGACCCGTGCGACTAACGGATGTTCGCCGCTGGTTAGCAACTCAGCAAATGCCTTTCGCCGTCCGGTCGTTGTTAGTTCTTCCGTGTTGTTTGGAATATCAACCGATGCCATACCGCTGAGAACAGATAATTCACCCGGTTCGACCGCATCCAGCGGGCTATCAAAATTACCACGTGAAAAGACATACGTGACCGGTGGCTCAGCAGCCGGTTCCGTTAACGCTCGCAGGAATTCTTCCGTCTTGAGTGATTCGCGCAGCTTCGTTTGCTTTTCGGTGTACGCCTTTAAGTCGTCTGCGGCTGCACGATCAAATAAGTACAGGTTACCTGGAGTCACGACTGTGCTGGGGTACTTCTTAATCAGTGCCTTTTGTTCTTCCGTTCGATCTTTCTCGGCTGTATCATGAGCTTCACGAACTGGCAGTTGTACTTCTTCCGGGAGCTTTGCTATTTCCTTTTCGAAGGTTGCGTCAATGTATTCCTGCTGTTTCTTCCCGCGCTCAACACCGATCGCATCAATCTCTTCCTGAGTTTTTGCCTTCGTTTCACGATCCGCGGAAGTGTAAAGTGAAACCTGTCGTTTTTGAGGCGTCACCCAGGACTTCCAATTCATCGCCGGTTCAAAAATCGCGCGAATCCGATAATAGTCTTTTTGTGAAATTGGGTCATAGCGATGGTTATGGCACTGGGCACAACCGACGGTCAGTCCAGTAAGTGAAGTCGTTACCATTTTGATCGTGTCACTGACGACAGCATTGCGACCCTCGTCTGTGCCGGCTCCGGCTCCCGTACCATCGGCAACCATCCGCAGGAAACCTGTTCCCGTTAATTGTTCCACCTGATCCTGCGAAAGATCGGCAAAGCTACCGTTAATCAACTCATCACCAGCAAGTTGCTCCCGAACAAACTGATCATAGGGCTTACCTTTATTGAACGCGCTGACGACATAGTCACGATAGAAATACGCCCAGGGTCGCTCAGCGTCTGTATCTGTCTGCCCTTCCGAATCCGCATAGCCTGCCGCATCCAGCCAATGTCTTCCCCAGCGTTCGCCATACCTCGGCGAGCTCAGAAGTTGGTCTATCAGAATGGCATAGGCCGCGGGATCTTCACTCGCAACAAAGTCACTTACCTGAGCAGGCGTTGGCGGCAGTCCTGTTAAGTCCAGGTAAGCCCGGCGGACAAGCACCTCTCGTCTGGCTGGATCGGAAAAGCTTAATTCCACTTCTTCCAGTTTTGCTAATAGAAACAAGTCGATTGGATTCGAGGCCTGTTGAGCATTAGCCACTTGAGGCAATGGCGGTCGTGTGACCGGCTTAAAAGACCAGAACTGTCGTTCCTGATTCGTAATATAAAACCCCCGGTCGATCGTCGCGGGTTCCGGACCTTCAATGGGTGCACCGGCAGCAACCCAGTTAATGATCGTAGTAACCTCTTCATCAGTCGGACGCACTGCGACATCTTCCGGAGGCATTAAGCCGCTGGTCAGGTAATCCACGAGCAGACTTTCGTCCGGCTTTCCGTCAACGATCGCTGTGCCGGAATCACCTCCGGTAACGATTAAATGTTTGAGTCGGAGATCCAGGCCACCGCCTAGCTCTTCTTCTTCACCATGGCAATGAAAACAGTGTGCCTTAAGAATCGGACGCACATCTTTTTCGAAGGACACGGCGCCTGCGGCCATGATCCGGGAAGCGTTTGCCAGAAGGACAACAA
>DEAW01000060.1 GCA_002348315.1 Planctomycetaceae bacterium UBA2972 | reverse complement strand
TCTGAATCTCCGCTTGTAGGGGAAGTCACCATACCTAACGCCATTCAGGTGCGGTGGGAAATTGCACATGACGAGGCATTTAGCTCGATTGCTCAAAAAGGCACTGCCTTAGCCGTCCCTCAACTTGGACACTCCGTACATGTAGAAGCCACCGGACTCGAACCTGACCGTTGGTATTTTTACCGTTTCCACGTCGGTAAACACACTAGCCCGATCGGCCGCACGCGAACCACGCCGGAACGTCATGTAATGCCCGAACGCATGCTGTTTGCATTCACCTCCTGCCAACATTATGAAAGCGGGTTTTTCAACGGTTACCCTCATATGGTCAAAGAAGACCTCGATATGGTTATCCACCTTGGCGACTACATTTACGAATATGCCGGAGCGGACAACCGGGTGAGAAAACACATTGGACCGGAGATTGTAAGCCTTGCAAACTATCGCCAACGATATGCTCAGTACCGACTGGATGAGTCGTTAAAAGAGGCTCATCGAGTATTTCCCTGGCTCGTAACCTGGGACGATCATGAGTTCGACAACAATTACGCAGACTTAGTTTCCGAAGAGGAGGGTATCTCTCCGGAGGCTTTTCTCGCACGCCGCATGAATGCCTATCAGGCCTATTATGAATTCATGCCGTTGCGACGCTCGGCATTTCCGCAGGGCCCCCACATGAAACTTTATCGCACTTGCCACTATGGACGGTTGGCAAACTTCTACGTCTTAGACACCAGACAATACCGAACTGACCAGCCGAATGGAGACGGAGAGAAGCCCAAGACCGGAAAAGCTCTGGACCAAAACGGAACGATGCTCGGCCCTAAACAGGAACATTGGTTGATGTCCGGTTTGTCTCAATCACAAACAATCTGGAATGTGCTGGCACAACAAGTGATGATGGCAGACCTAAACCGTGGCGATGAAACCGGAGCACGCTATAGTATGGACCAATGGCCCGGTTATGAAATAAGCCGTAAACGATTATTGAAATTCTTCCACGAACGCAATGTTCCAAACCCTGTCGTGTTAACCGGAGACATTCATGTGAACTGGGTAAATGATCTGATGCTGGATTCCGATCAGGATGGCTCTCCGGTCGTCGGCACCGAATTTGTGGGGTCATCTATGAGTTCAGGCGGCAATGGAGGCAATGTCATTGCCGAATACGAACGTGCCGCTAGCCAAAATAACTTCGTAAAATGGTACAACTCGAACCGTGGCTACGTGACGTGCGAACTACGACCTGACAAATGGACTTCTCATTTCAGAGTCACTCCCATCGTCAACAAGCTAAATTCGCCGCTGGTGAAGAAAGCAAGCTTTGTAGTCGAAGCCGGCCGCCCCGGTGCCAAATTAGCTTAGCTTGTGTACAGGTTGGAGATTTTACTCCCCCTTTGCTCATAGTGTTACAATTGACGACGCACATGACAAGGCTCCTCCTGTTCGTGAGGAGACTTCACACAAATACGTAAATCAGAGCAACACTCACTATGCGCTACTGTAAATCACCTGGCTCTTTCAAATCCCGCATTAAGACGGCCGTTCACCTGCTAATCCCGTGCATCGTCTTCGGCACTGCAATATCCAATGCTGACGACACACTTTCCCATTTGCGCGTGGGCGAGCGGGAATGGGATACATTCCCGGAATCACCCGACGGATCAACCTTTAGCCACTCATTTCACGTAGATAGTAAGTCACTTCCAAAAAGTGTCTCACTAAGGCAAATCGACGTCAAACAGGCCTGGACCGTCACCCTCAACGATAAACCACTCGGCCGACTCATTCGAAATGAAAATGACATGATTATTGTCATGGATATTCCAACGGAGTTGCTCCGCGACGGAACTAATCAACTTAAGGTCGGCCAAACCGGACGCGCAGTGGCCGACGACATCTATATAGGCGAACTCAAATTCCACGCCAGTACTCGAAGCGAATATCTATCTCAATACAACGTCCCTGTTCGCGTACTGGACAGGATGACAGACCAGGCCACTCCCTGTCGCCTGACGATTTTGAACGAACACGGAACGCTGATGTCTGTCGGAAACACTTCGACTGACACGACTGCCGTTCGCCCCGGTGTCGTCTATACGAGCAATGGAGAAGTGGATTTGCAATTGCCGACGGGACGGTATCAAATCATCGCTGGGCGAGGGATGGAATGGAGTATCGATCACCAGTGGATCACGGTTTCTGACAGAACATCATCTCCACTGACCCTTTCCATCAAACGAGAAGTTGACACTGAGGGCTTTATAAGTTGTGACACGCATGTTCACACTTATACACATTCGCGGCATGGAGACGCCACTCTCGACGAACGCTTAATAACGATCGCGGGGGAGGGGATTGAGCTACCCATTGCCACGGACCACAATCTTCACATTGACTATGCCCCCAGAGTCCATGAATTAGGAATAGGGCGATTCTTCACCCCTGTCATTGGAAATGAAGTCACCACCAAAATCGGCCACTTCAACATCTTTCCCGTCCCTGTAAATTCTCCTCTGCCGGATCATACTCTGGGTAACTGGGGTGACATCGTTAAGTCCATTCGAACCACGACTGGTGCAACGATCATTATTCTGAATCACGCTCGAGACGTACATAGCGGTGTTACTCCGTTTGCACCAGGCCGGCACAACTCACTTACTGGCAGGAGTCTTCAAAATGGTTTATTTATGCCTAACGCAATGGAACTAATCAACTCAGGCGCTACGCAAACTAATTATCTTCAACTTTACCGTGATTGGTTCGGTTTACTTAACCGTGGTCTCGAGGTGACCGGGATCGGTTGCAGCGACTCCCATGACGTAGCCCGGCACTTCATTGGTCAAAGCCGTACGTACATTCGCGTTGATGATGACACCCCGGGAAATATTGACACCGTCGCCGCTGTTCAGGCTCTGGCAAACGGGCATGCCAATCTAAGTTATGGCCTGTTTACAACCATGCAAGTCAACAAGAAATTTGGAGCAGGTGATCTGGCAACTGGTGAAGATAAATTCGTCGCAACAATCCGCGTGCAAGGGCCTTCCTGGGTAACTGCCAGACAGGTTGATCTCTACGTCAATGGCATTCTCACTCACACCTTCCCGATACGAAAAGGACAACGCGGCGGAACGAAATGGACAGGGCAGGTAAAGCTAGACGGCCTCAAACACGATGCATTCCTGGTGGCGATCGCAAGAGGCGATGGCGTTGCTTCACTTCATTGGCCTACGGCAAAACCTTATCAACCTACCTCCAGTCACTTCGAGCCTTATACAATCGGTTCAACAGGTGCGATTAAAGTTGACGTCGATGGGGATGGACTTTTTTCGTCGGCTCATGATTATGCTCAGTCACTCTCAACCACTCACTCGACTCCAGCTCAACTGACCGCTTCGTTAACCGAATTTGATCAGATCGTTTCCAGTCACGTAGCGGAAATACTGGATTTAACAGGAGTGGATCTCTCAGGCGAAAACCTCCAACAGCTCTTAAAGAAAGCACCGGCAGAAGTACGACGAGGTTTCTTCCTCTATCAACGTTCTAAAATTGATGCTTTGAACGATTCAAGACAATGATTGGATGCCGAACTGTAACAGCACTGTCAGTCACGATACTGCTACCTTGAGGAAGCATTTATTGTAAAGAACACGAAACGCTACGGCGTACCGATATTCTAAAGCAGCTCTTTGATTGGCGTACCATAGGGAATCAACGGAACTGGTCGACCGCTGAGATTTGGCACCATTTCGCTGTAATCAATACCGAGATGAGTGTAGACGGTGGCAAGCAAATCATTAGGGTCAAGCGGACGATCCTGAGGATGTTCGCCTTTGTCATTTGTCGAACCAATAACCTGGCCTGTTTGCATACCGCCGCCAGCCACTAAAACGCTCATAGCTGCCGGATAATGATCTCGCCCCGGTTGCATAACTTTACTCTGCGTGCCCTTTTGCGGATTGATACGAGGCGTACGACCGAATTCGCCTGATACGATGAGCATGACTTTTTCATCAAGTCCACGTTCATATAGATCTTCCACCAATGCCGCGACGGCAGCGTCGAAGACTGGCAGGCGTGCTCGATTATCATCAAACAGGTGCCCGTTGACGGCATGGATATCCCAGTTCCCAATTCCGCCGGGCAGTCTCGGATTTTGCATTTGCATCGTGACGAAACTGACTCCGGCTTCAACCAGTCGTCTGGCCAACAAAGCTCGTTGTCCCCATTTGTGACGACCGTATCGATCTCGAGTGGCATCATCTTCCTGAGACATATCAAAGGCATTAACAGCTCGTTCGCTGGTTAGCAAGTCAATCGCCTGCGTGTTGAAGTGATCCAGATTGGCAATATCTGCCGAGGCATCAACACTACGTTTGGCTTTATCCATCGCCTTAAGCAACGACACTCGGTCATCAAGTCGGTTTCGCAAGTCCGCGGTCAACGACAGATTGTTCACTTTGAAATTCGGCTGATTGGGGTCAGCGCCCACGACGAAGGGAAGATAGGCCGAGCCAAGACCGGCAGCTCCTCCGCCATAAACATTGGCTGAATCGGCAACATATACGGGAACGGAGGGATCACGCTCTCCATGAAGCATTTTCGAAACCACTGGTCCTAGGCAAGGGTATTGGGCTAATGGATCCAGCAACCGGAACGGGTTGTATCCTGACAGAAATCGCCCGGCTCCGGCAGCATGGTTTGCGAACCCGTGGGAGATCGAGCGGATAATATTAAAACGATCGGCAACTTCCGCATGACGCGGTAAGTATTCACAAATATCCATCCCCGGTACCACGGTGGAAATCGGACTCACATCGCCGCGATATTCCAGCGGCGCATCCGGTTTCAAATCGTAGGTATCCATGTGTGATGGACCACCCTGTAGCCAAATCAGGATCACTGACGTGTCTTTGGTGACTTTTCCCTGTTGCTGAGCCTCGGCTCGCTTCTGGAGCAGGTCCGGAAGTGTCAAACCTCCTAACAGGAGCGATCCGGCTTCAATGAATGATCTGCGATTAAGGCGATTCGTTTTCATGACAACATTTCTGGATTCGAATTGTAAATGAAGTGCTTATTATAACGTAATTAATGAATTGAGCTAAGTTAGAAATGATGCGTTGCAATTCAGATGGGCACCTTGAAGCGTCTATATATCTTATCGACGACGAGAACAATCCAGCTTTAGTGCCGCTGACAGAACCAATTTCTTATATTTCGACAGCTCCATGCCTTAAAATGGAATTAGTTTTGACTCGTCGAAAGACATAATTCGAACTTAGGTAGCATTACATGAAACATCTAAATCGTCGTATATTTGGAGCTACTGTTGTAAGTGGTATCACTGCTTCCACCGTGGAGGCTGATGTGAACGCGCAGTACAAGGAAAAACCAGTCGGTCCGATTGTCGGCCACGTTTCCACAAGCACCGCCAAAGTCTGGTATCGTCCTACCGAAGCAGGAGTGTACGAGTTGCAGCTTCGGGAAGCCGGACTTAAAAGAACAACTTCAATAGAGGCAGAGGCACTGGACGATAATGACCTCTGTGTTATTTGGGATGCCGTGGATCTTAAGACGGGTACCACCTACGGTTATGAGATTTTGAAAGACGGAGGAATTATCCCTAGCCAGGGAGCTCAAACCCTGACGACAGCTCCAGCGGATAATGCCAAAACAAAGGTTTCACTAGCATTCGGTTCCTGTGCCGAAAGCACTCCTTTGGAGCTTTGGAGTCAAATGGAGGAACACGAGACAGATGGTTTGGTACTGCTGGGAGACACTCCGTACATCGACTCGACCGATCTCGCGTTTCAACGAGAAAAGCATCGTGAATTTCTGGAGATTCCTGAGCTCGCCAGGTACGGCCGCAGCCATCCCGTCTGGGGCACCTGGGATGATCATGATTTTGGCAGAAACGATTCCGACGGCAATCTGCCGGGCAAAGAGAACTCGAGAAAGGCCTTTATGGAATACCGAGCGCTCGAATCCTATGGTGCAGCTGACACAGGCGTTTATACCAAGTTCCGCCGAGGGGGCGTCGAAGTCTTCCTACTCGACACACGTTGGTTTGCCAGAACCGAACCCTCCCCGGTTGACCCTGAAAAACCTTCCCTGCTCGGAAAGCGTCAGTGGCATTGGTTGCTGGAGGCCCTAAAGAATTCGACAGCGCCTTTTAAATTAATTGCCTGTGGGATGATTTGGGATAACAAACGGAATACGGAATCGGATGATTGGTCTACGTACTCTCACGAGCGCGAGGCTTTGTTCGAGTTTATTGGTGAGAACGATATCAGTGGTGTTGTTCTCATCGGAGGTGACATTCATTGCTCACGCTGGCTACAGTATAAGACGGAAGAACAAGTGGGGTATGCAATTCGCCAATTCATTGTCTCTCCGATTCATGCTCGAGTTATCCCGACACTGAACATCCCCCATCCTGATCTGATTAAAGGAGCTGCTATTCCTAATGTCTGGCTGCGACTTGATGTCGACACCAGCGGTAGCGAACCTTCGTTGCATGCTCACTGGATCCAGATGAAAGGCCGCCAAATGTGGGATGTGAAACTAACCGAAGCCGAACTCACAAAAGGATAACCCCCACCTAACTGTTTAACTTCCTAACTGTCTAATTGTCTAGTTTCCTAAATGTCCTCCCTTCTACTCATCGTTCGTATTTCAATCATCGCGGTTACGCTTCTGGCATCCTTGTTCTGTGCCAACTTAGCCGCAGAAGAGCGGCTTGCCACAATCGCGGTCGTTTCAAATCCTTATATTACCACTTTGCCGCCCGACAAGATCATAGACGAACGGGGGAGTGTGCGTGATTTCTTAGCCCAAACTGCTCCAGGTGCGTTGGATAAAGCCGTTCGTCTTATAAATCAGCTCCAACCAGACGCGGCGGTAATCCAGGGGTCACTCACATGGTCAGGTTCCGCCGACGATTTTGCCGAAATACGAAAGTATGTAGAGCGAATAAATGTCCCGGTCTATACAATGCCCGGCCACCGGGATTATTCGAATGGTACATTAGCTGAATACCAACGAGCTTTTGGCGATTTCAATGTCGATGCCACTTTACGAATTTTGAATGACGTTGCACTTGTTTTTGCCTCTGATCTACATGCCAAACCGGATTCGGCGTCCAAGCGGTTACGAGCACAGTTAGCAAACGCCTCCAGCCCAAAGGCAGTGCTACTTTTTGCCGATCGTGAAGGAGAATTCAAACGCTCGGTGTTAACTCCGGAACACGCGTCGTTCTTTTCCGTCGTGGACGATTTCAAAGTCGCTATGCGTTTTGATCCGATACGTTATGGTTACCGGGTTCACTGCGAGAACACTCTGCCAGTACGATCAGTAGGCTCGCTGGCATGGTCCGAACGAGGATCAGTTGCCGTAGTGCGTGTGTACGGCGACCGGATTGATGTAGCTCAGGTTTCTGATCCCGAGCAACCTGTTTATTCGTTGGTCGTACCCAATCCAGTTACTCGACCCAGACTGCCCCGCGTTGAAGACGACCCCTATCAGTGCCCAAGTTTTTCTAAGGATCGAGCGTTGAATCCGAAGCAAACCTTCGCCTTAGTATCGGATCCTCAGTTTGATCGCAAAACAAATCGGGACCTGCTGATCCAACGTGCTGATGCAGGGATAGAAGAACTCAACCGCTTTAATCCGGACGTAGTCTGCGTAGCCGGAGATTTAGTGAACAACAACTTGCCGGAAGAATGGTTGCTTTTCAAAAAGCATTTTGATCAATTGACGTCTCCACTCGAAGTCGTACCGGGAAACCACGACGTGTTGTTTAATTACGATTTCGTTGAGGATCTTTACGCCAAGGCATCAGACAACGCGCCGGAATATGCCAAACTCGTTGCCACAGCAGTCCAGGACGCAGAGGCCGAAGGCTTTAAGGGACCAACAGCACTATTCGAGAAATACATTGGTCGGAAGCCAAACCGTGTGGAGCAATATGGCGACACGGCATTTATCATGATTAGCTTTATGACTCAGCGTGCAGACGACGAACAAATGGAATTCTTACGCAGTGCATTGGAACAAACCAAAGGGAAGGGTAATGTGTTTGTCGTAGCGCATTATCCCGCGTTGCCCGCTTTCGGCTATAGCTTGCAGCCACAACTAGGCGGCGACGAAGTACTGAGCCTATTACATCAATACCGAGTCACCGGTTATCTGTTCGGGCATCGCCATGCCAACGGATTTCAAATGCACGAAAGAACAGCTCATGTACTAAGCGATAACATGCGTTCAATCCATTTGTTTCATGTCTTTGAGGAGCATATCACGATCGGACGAAAGCAGATCGGCTCGCCCCTCTACGAACGCCTAACGATTCCGACAGCTAGGCCATAGAGACAATCAGGAGTTTACCCGCTACGCCGTCGTCCTTCGGACTATGGCATATAAACTTAGCCTTGGCGAAGTCGGCCGCAGGTATTGAGCATGTATTTCTCCCTAAACACAGGGAGTTTAGCAG
>DEAW01000150.1:20470-27610 GCA_002348315.1 Planctomycetaceae bacterium UBA2972 | reverse complement strand
TAGTTTCATCAGCAACTTACTGCATGGGGCGACATACTTTTTCCCAGTCTACATTGTCTGTATGACGATCGGCGGTATTTGTGAAGTGATCTTCGCCATGATCCGCGGACATGAAGTCAACGAAGGATTTTTGGTAACCGGATTACTCTTCCCACTCACCCTGCCCCCCTCCATTCCACTTTGGCAGGTTGCCGTGGGCGTTGCCTTTGGCGTAGTGATTGGAAAGGAAGTGTTTGGAGGTACGGGGCGTAATTTCCTTAATCCCGCACTGACTGCTCGAGCCTTCCTATACTTCGCTTATCCAGCGCAAATTTCGGGCGACAAGGTGTGGAGTGCTTTGGGGCACATCGACGGTATTAGCGGTGCCACGATTCTGGGGGACGTCGCGGCACTTCCCGACAAAAAAGCGGGGCTGGATTATCTGACCAACTTCGACTTTGCCTCTAATTTCTTTGGCGATAGCCTCGGTTCGATGGGGGAAACCTCTACTTTATGTTGCTTGATTGGTGCCTTGATTCTGATCGCAACCGGGATCGGATCGTGGCGTATTATGCTCTCAGTGCTCGTCAGTGGCTTCCTGACAGCCGCGTTTCTCAATCTGGTCTCCTCCGACGACAACGCTGCCATGTTTGCAATGACACCCGTTCAGCACATGCTCGTCGGAGGCTTTGCCTTTGGCTTAGTCTTTATGGCGACTGACCCTGTGTCAGCGGCTATGACGGATAAAGGGAAATATTTTTACGGAGCATTAATCGGCATCATGGCCATCCTTATCCGGGTTGTGAATCCAGCCTATCCGGAAGGAATTATGTTGGCGATTCTCTTCGGAAATGTCTTTGCTCCCCTGATCGACTATTTCGTCGTTCAGCAGAATATTAAATGCCGTACACAACGCTGGGCTTTAAGTGCTCCTACGGAGGAATCGACTAATGAGTGATCGCGATTCAATCAAAAATACGTTTCTGGTAACCGGGCTATTATGCTTCGTCTGCTCTATATTGGTTTCCGGTGCTGCCGTCGGGTTGAAAGACAAACAGGATTCCAACAAAGCGTTGGACTTGAAAAAGAACATTCTCAATGTCTGTGGGATTGACTATGACGATTCCAATGTTGAATCAATCTATGGTGAAAGAATCCAGGCACGACTCATCGATCTCAGAACGGGTGAAACGGTCGCTGCTACCCCGACGTCACAGCAAACTGCGGAAGCCTTCATGCTCAACAAACTGCAGGAAGACGAAGAAACAACGCTTAGTCAGGATCCAGCCGGAATCGGTGGCACTCGGGAGAATTTTGCTGTCGTATACCTCTACGAAGCTGAAAAGCAGATCATTCTGCCAATTCGGGGAAAAGGATTGTGGTCAACACTCTGGGGCTTCATCTCTCTTTCCGATGGTGACTTCACTACACGTGGCATCACCTTCTACTCTCATGGAGAAACGCCAGGGCTGGGAGGAGAAGTTGATAGTCCCTTTTTCAAGAATCAATTCGTCGATGGCAAAGAGACGCTTAACGCTGATGGTCAGGTCGTACTGAACGTTACCAAAAGTGGTGCAGCCGGCCCCAACGACATCGATGGCCTGGCAGGCGCTACCATTACGACACAGGGCGTCGACAAACTAATCAAATTCTGGCTCGGAATGGATGGCTTTGGAAACTATCTCCAAGTCGAAGACAAATTCGCTAATGCCAGTAACTAACCCAACCAATAACCTCACACGGTTTACATTAAAAAAAGGAAACTGAAGTATGGCTGGATCGAAAGCCAAAGATGTACTTCTTGATCCTGTATTCAAGAACAACCCGATCGCCTTGCAGATCCTCGGTATCTGCTCCGCGTTGGCGGTCACAACCAAGCTGGATACCTCGCTCACCATGTGTATTGCGGTGATCTTTGTCGTCGCCTTTTCCAATCTGGCGGTCAGTCTGATTCGCAACTACATTCCCTCGAGTGTTCGAATTATTGTTCAGATGACGATCATTGCATCGCTAGTGATTCTTGTCGATCAGGTTCTCAAGGCCTACGCATTTGAAGTCAGCAAGCAAATGTCGGTCTTTGTTGGACTGATTATCACCAACTGTATTGTGATGGGCCGGGCAGAAGGCTTTGCCATGAAAAATTCACCGATGGTGAGCTTTCTCGATGGTATCGGCAATGGACTCGGATATAGCTTCATTCTGCTCACGGTTGGATTCTTCCGTGAGCTCTTTGGCAGTGGCAAGCTTTTTGGAATGGAAGTCATGCCTGAGTCGTATCAGAACAATGGCCTGATGTTGCTGGCTCCCAGCGCGTTCTTTCTGATCGGGATCATCATCTGGGTAATTCGTACCTTCCGGCCTGAACAGATTGAGGAGGCCTAATCATGTCAGAACATTTAAGCATCATCGTTCAATCGATTTTCATCGAAAACCTGGCACTCTCATTCTTTCTCGGAATGTGTACCTTTCTGGCGGTCTCGAAGAACGTAAAAACCGCACTCGGTCTGGGTGTCGCGGTAATCGCCATTCAAGCCATTACCGTTCCTGCCAATAACCTGATCTTTCAGTACCTGCTTGACGAAGGCGCACTTAGCTGGGCTGGTGTGGAAGATTCCAATTTGCAGTTCCTCGGATTAATCAGCTATATCGGAGTGATTGCTGCAATGGTGCAGATTCTGGAAATGACACTCGATAAATACTTCCCACCACTTTATAACGCATTAGGAATTTTCCTTCCCTTGATCACCGTCAACTGCGCCATTCTTGGTGGCTCGCTGTTTATGGTGGAGCGGGAATACACCTTTATCGAGAGTGTTGAATTTGGCATTGGAAGTGGCGTCGGCTGGGCAATGGCAATTGCCGCACTGGCCGGAATCCGCGAAAAGCTCAAATACAGTGATGTACCCCACGGATTACGTGGGCTGGGAATCACTTTTATTATTGTCGGTTTGATGGCCATGGCCTTTATGGCGTTTGGTGGAATCCAACTATAAGCTGCCCAGAAGCTATAATCCTACAACTCAAAATCACCTTACCTTTAGGTTGAAGACTTTTATGAATACGATACTACTTGGCGTTGTGATGTTCACGGGAGTGGTTCTCGCATTGGTGGGACTTATTCTTGTCGCCAAAAGTAAACTGGTCGCGTCCGGACCGGTCAAAATTCTGATTAATGATCAAAAAGAAATAGAGATTCCCGCCGGAGGGAAACTGCTCGGAGCGCTCGCTGATAACAGCATCTTCGTCTCTTCAGCTTGCGGTGGCGGTGGAACATGTGCTCAGTGTCGAGTGGTCGTCCATGAAGGGGGAGGAGACATTCTTCCCACCGAACGAAGCCACATCTCCAAGCGAGAGGCCTGTGACGGGCATCGCCTTTCCTGTCAGGTGGCCGTCAAGCAGGATATGAAGATTGAAGTGCCCCCGGAGGTCTTTGAAACCAAGAAGTGGGAATGCACCGTTCGCTCCAATAATAACGTGGCAACCTTTATCAAAGAACTTGTCCTCGAATTACCAGAAGGGGAAGACGTTGGATTTAAGTCCGGCGGTTATATCCAAATTGAATGCCCTCCACATACTGTGCACTACAAAGACTTTGATATTCAGGAAGAATATCACGAGGACTGGGATCGGTTTGACGTTTGGAGATACACCTCGGTCGTCAATGAAGAAGTCATTCGCGCCTATTCGATGGCCAATTACCCCGGGGAAAAAGGGATTATCATGCTAAACGTCCGGGTTGCTTCGCCACACCCGGCGGCTCCGGAAGGCACGCCTCCCGGGAAAATGTCTTCCTATATCTTCAATCTGAAGCCCGGCGACAAAGTCACCATTTCCGGGCCTTATGGAGAATTCTTCATCAAGGAAACCGATACCGAGATGATTTACATCGGAGGAGGAGCCGGAATGGCGCCACTTCGAAGCCATATCTTTGAATTGTTCAAAGAGCGAAAAACGAATCGCAAGGTGACCTACTGGTACGGAGGGCGAAGTTCACGTGAGTTGTTCTATCTGGATGAATTCGACGAGCTGAAACAACAGTTTGATAATTTCAACTATCACATTGCGCTCTCAGATCCACTGCCCGAAGATAACTGGGATGGCTACACCGGATTTATTCATCAGGTCTTACTCGACGAATATCTGTCCAGTCACCCAAGTCCTGAAGATGTCGAATACTATATCTGTGGACCTCCAATGATGCTTTCAGCTGTTCGTAACATGCTGGATAATCTTGGTGTTGAACCGGAAAACGTCATGTTTGATGACTTTGGTGGTTAACACTCCACTGACTTGCAGGCACAGGTCTGAGCGAATGAATTTCAATTCTCCTATTCTGAAGTTTACGCTCTGTCTCTTTGTCCTGTTTTTCGGTCTCTGGCTCGTTCGAGATACGAGTCTCCCCGTCGCTCATCGTCCCGCCGAGCTAAAACTGGAAGGTCGGACCATGGGTACGACGTACCATATCGTGCTGGCCGATCTTGAGGGTGACGCAACCCTTGCTGAATTACAGGCACTGGTAGATACGAGACTCGAACAAATCAATCAGATGATGTCGACGTACCTTCCTGACTCGGAGCTTTCTCAATTCAATCAGGCCCGGTCAACTGACTGGATCGATGTGCCGGCGGAGTTATACGCTCTGATCGAACGAGCTCAACAGTTTAGCACGATCACCAACGGAGCCTTTGACATCACAGTCGGGCCTGCGGTCAATCTGTGGCAATTCGGCCCCCGTGATATCACTCAGCAGCGAACACTTCCTGAAGATACTGAGGTCACAGATGCGCTTTCGGTGATCGGCTTCCAACACCTTCATTTACATCCTGACCGTACAGCATTAAGAAAAGAATTCTCCGAACTATATGTAGATCTCTCTGCAATCGCGAAGGGTTACGCTGTGGATCAGATTGTCGAGTTACTAAGTGACTATCCGATCGGCTCAGGCTGCATGGTGGAAATTGGTGGCGAAGTTGGAACCGTCGGAGTACGCCTCGATGGCTCTGCCTGGAAAATCGGGATTCAAGCTCCCGACTCACTTCCCGGCACGCTCACTGCTCGGATCGATCTATCGGATACGAGCATGGCCACTTCAGGAGATTACTTCAACTTTTTTCAAGTGGATGGAAACCGATATTCGCACACGATTGATCCCACGACGGCCCGCCCCGTCACACACAAGCTCACAAGTACAGTTGTCGTCACTGAAAACTGTGCCGATGCGGATGCCTGGGCAACTGCCCTCTTGGTGATGGGGCCGGTTCAGGCATATGATATAGCTAGGCAGCACGATTTAGCCGTCATGCTATTTAGTCGAAACGATACGAAAATCACCTCTCAACAATCGCCAGCCTTTGAAAAGGTAATCACTCAGGAAAAGTAAAATGTCCTATCTGGAAGTTGTTTTAATATCATGTGGTGTTTTCGGAGGCGTCTTTCTGGCGATGGCTGTCGGAGTCATTTTCAGTAATCGTCAAATCAAAGGAAGTTGCGGCGGATTGGCAAGCATGCTTGATGAGAACGGAAATTCCCTCTGCGAATCCTGTTCGACTCCACCCGAAGAATGTTCCGACTTTATGAAACAACAATGTGACTAAAAAAGCAGCCCGACTCCCGTCAGACTGCCTGGCATACACCTACTGCAAAAACCATATACCTATCCATCTCTTTGTAAACTTATCAAAGAAATAAATCAGAACACTAAGTGCACGACCTCCAATATTGTAGAACGTGTTTACAACTACGCTAGAACTTCGTCGCTCTGACTGCCAACCGACTGTCAGGCCTGCGACACATTCAACCTTACGTCCAACACCAAAGAAACACTATGACTCAGGAATTAACGCAAACTGCTGTTGAACAGGTACTCAAACAATTCATCGATCCTGAAACCGGACGTGATGTATTCACCATGGATCAGGTCAGCAATATTAAAATCGACGGGAGTCGACTGAGTTGTGATTTTGGACTCACCACGCACACCGCAGCCATTTGGGAATCCAAACGAGCAGAATTTGAACGACACTTAAGGGACAACCTCACAGGACTCACTCAACTCGACGTCAACCACGTCGTCCATTACCGTCCCGCTTCACCTGTGGGAGAATTCGGTCTGACAGTCAAAAGTGTCATCGCTGTTGGTTCTGGTAAAGGGGGGGTTGGCAAGAGCACACTGGCTGCCAGTCTGGCGTTGGGATTGAAAACGGCGGGCTCCAAAGTCGGCATCATGGATGCGGATGTTTATGGCCCCAGTATTCCCCAATTACTGGGGATCAACGAAGTGGGTAACCCAACAGTCAATGAACATAAGAAAATCGTGCCTGTGGATGCCGATGGCATGCCCGTGCTGTCTATGGGCTTCATGGTTCCTGAAGGTGAGGCTGTAATCTGGCGGGGTCCAATGTTGCATGGAGCCGTTACTCAATTCCTCCGGGACGCGGCCTGGGGCGATCTGGACTATCTAATCATTGACATGCCGCCTGGTACAGGCGATATCGCTCTGACGCTCTCTCAGGTGATTCCACTAACCGGTGCCGTCGTCGTTTGCACACCTCAACGTGTCGCCCTGCTGGACGCTGTAAAATCAATCGCTATGTTCCGGAAAGTAAATATTCCCGTGTTGGGCATGGTCGAAAACATGAGTGGCTTCATTTGTCCTGACTGCGATCGTCGTTATGACATCTTTGGTAGCGGCGGTGCCCGAACAAGTGCCGAACAACTGGATGTGCCATTTTTGGGTGAAGTACCTATCACGCCGAGCATACGTGAACATGGGGATGCCGGAACCACCTATCAAAACCTACTGGATCCGAGTTCCTCGTCTTACCTCTCAGCAATTGTCGAAACGTTGGTTTCCAACATGGCTGGCAGTGCCGAGAAAGAACCTCCTCAGCCTCAACTACCAGTACTTGGTTAGCCTTGGTTAGTCCAGGTTAGTCCAGACAGTACTCGGTTCACTCGGAATTATTCCCAGCCTTTGGCCCAATAAAAAAGCCACGTTTTCAACTAGTGAAAACGTGGCTTTTTGTTTAGGAAGCTGAAGACTTACTTCTTCTTACGACGAGTCGTCTTCTTAGCCGCTTTTCGCTTTGGTGCAGCCTTCTTCTTGGCTACCTTCTTCTTAGCTACTTTTTTCTTGGCTACCTTCTTCTTGGCTACTTTCTT
>DEAW01000150.1:985-20051 GCA_002348315.1 Planctomycetaceae bacterium UBA2972 | reverse complement strand
CCTTCTTCTTGGCTACCTTCTTTTTAGCGACTTTCTTCTTAGCAACCTTTTTCTTGGCTACTTTTTTCTTAGCTTTTGGTGCAGCCTTCTTTTTGGCTACCTTCTTTTTGGCTACCTTCTTTTTGGCTACTTTTTTCTTCGCTACCTTGCGCTTAGGTGCTGCTTTCTTTTTGGCCACGTCAAATTCCTCCGAAATTGTTTTCTACAGTTTGCTCGACCCGCAAGCGATTTGAAATCAAGTACAACGTTAACATTTCGCAAATGACCGATTGGCCGTTCACTGCATTTCAGAACTCAAACAAGAATTAATGAAACAGCAAAAAATGCAACACTAGTATTTGTAAGCATCATCGGAATTAATGCAATGGTTTTTTAACATTATTTCCTCAAGACTCAGTTTTCCTATCTCTCTGTCGAGCGGTTATTAGACGATACATCATCAATTTATTGCAAGGGTAGTTTTAAAAGTACCTACCCTGCATCCGTTGAAGTGTCTGGTAGGACGAGTAGGCAAGCATGAAAAACATGATGCCAACAAACATCATTTGGAATCGCAAACCAGCTAATCCGGCAATCACACCACACGCAATCGACAGCTTCAGAGACTTCACAATCGCGTCGGAAGCTCCACTGAGTACAAATAATTCACGCGTGATTTGTCCACCATCAAGCGGATAGACTGGCAGAAGGTTGAGCAAGCCCCAGAACAGTCCGATCTGTACAAAACCACGCGTAAACATCCTAAGAAACTCGTTACGAATTTGCACTGATTCCATATGTAATTCTTTAACGTCCGACCACAGGATCAGTTTGCCGGCTCCCCGATCCGCCAACTGTAACGCTGCAGCAGCCTTGCCGGTAAAGTGTTCCAACATCTCCCGGGGTACGTATTCATTTTCCTTACTCAACTTTTGCACTTTTTCCCAAAATGGTTGATCAAACTGTCCCGCTGCATTGATACTGCTTTCGTAGTCAACAAGCTCCTCTAACGTAAACAGACCATCCTGATTCGTATCGGCTACCTGCAACGCTTTCTGATTTCTCTGTGGGAATTCTTCAATCGAGTAATACGGCAACAGACTGCCGTTGACCTGATCAATATTTTCTAACACGCCGATCGGATCAGCAGTCCAGTTTGCCGGCACACCGACGACGGCGGTTACAAATCCATCGGTCTTGCCAACTCCGCGCAGCAGGACGATCAACAGAATTGCAGAAACCATCTGCACTCCCGGCCCCATGGCTGTCACAAAGATTTTGGAGCCGGATGAGTATTCTTTGCCATATCCGACATAACTCGAAATAGAATCCGGAACGGCTAATCCGCCGAAATGATACAGCACGACATGTGAGCGAATTCCGCACTTGCGAAAGGCTAACGCATGCCCCATTTCATGGATCAAAATTGACGCAAAGACGGCAGCGGCAAATCCTAAAACAAGTAATGGATCCGGGCTAACTTGCAGACTGATCAATGCTGCGATCGCCCAAAACCCGGGATGCACTCGCACCGGTATCCCAAAGCAGGGAAAATGCAAATCAAAGTCAGTTCTTTTAGGTTCGCCTAATAACACGCTCGCACCAACACTCAATATCAAGGACGACAGATCACCGAAGTGCTCTCTATTATGCCGCAGATTTCGCGGTTGTTAATGACTTGCCGGTCAACGACTCCAAAATGAAAACCGCTGCTCGCTGAGAAGCCCCCGGATGCCCATACATTTCGGCCAGGGTGGCTAACTGAGATACACTTTCGTTATACCGCCGGTGGTCACCTAGCCACTGAATCACATGTTCTGCCACCAACTCGGATTTGTCCGTACAGGTCGGGTATTCCGGCATCGGAATATCCTCGCAATCCGGATGATCCTGACTCCAGGGCACGGTCAGAGGTTCAAATGGTTTGGCCGAAGCAATTAAGTTAACCAGAGTGATATAGCGAATATTAACCATGATTCGGGCATATCGATAAAGCAGCTTACTCATGTGGTACAGAATGACGGTCGGTTTCTGATGGTACATCAATTCCAGTGAAACACTTCCCGAGCAAGCCATACAGCAGTCGGCAGCCTGCATCAGTTCAGGCGTACGGCCAGTGTAGACATCAATGTCTAATCCGGACTCCTCGACCAGCGTGCTGGCAAATTCTGCCTGGGATTCTTTGAAAGCAGCGATCGCAAATCGAGCGTCTGGAATCTGTTCGCGAATCAAAGATACCGCTTTAAGAAACCAGGGAAGTTGCGTCTCCACTTCCTGTGTCCGCGAGCCTGGCAGAATAGTAACCAGTGGCGTAGGTTGTTGCTGAAGTTCTTCAATGAATGACTGGTCTGACTGATGAGCAACAAGTTCGTCAAAAAACGGATGCCCTACGTATTTGGCATCACAGCCCCGGTCACGATACCACTTTTCTTCAAACGGGAGTTTGCATAATGCATAGGTAACATTTTTTCGCATCTTGCGAATCCGCCAGGGAGCCCATGCCCAAAGCTGAGGAACGCCATAATAATAGACCGGAATTCCATGCCGGCGAGCTCGCTTAGCGACCGCCCAGTTAAAGCCGGGATAATCAATCAGCACTACCGCATCGACATCATGTTGCTTGAAATATTTTTCTGCCTGTCTCGCAAAGCCAAAGAACTTATGGAGATTTAGGAGTACTCGCACAAAGAACATGACTGCAAATTGAGTCAAATCGACCAGCAAGTGGCAACCGGCTTTCTGCATCCGTGGACCTCCGAACCCGACACATTCGATGTCGGGATCGTGACGCTTTAATTCCTGAATCAGATTGGAACCGTGCAAATCACCACTCGGTTCACCAACTGAAAAGAATATCTTCATAAGGCCATCCATTCTTCTTACGCAAGGCGGCCAAAAGCCACCACGAGAACTGGGAGAAATTATCGGCAATCCACCCTTTTGGTGGTAGAGCAGATTTCCAAATCCAGAGAGGTTTGGAGTACCGTCAACTCTGGGTTCGATGTTAAGATGCCTGTTTCCCAGAAAACCTTCGGAATGCCCCAACATACGATGACTAAACTCATCCAGCGATTTCTATTAATCTGGTTGTCCTTATTGTCACTGGCCGCCTACTTCTGGCCCCGGTTTGGTGTAGCCTTCGATCCCTTCATCCATAAACAACTCCTGCCCTACCTGATCATCGTGACCATGTTCGGCGTAGGCTGGATGCTACCCATAGATGAAATTAAAAAAGTTGCTTCCCGTTGGCCTACCATTCTGGGAGGTACCTTAACTCAGTTTCTCGTCATGCCAATGCTCGCACTTGGATTCGGGATGCTGTTTGGGTTCCAGAAAGAAACGATGGTTGGCATCATTCTTGTAGGCTGCGTTCCCGGAGCCATGGCTTCCAATGTTCTCACAATTGTTTCACGTGGTAATGCAAGTTATAGCGTGAGCCTGACCACACTGGCGACGATCCTATCACCAATCGCTGTACCTGCAATGCTGGCAGCCACAGCCATCTTTGTGGATCCGGCCACAGTCGAAGTCTTAGATTCTGCCAGTGATGATTCGGGAAGTATCTACCTGCGTTCAGCCATCAATCTTTTGATGTGGGTGGTCATCCCCGTATTGCTGGGATTTGCTATGGGACGGATCCTGCCTCAATTCGAATCTCAGGCGAAGACGATCGGTTCCAATGTGGCGAATCTGGCCATCCTGCTAATCATTGCGACAGTCGTGGGACTCTCACGGGATAAGCTAGCCGACTTACCAATCGCCTTATTCACTTGTCTCTTATTGATTAACGTCCTCGGTTACGCCGGCGGCTTTACCGGTGGTAGTCTGATGAAATTGCCGCATCCTATGAAGCGTGCATTGACATTGGAAGTGGGGATGCAAAATGCCGGACTCGGTGCCACTCTGGCCAGCGCTCTGTTTACACATTCCGACTCGACCGTCGCTGTCGCTCCTGCCTTCTACACATTCTTTTGTATGTTTACGGGCACGATTCTGGCATGGTACTGGAGTTCCAGGCAAGTCGAGCAAGAGGCAAGCGACAAAGGATCACCTGTATGAATGCCTCTGCCAGTCAAACGGCTGAAATCCACGATATTTCTGAGGCGGCTTCGGTCCCCCATGTTCAACGCCACAATTTTCTGGTCATGGCGTTCTACCAAATCTCTCTACGCTGCGGATGGATCTTCAAGACTGAGAGTATTGTCATGCCGGCCTTCCTGGATGCGCTTGGAGTCTCTGCCTGGGTAAGAGGTTTTTTGCCATTATTCAATCGCTTTGGGCAAAGTGTCCCTCCGATGCTACTCGCCTCGAGTGTCGCTGGAACGAAACAAAAAAAGACGACTGTGATGATCACGATGCTACTTTTTGCCGTGTCCTTTTTTGCCATCGCTTTTATCTGGAATCTTTATGCCGAAGAAGCATGGATGCCTGCGGTATTTCTACTAATCTACGCATTGTTCTTTATGGTGGTCGGAGTGCATAATCTTGCGGCGCGGTCCGTGCAGGGAAAACTCATCCGGGCAAATCGACGTGGCCGACTGATGCTCGCCGGTAATGTCGGTGGAGCGATCGCGTCGGTCAGTCTGGCATATTGGCTCTTTCCGAAGTGGCTACCTGCTGACGGCTCTCATGATTTCTTTGGCATGTTCTCCTTCGCCGGAATCATGTTTGTCGTGTGCGCGTTTATTGCCGTCGTTGTAATCGAACCAAAAGATCCCCAACGTAAAGCGACCCAACACCTTTCCAACGCGATACAGGATGCCAAGCGTACGTTCCGTGAAGACCCTCGATTCCGCAGGATCGCATTGATCGGAGCATTGACCAATACTTCCATCATGCTATTTCCGCATTATCAACCGATCGCCAAAGAGTACCTCCACCTCTCGCTCGATAATCTGATGCCCTGGGTCATCGCTCAGAATCTGGGGATGGCCGTCTTCAGTATGATCCTGGGGCCCATTGCTGATCTAAAGGGAAATCGAGCCGTTATACGACTGCTGCTGATCGTAATGATCGCCACTCCCCTTCTGGCACTCTTCCTAATTCAACAACCCTGGGGAGGCAAATTGTATTGGGTCGTCTTTGTGCTGGTGGGAATGACACCTTTCTCGATCGGTATCCTTTTCAACTACACGCTAGAATTAACTGAAAGCTCCAATCATCCCCGGTACCTGGCAACACTCGGACTTGTCGTCGCTTTACCTGCGGCACTATCACCTGTAGTCAGCTACTCCATGGACCTGTTTGGCTCCCCTACTCCACTCTTTGCAAGTGTCTCGTTCTTACTTTTGATTGCCTGGGTACTGACATTTCTATTGCCCGAACCACGATTTGGGGAGGCCTTACCTGAGCAACAAGTCGAGGTAACCCAGAGTAATTCCGTTACCGAGTCCGAGTGATTGGGACAATTCGGTCAACAGGGTTGTGGCGGCAGGTATGTCCTGTTCAGCCACGACCAGTTCCAATTCAATAAACAATCCCAGAGATTCCACATCGTCTAACGCCACTTCGATCGACTGACCCTTGTAGGTTAAACTCCCTTTCCGACGACGCTTGACGACACTGTGGACATAGGTAAAACCGAGGGCCTTGAGAAACTGTTTCATCGATACGCCGTCTGTCCCGGGGTTCGTGACCTGGAGTTCCAACTCCTGTCGGGTCTTGGTGGTCGAATCAATGCGAGGCCCTTTGTAAGTAAAGACAGCATCCTTGCCGTCTAACCGTACGCGTAATGCTTCATCGGTTTGTGCATAGTCACTGGAAGGATGATTGAAATAAGCATCTTCCTGACGAACCGTGTTACTCCATCGAATCCCAAGCATTTCCAGTCGATCAAACAAAGCCTGCTGGTCGTCGACAGCAAATTTCTGTTCCACTTCATAATTCATCGCATTCAAACTGTGACTCCTCTTGATCGCTTTGTAGTCGTAGACGCAGTTTGGAAATAACTTCCCTGTGGTCCGCGGTGAGATCTAAACATCCGGAAACGGCTACTCGAGAGATCCCCACCTCTGCCACCTGGCTCACATTTTCAACCGTGATACCCCCAATGGCAAAGGCTGGTAATGCACAGTTTTGGGCTACCCACTCAAGGAATTCCAATCCTGGAAAACCGTCAAACGCTTTCGTCTTCGATGGAAATGTCGGCCCACATCCCAGATAATCCGCTCCGTCGAGCACTGCCTGATTTACCTGCTCCGCGTTATGTGTGGAGACGCCAACGATCATCTTTGGCCCCAGCAAACACCGAGCGTCAGAAACGGAGAGTTCGGTTTGCCCAAGATGCACTCCGTCCGCTCCTGCTAGCTTCGCCACATCCGGACGATCATTGACGATCATCATCACAAAACGACCTGAGCGTTCGATGGCACTATCGATCAACTGTCGCAGTGTTTTCGCACGCGCTAACAGCTGCTCGTCATCCAGCTGCTTATCACGAAGTTGAATGACGTCAATGCCAGCGGCTAATAGCGATTCGGCATGAGCCTTGAAGTCCGATTCGTTCTCAGCGCCACTGACCAGTGCATACACCTGAAGCGAAGCAAATCGTTCGTTGGCGGCATCCTGAGTAATAAGACCCTTTTCCAGATCGTAAGCTTCGTATCGCAACTGTTCAAAGCGAGAGGCAATGGCCGGGTCGATGATTTTTCCATATTCCTCGAGGGCTCGGAGGGATTGTTTGAGCCGATTGAGACCTGCTTTCACAACATCGGCGACATCCGTACGATCATATTCCGAGTCGGTTGTAATCTCGCGGCCAATATCGCCTCTGGCATCTCTGGCGTACACCCGCTCAACCAACGGCAGGTCAGTCGCCAACGCCTGAACTTCATGGCGAAGCCGTTTTGCCTTCTCTGTTAACAAAGTATCCTCGAGAATGAATCGCGTATACTCCTCGATCGTCCGTAGTGCTTCGGTCGATCGATTTAAGTTCGCATCCAGAATTCGCAACACCTGATTTTGCTGGTCTGTCATAAACAAATTACAAGAAAAACGATTCCGAGAATAATGCCCTTGTTATCTACAGTTTGGAACGGCATTTGCATATTTACTAGTGGTGAGACCGCTTTTTGACCATTCTGGCAGTCTAAATCAGTCTCACCACTGTTTTACCAGACTGCCATTACTGCCAAATTGTCAGTTTCATCGTACCCTTCATTAAGAAACCAGACGAAGTGGGTTGAAGATGGATCGGCGTAACTGTGCTTGTCCAAATCGTTGGATAAGCCTTAAAATCCAGCATCATTCTCCCAATTGGTTTGTAAGAAAGGTACGCGACACCAGATGAGTCACTTAAAGTGGATCACATGTGGTTGGCCAGGATTGTCCCGGCTTTGGCTCACCGGCCAATGGACGGGTCTGGCAGTTGCGGCTGGGTTTGGAGTCCTGTTTAACGCTGCCATCGTATTTGAATTACAACTATCCGGCCAGATACATGAGAGCTTTCAACAAGTGATCTGGCTGTTGGTTACTGGATTCTGGTTGGGAGGCTTAGTTGACGGAGCCGTCATTACGCTCGGTTTCCGCCGACAACAAGAGTTTCAGAGCCAACGAAACCGTACCGTGGTAGATACCACTGATACAGTCACTGTGGACTCGGAGGGTTTGGCAAACCATACCGATGGGCCAAACAGTGACGATTATTCGGACGTAAACCAGGAAATCACCGGAGAGTCATCCCAAACAGGCTCGGATGACTTGTTCATTCAGGCTCGAAACCAATACTTAAAGGGTCACTGGATTACGTGCGAGACACTGATCGAAAGGGCGTTGGAAGAATACCCCGGAGACTTAGAAACCCGTTTACTTCGTATCTCGCTTCTTCGTGTTACCAAACGCTATGAAGAGGCCTTAGTAGATATCACTCAATTCCAAAATTGGGATGAGGCGGAGCAATGGAGTTTTGAGGTTTCCAGAGAAGTTGAACTGCTCCAACGGATATTATCCCGATTAGATGATACCGAAGTCAGCAAGGCAGCTTGACTAATAAAAGTAGTGAATCATTGCCCCCTTTACTGGTGGTGTGGTATCCCTGAAAATCAGAAAAAGGGTTATCTTGAATAGTGATACAAGCTACTTACCCCAAGTGACATCGCCTGATTGAAGTCACTTCGCAAGTACGAAGAGTTTAGGAGTACACCTATGTACGAACGCTTTACTGATCGCGCACGCAAGGTTATGCAACTTGCTAACCAGGAGGCACAGCGCTTTAATCACGAGTACATTGGAACTGAACATGTCCTGCTGGGACTTGTCAAAGAAGGAAGTGGTGTTGCCGCCAACGTCCTGAAAAACCTGGACGTTGATCTTCGCAAGATCCGTCTGGAGGTGGAGAAGCTGGTACAAAGTGGTCCCGAGATGGTGACGATGGGGAAACTTCCTCAAACTCCGCGAGCCAAAAAAGTCATCGAGTATTCGATGGAAGAGGCGCGTAACCTAAATCACAATTATGTCGGTACGGAACACATCCTGTTGGGACTTTTGCGTGAGCAGGAAGGCGTCGCCGCTCAGGTCTTGATGAATCTGGGTCTTAAGCTGGAAGAAGTCCGTGAAGAAGTTCTCAATCTGCTGGGGCATGGTCTTGATAGCGAAGATGGCGAAGAGCGTTCTCGCAGCGAATCCGGATCTTCGGAATCGAGCAGCAAGGGTTCAAAATCAAAGACTCCGGCACTCGACAGTTTCGGTCGCGATCTTACCAAATTGGCAAAAGACAAAAAGCTTGATCCAGTCATTGGCCGGGCGAAGGAAATTGAGCGCGCGATTCAGGTACTTTGTCGTCGAACCAAAAACAATCCTGTACTGCTAGGTGAAGCCGGCGTTGGTAAGACAGCCATCATCGAAGGGTTTGCTCAGCGAGTCATCGATGGGGATGTCCCGGATCTACTCATGGAGAAACGCATCGTCGTACTCGACCTCGCCATGATGGTTGCCGGAACTAAATACCGAGGGCAATTTGAAGAACGAATCAAGGCGGTCATGAACGAAGTTCGTCGTGCCAAGAATACCATTCTCTTTATCGACGAATTACATACGCTCGTGGGTGCCGGGGGAGCGGAAGGCGCCATAGACGCAGCCAATGTTCTCAAGCCCGCCCTTGCTCGTGGAGAGATCCAATGCATCGGTGCAACGACGCTCGACGAATACCGTAAGTACATTGAAAAAGACAATGCTCTGGCTCGGCGATTCCAGGAAATCATCGTCAACCCGACCAACAAAGACGAAACCATTGAAATACTCAAAGGTTTACGCGAGCGTTACGAAGAGCATCACCGGGTCAAAATAACCGATGAAGCACTCAAGGCAGCGGTGGAAATGTCAGAACGGTATATTACTGCTCGTTGCCTTCCGGATAAGGCGATTGACGTCATTGATGAAGCCGGAGCTCGCATCCGCTTGAAGACCATGACCCGTCCGCCTAATCTCAAAGAAATCGATGAGCAGGTTGAACAGCTAAATAATGAAAAAGAAGAGGCTGTCGCAAATCAGGATTTTGAAAAAGCCGCTTCTCTAAGAGACAAAGCGGATAAACTTCGCAAGAAGAAGGAAACCATCACTCAGGAGTGGCGAGATAAATCAGAAGAAACCCTTGGGGTTGTGGATGAGGATGTCATCGCTGAAGTTGTCTCGAAAATGACGGGAATCCCACTTACACGGGTTTCTACCGAAGATGGCGAGCGACTGATGCAGATGGAGGACGAGCTACACGAACGCGTGGTAAGTCAGGACGCTGCTGTGACTGCGATTTCCAAGGCTGTACGGCGTAGTCGCAGTGGACTCAAAGATCCTCGCCGACCAACAGGATGCTTTATCTTCGCCGGTCCAACCGGAGTGGGTAAGACGTTATTAGCCAAAGCGTTGGCTGAATACATGTTCGGAGACTCCGATGCGTTGATTCATATTGATATGAGTGAATATATGGAGAAGCACAATGTCAGTCGATTGATTGGTGCCCCTCCGGGATACGTCGGATTTGAAGAAGGTGGACAGCTCACCGAAAAGATACGTCGTCGTCCGTATGCCGTTGTCCTGCTGGATGAAATTGAAAAAGCTCATCCTGATGTCTTCAATATGCTGTTACAGGTAATGGAAGAAGGGAGATTGACTGATAGTTTTGGTCGCAATGTCGATTTCAGGAACGTCATCATGATCCTTACGACAAATGCCGGAGCCGAAGCCATCAAGAATGAATCCTCTTTTGGATTTCAGGCTCCTGACAATGATGCTTCCTACGAAGCAATGAAGACGCGAGTGATGGAACAGATTGAACGGGTCTTCCGGCCTGAATTCCTCAATCGTCTCGACGATACAATTATCTTCCGTCATCTCGACGTGAACGACCTGAAGGAAATCGTCGATCTGGAATTGGCCAAAGTTAGGGAACGACTTTCCGATATGGAAATGACGCTCGAACTAACCGATGATGCTCGAGAATTTATCGTCAATGCCGGTTCCAATACCGACTATGGTGCCCGACCTTTACGTCGTGCCATTGAAAGTCTGGTTGAAGATCCACTCTCCGAGGAACTACTCAAAGGTGAGTTCGTCAATAAAAACAGGATCGTGGTCGATGCCAAGTGGGATAGTGACCACGAACGTATTGAACGGCTTGATTTTCAGGGCGATTTCTGTAAAGAGCTTGCCAAAGATCTCGAAGAAGATGAGGAAGAAACCGTAGCCGTCGCTGCTGACGCTGAGTCTGAGTCTGATTCTGAAACTGAGACAACCGAGGAATAATTAAGTTTTGACACTAATGTACTTTGGCAATGGCATAGCAGCGATTGTTTATCGGCATAATTGTTAAAACCGGCAATCTTCCGTTAAGTTCTCTATCTTAACGAGCCGAAGTCTTTCATAGGTTCTGTGTATGGTGCTGCGCCCCTGTGGGCACAGCCATTCGACCTGTAGGAACTTCAAAATGGCATCTATCCCGGACATTCCAGATAAAACCGTGACAGCAGAGCTGCCTCAGCAGCCTTCTTTGCTGCTTGTCATTGGCCGTAAGGTGGATTCTGCAGCCTTCATGGTTGGTGACCTGACGCTGTTTATCTTCAGCATTATTTCCTGGACATTTAGTCGTAGACTTCGACGTGGCACGTTTTTAAATGCCGCTTATCAAATCGGAGTGCTCAGCCTTCCGGTTGTCGGATTAACGGGAATGTTCATCGGAATGGTGCTGGCCGTACAAAGCTATTTTCAGTTCAGCCAAATCGGAATGGAAAGCCGGATGGGGGCAGTCATTAATCTGACGCTTGTACGTGAACTCGGACCAGTGTTGGCAGCCACCATGCTGGCTGGTCGAGTGGGTAGTGCCATGGCTGCAGAACTGGGGACGATGCGGGTAACCGAGCAAATTGATGCCCTAAAGAGTATGGGTGTGCATCCAATCCACTATTTGGTAGTGCCTCGGGTATTAGC
The DNA here is from genome assembly GCA_002348315.1 of Planctomycetaceae bacterium UBA2972. Taxonomy (GTDB): domain Bacteria; phylum Planctomycetota; class Planctomycetia; order Pirellulales; family Pirellulaceae; genus UBA721. The sequence goes on along the minus strand of DEAW01000150.1, from coordinate 8,657 downwards.
GGCATTACTGCTAATACCAATTCTCACTCTGATGGCTGATTTCATGGGAATTCTAGGAGGCTTTGCCTACAGCCACTATATCCTTCACATCGACGTCCATCAGTATTTCGAGTTCTCGAGCCAATACGTTACCGGCTTTGATTTAATGACGGGAATTATCAAGAGTTTATTCTTTGGAGGCTGTATCGGGATTGTGAGTTGCTATTTCGGCTTCCACAGCGATGGGGGGGCTCAGGGAGTTGGAAATGCAGCGACAGCAGCCTTTGTAACGAGCTTCGTCTTGATACTCGTCATGGATCTGATTGTAGGCATCAGTTTGGACAAACTTTATTACCAATTCAATCCAGCGGGGGCATCACTGTTTTGAACCAGACCGCTCCATCAACTGACAAGCATCCTGAAGATACTTTTTCCGAGTATCTTGTGGAGACACATGCACTGAATCTCAGCTTCGGTTCCAAAGAAGTGCTACGAGATTTATCCTTACAAATCAGGCATGGCCAAACGGTTGCCATTATTGGTGAAAGCGGTTGTGGCAAGACAGTGTTACTGAAATCGTTGATTGGCTTACAACAACCGACTTCAGGGTTTGTACTTTTTGATCAACAGGATCTTGGCATTCTTAACGATAGAGAACTTTCCCAATTAAGAACCCGCACAGGCTTTGTTTTCCAGCAGGCTGCCTTATTTGATAGCTTAACAATCGGTGAAAACATCGCCTTCCCGTTATTACATGCCGCGACCGATCCGGATTCTGCCAAACTCTCGGCAACGGATCATCAGCACATGGTCGCTCAGGCACTGCGAGAGGTCGGCCTTCCTGCAGATACGATTTACCAGTACCCGGCGGACTTATCGGGAGGTATGCGCAAACGGGTTGGGCTAGCCAGAGCGTTGATATTGCAACCTGAATTAGTTCTCTATGATGAACCCACCACAGGTTTAGATCCTATCGTAAGCGATATTATCAACGAACTTATCATGCGTAGCCGCATCAAACACCGTGTTACCAGCATCCTCGTAACCCATAACATGAAAACCGCTAGGAAAGTCGCCGACCGTATACTTATGCTCTTTCCACTTGAACGTCTTAACGAGGATGAATCTCAAATCATCTTCGATGGACCTCCAAGCGAGCTTGAGCATTGTTCCGATCGGCGCGTCCAACAGTTCATTCAAGGAGAGGCGGGAAGTCGACTGACTGAATTAGGCCTGGCTTAATTCAGAAATCCCCGAAGAGAAAAACCATGAATGATCAGAAACTGAAAACACGACTAGGTGCGGTGATCCTGTTAGCAGGGCTAATCACCGTCTCGTTGGGGGTCATGTTTGAGGCATTTCCAAGCATCCAATCGTCCGGCTATGAGATTCTAATTCACTTTCCCTCCGCACCAGGAGTGCGCGAAAGTACAACCGTACGAAAAAGCGGAGTCGATATCGGGCGTGTCACTGAAGTGGAACTCCAATCCGATGGTGCCGTCATTCTAACGATCTCGGTCGATAACGAAGTCCCCATCCTAACGCGGGAAATCTGTCGTATCAAAATGGGTTCCTTGTTAACTGGCGCAGCGATTCTCGAATTCACTCCCCTGCCTGACGCTCAGTTGCTGGCAGAATTTGATAAGGATCAAAACGGTTTACTCGATGACGACGAACTGGCATTAAGTCGAAAACCTTTAACTTCCGGTTCATTAATCAGTAACGGCCTGGTGGTCGACGATCCGCTTACGGTGTTGGTCAATATGCAGCAGAACATGTCGGAGACATTTGGTTCAATTCAAGGTGCCGGAAGCGGAGTCCAGGGGGCTTCTGTGGAATTTCAAACGCTAATGGAATCTCTGAATAGTTCGTTCGAGCAAAGTGAGGCCGAGCTACAGCAGGCAGTCCGCCAAACCAATACCGCCATGCAGAAATTTGAAGTCGCGATGGATTCGCTCAATACGATCGTAGGGGACGAACAAACTCGAGTTAAACTGAAAGAGTCTGTCAACGAAATACCTGTCGTGCTCCGCCAGGCAACTCTGACACTGGCGTCGGCTCAACAAACAATGAAATACTTTGAGACCGTTGGCAGGAAGGCGGAAACGAACCTCGACAATCTGGAAAAATTCACTCGACCTCTCGGGGAACGTGGGGAGATGTTAGTGGAGTCGATTACGTCGAGCGTGGAGAACTTTGACAGCACGGTTTCGCAGATGAACGAATTAGTAACCACACTAAATAATGCCGAAGGAAGCCTGCATAAAATTGTGCATGACGACGAGCTCTATTACAGCATCAAGCGGACGACGACGAACATCGAAGAAGCCACGAAACGAATGCGTCCGATTCTGAATGACCTGCGAGTCTTTTCTGATAAGATCGCCACAGACCCTCGTCAGTTAGGCGTCAGTGGCATGCTGGATCGCAGGCCAGCGGGTGTGGGAGTCAAGTCACCGTTGTGGTAAGCGTTGGGGAGTTTGCGGCGATTGAATCGAACGTCGCTGTGTGGTTGGCTGAGGTCCGTTTGGATTAACCGGCACAGAAGGATAGCTCTGGCGTAACGAACGGGGTTTGTTTCCAAGCGGAGCAATCACGCCCTGCCGAGCGCGTAGTTTTAGTTCCAATCCACGTTGAATCAACTCGTTCGTCGTGCGAATTCTCAACGGCACGAGCTGAAATTGAAGCAACCTTTCATCTCGAAATTCTCGACGCATGAGGTTCTCTGTTACAAAATCAATCCCGGGGATTTGGTACCAGGGTGGTTTGATTTCCCGCAAAACGGTTACGGTTTCATAACCATCTTTAACAATTTGGATTTTCCGAGTGCCGTAGTAAGTGAAGGAAGTGGAGACCGGGGTCACGCCTATTTCCTGATCATCGATATAGACCAACGCACCTGGTGGATTTGTCTTAATTGTAATTCGACGGCGTACCGCCGCATCCGTCGTCGTCGTAAACAGGCTCAACAGACATGCTGCAACTAGAACTGCGAATGTACTTCGAATCATGGTCACGGAATCCTTTGGAACTTAAATTGGCTGGAAAGTGTAACGATTACGGGTTTTATAGTCACTACCAATCGTATGCTGTACGCTTTTTCGGTGCTTCGGTATCCGATTTTGCCGAGAAAAGTTGTATAGTTTAGTAGTACTAACTGAATGAATTCGTTTCTCCGACAAGCTATAGCCTGCATGGTAAAACACGAGCATAAGTGGAATGATGCCCTCACTGTTATCGAAGTAACAGACAAAGGTATGCGCCGAGCAACCAATCAGGATAGTTCGGTTGTCGTTCTGCAGGGAGAAGAAGACGCTTACCAACAACGTGGGCACCTGTTCGTCGTATGCGACGGAATGGGAGCACATGCCGCAGGTGAATTAGCCAGTGGTGATGCAGTCGATCACATCCCTCACCATTATTTGGTGTACCAAAGCCTCTCACCACCCGAGGCACTTAAGAAGGCGATCATCAAAGCGAATGAGGAAATTCATCGCAAGGGCCAGGAAAACCTCGATTTTCATAATATGGGGACAACCTGCAGCTCCATCCTTTTGATCCCTCAGGGAATTATCTGCGGTCATGTCGGTGACAGTCGAGTCTATCGTCAACGTGGCAACGTGATTGAGCAGTTAACCTTTGATCACAGCCTGCAGTGGGAATTGAAAGCCAAGGGAGGAGATATCGAAAATGTCCCCTCCAATGTAATTACGCGTTCGTTGGGACCCAACGCTGAAGTGGAAGTTGATCTCGAAGGCCCCTTCCCTGTAAAAGCCGGCGATTGTTATCTAATCTGTAGCGATGGACTCAGCGGGGAAGTTACTGACAGTGAAATCGGCGCGGCGATGGCCACGCTCCCGCCGGAGCAAGCAGCTCAATTTCTGCTGGATCTGGCTAATCTGCGCGGTGGCCCGGACAACATCACGATTATTATCGTTCAATTTAAGGGCCCTGATTTCGTCACCGACGTCGAAGGTGTAGAGCAGATTGTCATAGGCAAACAAACCACTCCCAAAAAACCACTTAATCCGATTCTGCTTGTGGCGAGTATCTCGCTGAGTCTGGCAGGACTGTTATTGCTTAGCATTAATCCCATAGTTGGCATCGCCATGGCAGCGACGGGGATTGTTACTGGTCTGGTAGGTTTTATGTTGGGCCGGACAGGAGTGGAATCCGGGGAAACACTAGAACGGGATTACCGCTTTGGAAGCGGACCTTATACCAAAAACAACTGTGTACCGGATGCGACAATCTTGCAGGGATTAGGTCAAACGGCGAACGAAATCCGACAACTCGCTCAGGAGCATCCGGATAAATTTAACTGGGCACCTTTTGACGAAGCCTTCGTTGAAAGCACAGAGCAAATGCAAGGCGGCCAATTCGTGGAGGCTTTTCGAAACATTGCCCGAGCCATTACGTTCATTATGAACGAATTCCGTCGAGGCTAATCTTCTTCACAGCCATTGATGCTGACCAATTCTCTGTTTCCCTAATTACCAAATCTTGGTACATTTCCGAAGCGATTTTGTAACTTTTACAATCCATCGGAGTGATCACGTTGGGATTAATCTCTCGATACATCGGCTGGGAACTCATTAAAGCATTTGTGTTAACGCTTGTCGGAATAACACTGCTGCTATTAATCATACTTCTCACACAACGCGCAATTCAGGAAGGCCTGGGACCGGTACCCGTGTTGCGGTTGATCCCGTATTTGCTTCCGGATGTTTTACGAATGGCTATACCGGCCACGATGTTAATGGCAACCTGTTTGGTGTACGGGCGAATGTCCGGAGCGAACGAAATTGTCGCACTCAAAGCGAATGGAACATCTCCGATGGTGGCCATCTGGCCGGCTATTATCCTTTCCTTTTTGGTTTCCTTAGTTTCGGTTTGGCTAAATGATGTCGCAGTGACTTGGGGACGACGCGGAGTGGACCGTGTTGTGCTGCAGAGCTTCGAAGACATTGCTTACGGAATGTTGCGAACCCAACGCGCCTTTTCAACCTCTTCACTCTCTATTCATGTAAAGGACGTGCAAGGAGACACGTTAATCCGCCCCACCATTTCGATTCATAACAAAGAGAGTTCTCCTCCTGTTACCCTTGTCGCACAGAAGGCACACCTCAATCTAAATGCCGAAAATAATCAGCTAAAAATCATCCTGCAGGACACTCAATTTGATGTCGGTTCCGACTTTCAGGGTGAATGGCCAGAACAATTTGAATACGAGTTACCACTGACATCACTGGCCAATCCCAACGGAGAAGGCAATCGACCATCGGACACAGCGCTCAGGGAAATTGAAACCAAAATCACTCACCAACTAAGCAACATTCAGGTATTAAAACAAACACTTGCCTCGGAGGCTGGATTCCAATTATTAACTGGAGACCTGATGGGGCTTACCGGAGCAGGCTGGAAAAATAACGCCGAAGAATTACGTGTGGCTCATTATGCTCTGAATCGATATGAGGCCGAACCTTACCGCCGCTGGGCCAACGGCTTCTCATGCCTGGCCTTTGTGCTGATCGGAGCAATTTATGCCATTCGCAGACGCATCTCTGATTTTTGGACGTGCTTTGCAACAGTATTTTTCCCGATTGTTTTATTCTATTACCCTGTATTTCAATTCGGGGTCAACAAAGCGAAGGCAGGTGAACTACCTCCCTATAGTGTTTGGATGGGGAATGTATTCTTCTTCGTCGTGGGTCTCTTACTCATTCAAAGACTAATTAAAAAGTAGTAGGAGGGGCACATGAGATGGACAATTCGCAATAAAGTCATCATTTGCCTTGCTCTCTTGATGACGATCATTGGGACGCTGGCTTTTAGTGGTTTTCAGGGAGTGTATTCCTATCGACGTCTGGCTCGTAGTATCAGCCAACGTGCTGAAGAAATTCCTCTGGCCGAAACACTGATTGGTCATACCAAGCAACTCAGGAATTCCCTTGAATCATACAAATCCAATCCAGATCCCGATCGCCTGAAGATGGTTCGTCAGTTTGAGCACCAGATTCAACTTATCGCCAGCACGATGGAGGCTTACGAAACTGAATTGCATGGTGCGGAAAGCGGAGATCTCTCTATCAATGACACCGAACGTGAACTTGAAGTGGTGCATGAAATCCGTACGGAACTGGCAAATGCCAAATTACTACTAGCCACACCTCATGATTTGCAGCCACATCGATCCCTAGAAGCCTTTGAAACATCGATAACAGTTCTAACCGAAAAGACAGCACTCATACCGAGTATCCTGCAACAACGCTTAGGATCGTTTGTGGATGAAGTCCGCCTGGAATATCGAACATGGATTGTGATCACCTGGATCACCACGATCACCGCCACAGCATTACTCGTCCAGTTGATCCGACTGGGACATGCCTGGATTCTGAAACCCTTTAATAAACTCATTTCCGGTAGCCGTCGTGTTGCTCAGGGTGATCTGGAATTTCAGATTACGACTGACACCGATGACGACATGGCTGAGCTCGCCGATGCCATGAACAATATGACGAGAAACTTTCGGCTAATTCGTAACGATTTGGACGAGCAGGTCCAAGTTCGTACGAAAGAAGCGATCCGTAGTGAACAACTAGCCAGCGTTGGATTTCTGGCAGCGGGAGTATCTCATGAAATCAACAATCCGTTAGCCTCCATCGCAATGTGCGCCGAATCTCTTGAATCCCGCATGTTGGAAATGGCGAAATTAGTTGGTATGGATGTCGAGGAGTCTGATTACCAAATCATTCTCAAGTACCTGCAACGCATTCAACAGGAAGCGTTTCGCTGTAAGGGAATTACAGAAAGCCTATTGGATTTTTCCCGTGTAGGAGAGTCTCAGCGTCAGCAAACTCTAATTCAACCCATTATCGAAGACACGCTTGAACTAATTAAACACGTCGGAAAGTACAAAGATAAAACAGTTGAGTTTGAATGTGAACAAAGCAGCACGAAAGCGGTCGTGCACGCTCATGAGATAAAACAGGTGGTGTTAAATCTCATCACCAATGCGCTCGACAGTCTTGATGACTCCGGCATTGTCAGGGTCAAGCTCAGCGGTGACGACCGGCAATGCCAAATCACCATTACAGATGACGGTTGTGGCATGTCATCGGAAGTGCTGCAACAACTATTTCAACCATTCTTCACACGACGTCGCGATGGCCGTGGAACAGGATTGGGACTTTCAATTACTTATCGCATTGTGAGTGAACATGGCGGGACGATAACCGTTTCAAGTGACGGGCCCGGAACCGGGTCTCAGTTTATCGTCACGCTGCCCGCTCAGGAATGCAATCAGGAACATAACCTCGATGACGGAAAACAAAACCAAGTCGCCTAAAGGGCTGCATGTACTCTTCGCAGATGACGAAGAAGTATTGCAGGAACTTATCAGTTTTGAATTGCCCAGATTGGGGCATTCCGTCACGGTTTGCCCCGATGGCGAAACGGCCTTAGCTGCCCTGCAGCTGGATCGCTACGATTGCCTCATCACGGACCTCGATATGCCGGGCATGTCCGGGATCGATCTCTTAGGGAAGGCCAAAGAATTAGCGGAGCAACTCGAGTGTGTAGTACTCACCGGTAAAAGCACCGTCGAATCGGCCATCGCCGCATTGCGATACGGAGCATTCGATTATCTGACCAAACCCTGCAAACTCATCGAAATCGATGCTCTTCTACAGCG
>DEAW01000150.1:0-593 GCA_002348315.1 Planctomycetaceae bacterium UBA2972 | reverse complement strand
GGCAACAGCCAGCTGATTGGTAATAATCAGCTAATGCAACAGGTGCAGGCGTTGATCCACCGCGTGGCCCCAACCACTTCGACCGTCCTTGTACGAGGTGAAACCGGTACGGGTAAGGAACTGGTCGCAAGGGAAATACACAATCAAAGCACACGGGCTGACCAACCCTTTGTGGCTGTAAATTGCGGAGCATTACCTGAGAACCTTATCGAAAGTGAACTCTTTGGTCACTGTAAAGGTGCGTTCACCGGCGCTGATACTCAACGCTCTGGCTTATTCGAAATGGCCAATCACGGTACCATCATGCTGGATGAAATCGGCGAATTGCCAAAGAGTGTTCAGGCAATCTTACTACGAGTGCTCGAAAGCGGAGAGATCCGGCGCGTCGGTGACAATCAAACGTTTCATGTGGATGTTCGCGTCGTATGTGCGACCCATCGAAACCTTGAAGACATGGTGCAGTCCGGTGAGTTTCGCGAAGACTTACTCTTCCGTATCAATCCCTTTGAAATAGAAATCCCTCCGTTACGTTTACGGCGAGATGATATCGGCCGGTTGGCATGTCACCTTTATCATCGAAATCAGGGAGTACA
>DEAW01000036.1:1665-10711 GCA_002348315.1 Planctomycetaceae bacterium UBA2972 | reverse complement strand
TAATTGTCTAACTATCTATCCGTCTACTGAATGACTATAAATTCCAGCGTATTGTAGGCCACGATGCAGAATTCGGTGTAGACAGCAGCTAATCGCGGGTCGAGATCCGTAGGCAACGGAGTGGGTGTCACTTGATTGAGTTCGTCGAGATCCGTGTTGGCAGATGTCTTACGGCTACGAACGAAGAAGTCTCGAGCTGCCTGCATGATTTTGGGCTCAGGTTCCCGACTCCAACAACGCCGTAACACTTCACGGATAAACTCGTCATCACTCTGACATGTCGGCAGAATGTCTCCTGCCATTTTTCTGGCCAGGTCCAATGTCAGTTTGGAATTAAACAGGATCAGGGCTTGCGGAGCTGTCGTTGATTTTTGCCGCTGAGGGCAACTCACATTAGCATCCGGACGGTCAAATGCCTCAAACAACGGATACCTCAGATTCCGTCGAGCAAAGACATAAACACTGCGGCGATAATGATCACTTTCGTCTTCTGAAACGACCCATTGATTTCGTAATAATGTCTGTGATACTTCCTTTTGCAACGGCGGACGTACTCCCGGGCCACCCATTTCATACTGCTTGAATCCAGCGACCATGAACATGGCATCACGAATCACTTCACCATCCAAACGCTGTCGGGGAAAGCGACTTAACCATACGTTATCAGGATCTTTCTGTTTATTCCGTTCTAGCCAGGCTGCTCCTTCACTCGCTTGTCGATAAGTCGCGCTGGTCATAATCAGCTTATGAATCGCCTTCAAATCCCAATGCTGTGCCTGCAGTTCGGCAGCCAACCAATCCAACAACTCTGGATGTGTTGGCGAGGTACCCATAATTCCAAAATCGCTGACCGTCGAAACCAATGCTGTTCCAAAATGCTGCTGCCAAAGTCGATTCACGATGACTCGAGCTGTCAACGGATGCTGATCATCTACAAGCCAATTTGCAAAGGCCAGTCGTCTTCCTGTCGTACCAGCTACCGACTTCTTAAAACTGGTCTCTTCCGGTTTGCTTACGACTCGCAAGAAACCAGGCTGTAATTCTATTCCCGGTTTGTCATAGTCCCCTCGAAGCATCAAATGTGCCGCCCCGGGCTCTCCCTGTTCCTTGAGTGCACCCACACTTTGGTTTTTAGCAACATGCACGGCCGGCTGGAATAGCGCACGCATACGATAGAAATCGGCCTGGCTAATCGGATCAAACTTATGGTCATGGCATTGAGCACAGCCAACCTGCAGTCCCATAAAAACGGCCCCTACCGTTCCCATCATTTCATTCAGCAAAGAATGTCGACGCTCAGTTTGAGAATTGATATCTGGCATGTCCGGACCGGAAAGGCAAAACATCGTTGGTGTCGGGTCATGATTTGGTCCAAGTTCGTCAGCAGCCAATTGCTGAACTACAAATTCGTCATAGGGCAGGTTTTGATTAAAAGCAAAAATCACCCAATCCCGATACTTCCAGGCATTGGCTCGAACTTTGTCATGCTCAAAGCCATCTGTCTCGGCGAACCGTGCCAGATCCAGCCAGTGCTGTGCCTGACGTTCACCGAACCGGGGAGAGGCCAGCAGTTGATCGATCATCTCGTCGTAACTTCGATCCGCTGTCACTTCATCAAATGCAGGTGGCAAACCGGTCAAATCCAAAAACGCTCGCCGCACCAAAGCCGAATGATTCGCTTCAGGTAACGGTTGCAGATTCGCTTTATTAAGTTTCTCTAAGATAAAGTAATCGATTGCGTTCTCTGCCCATTCAGCTCCTTTCACTTTTGGTAACGGAGGTCGCTCGATTGGCAAGAACGACCAGTGCTCCCGATCTTCATCCAGAATTGGCTGCTCTTGGTAATCTTCGGCTGCCACGACCAGCGGGAAGATCAACATCGTGATCCACAAAGCAATACGCATTAGACCGCCTCCACGATATGAGCTTCCTGTGGTCCGGTAAGCCGTTCTTCCAGTCCGTTATGAAAGTACGATAAGTCGAGATGATCCACTCCCATTAAATGCAGGATCGTGGCATGAAAATCTCTGACATGGACGCGATCCTCCGCCGCTCGTAATCCAATCGGATCCGTTGCCCCAAGCGCCCGGCCCCCTTCAATTCCCGCGCCGGCAAGCCAGCTGCAGTAGCCCCACGGATTATGATCTCGACCTTTGCCCTGTTCGCTCATAGGCATACGACCGAACTCGCCACACCAAATAACCAGAGTGTCATCCAGCAAGCCACGTTGCTCTAAATCCGTTAACAGTCCTGCCACAGGAAGATCTGTGCTACCGCAATACTTTGAATGATTGCTTAAAACATCTTTATGAGCATCCCACCCAAGTGTATCTCCCGAATGCACCTGAACGAATCGCACGCCGCGTTCAACCATCCGTCGAGCGAGCAAGCAACGCCTGCCGAATTCCGCTGTCTCTTTCTTATCTAAACCATATAGCTGATGAGTCGCTTCCGTTTCCTGACTGATATCAACAAGTGAAGGAGCTGCGGCCTGCATTCGGAATGCCAGTTCATAAGCAGCAATCCTCGCCTGTAGTTCATCATCCTTTCCAACTCGCTGAAGAAACTCGCTATTGACTCCCTGCAACAAAGAGAAAGCGTTACGCTGTTTCTCCGCTGAGATCCCGGGCTGGGGAGCAAGGTTTAATATCGGGGCTTCGCCGGGACGCATCGTTACCCCCTGATAGCTGGCCGGCAAGTATCCGCTACCCCAGGCTGGTGGCCCCCCTTTGAGACCGCCGCCGGGATCGGGCAACACGACAAAGGCCGGCATATCACGATTCTCCGTCCCCAGTCCATAAGCCACCCAGCTTCCAACGCTTGGGTGCCCCATCAGGATATTCCCGGTGTTCATCTGATACACCGATTGAGGATGATTGACACTATCACCATGCATCGACCTAATCACACAAAGACGATCGGCATGCCGAGCCGTGTGTGGCATAAAATCACTAATCTCTAATCCGGATTCCCCACGCTTCCGAAATGGCTTGATGGGACCCAGCAACGGATTCCGGGCGACATTGCGTCGAGTCATCACTGAGCCAAAGGAATCTGGCAATGGCTGGCCCGCATACTTAACCAGATCCGGCTTGGGATCGAAAAGGTCGACATGACTGGGACCTCCATGCATAAACAACCAAATGACACGTGTTGCACGAGGCTGAAAGTGTGGCTGTTTGGGCGCATATAAATCAGGCACAGCAGCATCTGCTGTTTCTTCGGCAAGCAGAGCTTGCAAAGCCAGCATGCCTGCACCTCCACCCATGGATGCCAGTATCTGTCGACGGGTAAGTATCGTCTGACTCGGATTAGATGCGGTATTGGTCATCATCCCGCCCTCGCCGTTGTTGCATCAGCTCACTATATCGCTCAAGGGTTTTTCGCTGGCGACTACTCAAGCTGTCTTCACCGAACTCGTGCAAATGCCGCAATATTTCTTCACCTTGTTCAATTAACTGAGCTTCCGCGCTGGGTTCATCATTGATGGTTTTAGCTCCTACTTGCTGAGGTGTATCATCACGATAAACCGAGAGTTTGGGCTTACGCTTACCAAAACCGCTAAACCACTTACCGAAATTCCAATGCCTCAGATAATAAACTGTCGCAAAGGCCGCTCCACCCAGGTGTGCCTGCCAGGCGATCGCTGCATTGGCTCCCTGCATATCACGCACTCCGGTCACAATATCAAACCCAACATAAAGAATCCCAACGACCCAGGCAGGTACTGGAATAATGCCATAGATGAGCAGTTTTTCATGTGGGTACAGAAAGCAAAACAGAATGACAATCGCGACCACGCCACCTGAGGCTCCAACTGCACGGGTTGGTTCCGGCCCCAGGTTTGTAACAACAAACACCAGCCCGCTAAAAACGATTGCCAGTAGATAAAACCTCAGAAATTCGGCGCCGCCATATCTCTGTTCGATAAATCGACCGAACATCCACAAACCAAAACCATTCATCAACAGGTGCCAAATACCACCCGGTTCGGCCCAATGCGGAGAATGCATAAAGCCATAGGTTAATACTCGCCAGACCTGCCAGAATTGAGAATAGTCATTGGTAATCGATAGAGCAGAATAAACTGCTTCTGTGCGAGCCTGACTTTGATAACATACTAACCAACACACGACATAACTGACGACGTTGGCAAGCAGTAGTTTATTGGTCACAGAGAGTTTACGGATATTGCGTACCATCTGCGCACGCTGAGGCGTTTCCTCGTCTCGGTAGTAATCGCGGTCATGAATACCCATGAAATGTATTTTACCCGAGAGCGGGTAAACCGCGACCTGAAGACTTCTATTTATTCTTCCGAATTACCGGCAGCATTCTCGGCTTCTTCAGTCCGGGCATCAATCGCTTCTTCCAGCTGTTGCTGGCGATCCGTCAAAGTCTGAGCTAACGTCTGATTTCGATCGAAGATTTCAGCCAGCGAGGCTGTTAAACGTTCAACTTCCGCTTGTAAGGCCTGAGAGTATAGATCCGCTTCGTACTCATCACGACGATGTAACTCGAGATCAAGTTCCAGTTCTTTCTTTTCCTGCTTGCGGTAGTTGATTTGCACCTGAACATCATTTCTCGCAGCCGTGGTCGCTGTGATGTCATGTCGAGCATTATCATCACTGAACGCCAACGTCTGCAGGCGAGCTTCATAGGCATGAAACGTGTGGTTGTAATCGTGAAGCGGTCGTACAAAGTAATCCACGATCCTACGTGCTACAGGATCAACACCCTCAGCTCCGGAAACCAAAACCTCTACGGGGACGATCCGGTTTTCCTGAACGATCTTTTCGGCTGCAGCAATATAAGCAATGTCATTGACGTCGAATTCGATCGAGTCAGTTGCCTTGCCTGGTGAAATCTGAGTTGCGCCAGTCATTTCGTTGTAAGAGATCTCGGTTGGGCTCTTATGGTAGAACAACGGGCTAATCGCTTCGCCAGCCTGGAAGACACCCGCCTCAGTTAATGCTGCCTGAGCGTCATCTCCATTCACCTTTTGAGTCAGCGTTGTTTTCGTGGTGAACTGTAATTTGTACCAGATGTTTTTCGGATCAACTTCACGGCCATTCAGAGGCCGGCCATCTGCAACGAATTCTTCAACCAGTTTGTTCCCAAGTGGCAGCAGATTAATTGCTCGTTTGGCGAGAATCTCATTGTCATCATTAATAATGTGCTGATTTTGGACCAAGGGCTGCACAGCTGTACGGAATAACTGAGTGATGTTTTCGTTATCCATCTCTCCGAATAATGGTTCCGAGTTGTCCAAACCACCCTGAGCTAACTGATCGTATTTATCTGCCGCTCGGGAAGCAAATTTGAAGTGAGAGTCCTTCGGCATTGAATCGTATAAAGCAACCGTCAGTCCGTTGGCTATATTCGCCGGGTTAAAGACACGTGGAGCAAACGCACATTTGATCGTGATCGCGGCGCCGTTGACTGTATCAACATCATATTCACCCAGATAGACGGCCGGGACTTTGATTTTCTCGGCCTGTGCCGGAGCTGCTGCCGGTGCCACTCCGGGTGGTCCATCTGTTGGCTCTGCAGGTGCGGCCGGAGCAGCCGCATGATCGATTTCCATCTCGGTAAACGCGAAGAGGCGAGTACCTGCTTCGATACCATGTGCATCATTGGGCAGCGTCACGGTCGCAGTCGTACCAGCAATCGCTGGATTTCCCTGAACGTCACTTAACGGTGCATTTTCCCAAACTCGTCCGCGACCTTCCAAAGCACGCTCGAGCTGGCGTCTAAGCGAGACTAACGAATCGCCACTGGCTCGCGCTTTATCTGCTTCTAGACCATGCAAAATAAGATTGATGTCATCTTGATGACCATCACGCTCATTGACTGCAGCCTGATAACTCGCCGCAGCTCTTTGACGGAAATCAAGCACATAGGATGAAACCTGGGTGAACAGGAGTGATGAGATTATTAACAGGAAAGAAATGAAGACATGAAACCATCGCCACTGTTTGATGGACAAAAACAGCATCACGGTGAATACAAAACCGTATCCGATGAATAAGATCTCTGCTGTTGACATGGTTTTCCCTGAATTACCTGAACTACTAGTACTAGGCTCTCATGAGGCTCTTATCGAGACTTTCTCGTCTTCTATATCTTCTCTTCTGTATATAGAAGTTCGATTTACAAGATGTTTGCAATGCAACAAACATCTGCACTCACCCTCTAGTATCGACCAGTAAAGGCCTTGGCATTTACCACCTTTTAGGTCGTCCTATCAGTAAATCCACTAGTTTTTAACACTATTTTCGAATGTGGAACTCAGAACCACTCTATTTGATCCTGTGTTAGGCCTCCACTTGACGGTGTATTTCGATAGTACGAGTACTCACTGTCAAAAGCAAGTATTTTCATCGCCGCACCCGCTCCGGCTATGTTTTGCCTCTGATTAAGCCCCGCTTTAGCCAAATATTAAGAACCGCGACCGGCGTATTGCTCGACAGGAATGAATTGGTTTCACCGTTTTTGCAGATTCGTTCAAGAACCTCCGAATCTCAGGCGATTCGTAAGCCATAGGCGTAGAGTCTACGCATGCGGTAAGTTTTCCCCAATTTACCTACTTTGCCAAATTAGTTATGCAACTATGTAATCCGCCGCTTCACTCGGGTACGAAGCTATCGGTTTGCTACCCGAAAAACAGATTCAATTCCCTCAAAGGCGAATAACGTGAAACTCAACCCCCGTAACCTCGAATGCCGCCGACCTCTACTATTTAGTGTCCTGGTATTAACGCTGTTGCTGACTAATTTGACGGGCTGCAGTCGTTCGTTCTACCGAAAACAGGCGGACCATGAAGCTCTCTATATCCTTAAGGAAAAAGGAAACGATGAGCGATGGAGCATGAAAGACTTTTCGATCAAGATTGATCCAAAGAGTCGAATGTATGCCAACTATGACCCGGATAACCCACCGATGCCTCAGGACGATGAAGCAGCTTCCGCCTATATGAAAGAAGTCGATGGCATGGAAGGATTCGAAGGTTGGGCCGAGCAGGAAAAGGTCACTTCGTTCGAAAACCCCGAATGGCGAGAACACTTGCCATTAAGTGACGATGGAAAACTTTATCTAGATTCCGACAAGGCCTACAAGCTCGCCTTACTTCACTCCACCACCTACCAGCGTCAACTCGAACAAATGTATCTTTCTGCACTTGATGTGAGTGCAGAAAGATTTGAATTCGATACTCAGTTTTATGGTGGCTATGGTGGGAGCTATCGCAGCACAGGCCCAGCCGTGACTGGGAATGATTCAAGCAGCCTCGCACTCGCCACCCGTGGGATTCAGATGAGTCAAAAATATGCCTCTGGTGCAACGGCATTGGTCAACTTCGCGAATAGTCTGATGTGGCAATTCAGCGGACCTGACGACTTTGGCACATCGACTTTACTTGACGTCAACATCATTCAGCCTCTCTTGCGATATGGTGGTAAAGATCAGGTCCTTGAACGGCTCACTCGTACAGAACGAAGCTTGCTTTACAACGTTCGCGAATACCAACGGTTCCGCAAGGGATTTTACATGGATATCACCACAGGCCAGGGCTCTGGCGGTGTTAATCGTATCGGTGGCCTCTTTGGTGGTTCGGGACTTTCAGGCTTCACAGGTGTTGGAAGTGGTGGATTTGGTGGTCTCGGTGGATTCCGTGGTAGCGGAAGTGGTGGTGCTCAGGCACAAGGCTATCTCGGACTTTTGCAAACGCAAAAAAGTCTCATCAATAGACGCGCCGCTATCGTTGCCCAGAAAGGCTCACTCAAGTTATTTGAGTCCTACTTCGAGGCCGGATTTGTTGACTTTAATAACGTGCAACGGACGAAGGCTTCGTTCTATAGCGCGCTCACTGAGCAGATTCAGCGAGAGGCTAATTACGATGGCCAATTAGATGGATTCATCAATCAGATTGGCCTGCCTCCAGATATCGAGGTAGTCATCGACGGAGAAGATTTGGCAAATTTTAATCTGATCGACGAAAACGTGCTGCAATTACAAAATGATATTCTGGAGCATCAGCAAAGTGTTGGTGAAATCATTAACAACTCGCTACGCGCAAATGAGCCTCAACTGATGGCCATCGACTGGGGACCGGAAATCGAAGAGGGCCTGAAAAAGCTGCGAGCAGAAGCGGTAATCGTCAATAACCTTTTCAATCAGGTTCGAAACGAGACCATTAAAGCACGTGACGATATCATTACTCTCCAGGAAATTGTTCCTGACCGCAAAAAGTCGATTGAAGATCTGCGAGCTGAACTGACGGATCATCCACTTGTTCCCAAATCCGCGTTGGAATCGAACTTACTCGATGGTAACTATCTTGACAAATTACCCGATCTGCTGAACGCGGACCTGGACGATCTCGACCGTCGACTGGAAAACAAACGCGAAGCGATCACCGGCTTTACCGCTCGTATCGATGGCATGCTTAAAGATGGCCCTGGTTTGAACGACGAGGAACTTTATCAGGCTCTGGAAGAACGAATTATGTCTCGTATACCGGAAATAATACTCAATCTACAAAACGATGCCCACGAATTGAGCCTGGTTTTAACTAGTGCCCGAGCGGAGTCCATCAACCTAACCCCGATCGACATAACGGTGCAGGATGCCTATGATATTGCTTCAAAAAATCGGCTGGACTGGATGAACCAACGAGCTCAATTGATGGACCAATGGCGTCTGATTGCCTACAACGCCGACCGTCTTGAAAGCGATCTTAGCCTGCAATTACAGGGAAGCATCGGTAATACAGGAGACGACCCATTCCGCTTCCGTGACACCACCGGTTCATTGCGAGCGGGTCTGTCCTGGGATGCTCCTATCACACGACTTCGCGAAAGAAACTTCTATCGTCAATCACTACTCGAATACCAGCAAGCCCTACGCGATTATTACAGATATGAAGACGGCCAATTCCTGGCTATGAAACGAGCATTACGGGATATCATGCTCCAGAAAATTAACTTCGAGGCAAACCGAAAGCAGCTTCAGGTCGCGGTCAGGAATGTACTGTTTCAAAGAACGA
>DEAW01000036.1:0-1231 GCA_002348315.1 Planctomycetaceae bacterium UBA2972 | reverse complement strand
TTTGGGTTGGTTATGAAATGAATCGTGGGCAACTCGATTTCGCACTGGGTACGATGTCGATTGATGAAAATGGCGCCTGGATTGACCCCGGCCCGATCGGCCCTAAACACGGCTATCCCGCTTTATCTGAAGAGGAAACGCAGGACGAAACGGACGATACGGACCGTCCATCGGATGAAACGCCGGAAGAATCAAAAGATACTGAAGCTTAATTCGGCAATGATTAGCCTTTAAAGTAAGTGCTTTCTGGTAATTACTAGGAAACTTTACCACCTTCACGGTGTTGATATAAAATTACCAAAGTCGCAAACTTATTAGTTTTCGACTTACAAAAGATGTCCCCTAAACGGATAATCAATAAACGAAGCCCGTTTGTTGTATCCCCGCCAACATTAACCCCACCCGAGAAAATCATGTCTTCTCCCCGTCATACACGAAAACACGGAAACACAAATCTGGTTTTTGCCGTCATTCTGACAGCGATTGGTGGAGTCGGCTGGTATGCCTGGAGCATGCTCCAAAGCGCTATTGAGCCCGAAGAAGTCCTCAGCTTCCAATTTAGTGAAGCTAAACAGGAAATCTTTACCCATACAATCCGGGAAGTGGGAGATATCGAATCTGCTCAAAATGAAGAAATCAAGTGTGAAGTGCGATCCACGGGTGGCGTCGAGATTATTACTGTTGTTGATGAGGGAGTTGTTGTTAAAAAGGGGGATCTTTTAGTTGAACTGGATTCCTCCACTCTCGAAGATCAAAAACAAGCTCAACAAGTGTTGGTGAACCGAGCTGAATCAACCAAGATTTCAGCGTCCGCGGCTTTGCGGCAGGCCGAAATCAGTAAGCAGGAATACACGGAAGGAACGTTTAAGACCAATGAGCAGACCATCGAATCCAATATCCTCATTGCCAAACAGAATCTTTCACAGGCTCAGGACCGGGCAACCTTCAGTGAACGTCTGGCAGCCAAAGGATTTGTTACCCAGCAGCAATTGGCGGCGGACCGATTTTCCGTCCAGAGATCGTCATTGGAGCTTGCCCTACGCGAAACCGAACTAAAGACGTTGCGCGAAATCACTCGCGAGAAAATGCTTGTAGGATTCGACGCCGATATAGAAACCCGAAAAGCCGCGCTCGAAGCTGAAAATAAAAACTACGACGAAGAGTTGAAAAAACTCGAAGAGATCAATGACATGATCGAAAAATGTACGATTCGAGCTCCCAAAGCTGGTAC
>DEAW01000143.1:3771-9673 GCA_002348315.1 Planctomycetaceae bacterium UBA2972 | reverse complement strand
TCCGTTTCACTAAATCGATAACCCGAGTAATAAACTTTGATCTCATCTTCATCAACTAGAGGTACTGAGGGGCCAATCATATCACAATCCCACTCACCAGCGTCGCCTCGTCGTACGACTTCAGATCCCGGCTTAACAAAAACGAAGTTTTCACCATCGCGACTCATCGCTAATTCAACCGCCATGTCATCACCAGCACGCTGGTACTGATAGAACGCAAGATAGTACTGGTGGTATTTAAACACGGACGCATCGTGAATCTGTTGTACCTTGCCACCTCGCACGACAGGCGTGGCACGCGCAGCAGGATCGAAAATCGGATTTCGAGCATCAGCAGTCCATTCGATTGCATCGTTACTATAGCCGTATCCCGCACCTCGACGATCGTTATTGAGCCCAATAAATCCATACGCTTTATATTTCTTAGCCGGATCTAATTCGCCGGGGTCATAAAACATTGACTGAGGTGAAAAGGAGGCTGGCATTCCACCGGGATAACCTATTGCTCCCTTACTTGCCTCGTTCCAACTAAGTCCATCGGGCGATGTCCAAAGAGTCCATGTCTGCTCGTCGATAGAATTGCCTCTGGGAGTATTTCCTGCGGGACGACCACCAGTCCAGGTAAGTAATTTGTAGCGACGAGCCGGATCGGAATCTTTGACGTCAATGTGCATACCACTTGGTACTATCGGGCGGAAAATAGGTGTGGCCGGTAGGCCCTTTACTACGTTGGTATTGTTATTGTTTCCGAATGATGACAACCCTAGCGGCTTCTTCCTGAAGTGGATCCCATCAGTGCTCTCTGCATACCCGACACGACTGTAAGGGACGGGTCCGCTCTTCGGCCACTCGGAACCGACTTCCCGGTGCATACCCGTATACCACGCTCGGTAGACTCCATCCTGTTTATGCACGGCGACTTTAGAGGCGCCTTGCGAGTCGAAGTCCCCTGACTTACCACCTACGATTACAGGTTCCGTATTTTTGCTCGCTGTATTAACTTTCAACACAACTCCGTCGATATGCTGCACCTCTTTGAGATCCAAAAAGAGTGTCTTAGTACCAACGTCGGAACTTATCCGGGGAACAGATAGTAATTCAAAACGCGTCCTGAGCGTCTGGCTACGATTTCCTATTGTGATTCCTATGGAGGAGTTATCCGGCCCTAACCCGTGTTCCACCGCCAACCAATCAATATCAAGATGATTTGCTTCAAATCGGGAAGTGTTTTGTGTAAGCCAGGGACCATTCAATATCGGACTCCATTGCGTCCCCAGCCACCGGGAATAGAAAATATGCTGTCGTGTCGAGTTAATGAAAAACATCCATGGAACACCGTACTGGTCTATGACCATTCGCGGCGAATGTACTGTATCCCAGACTAGTCGGTTATCCAGATCGGTTAGTGCGTGAGATTGTTGCCATTTTGTAACTGGTTCCAGCATTGTGAATTTCAACGCGTCACCGGATTCATGCACTGCGAGATAGTTTCCGTTCAATTCCGCGAGAGCAGGCCGGTTACCCGAGTGTGTCTTCTGTAGTTTCCATTCACGGTTGGAACCCAAGTCAGAGAACCTACCGTGTAAGCTGCGTGTTATTCCAATGTGATCACCACACGCCAAATAAAAGAAACGGCCGTCCTGCGAAATGGCCATGGATGGCGGATATATCTTCTTTTCACGATCAAGCTCAAAGGACTGCCAACGTCCTTTAATAATTGCACCAACAAAAATCGCCACTTCTTCGCCATCATCCACCGACGTCGCCCAGGTCAACCAGATTTCTCCGCTGCGTCCCCGACAGATATCACCTGCCCAGGACTGAGCGGGGCCAATGACAAGAACGCCATCTTGTTTAGTAACAGGATGAAGCCACTTGGCATCGCTTTGATCCGATCGTAATTGGTTTGAACTTATTACGCTGTAAACGGTCTGTCCGTTAGTGGATGTCCAGATGAGGTGAAGAAGGTTTTCCGAATCAACGCAAAGACCAGCGGAGAATATTCGTTCTCCGGCAGCAGGGTTTAACTTCGGAAGAGGAAGTGCAGAGGAGAAATCAGAGAGTTCTCGAGGGTGAGGATTTTCGGATACTTTCAACGTGAATTCGGTTTTTCCGTCGGACGTACCGTTTGGCAAGAGTAAGTAGCAATAACCGTCGTTATCACTCACCACATGTCGACTGATCCCAGCTCTGAATTCTTCCTGTAGCAGTTTGTTATGTTCTGCTTTTAAGGGGTTAGTCGCGACGAACAAAAAAACCAATAGATATATTAACGGCCTGAGTAAGTCTCTTTGCTTACAACTATTATTGTTCATCGCTCAATCTCGACTGTTAATGAATTTCCTGTCGTCCGCTAGCTGATCGTGGCCTAACACACCACCAGATTTTCTCTAAACTAACATTCCGGAATTTCAGATATCGTTCTAGCTTCGGACACCGATTGGAAATTCTAATATAGCAGTTCTGAGAAGGCGTGAATTCGAAAAGCCTGGCATCCGACCATACTCTCATCCCTGTCGAACGGTATTTCAATTTGAGCAATGAATTGACTGAGTCCGAGTCCAATTGGGTAACTGTTCAATTGTCTAATTGTTTAATTGTTTAACTGCCTAACACATTAACTGTTTAACTGTAAAAATTGCCTTTCCGCCACACCCTCGGCCCACTTCTTAAGCTAAATCCCGCACCACCTCTGCGTGTTATAATGCTCTCGGCACAAACTGAGTTTTCCTATCCCTACTCGCTTATCCCCAGAGGTGGTCACATGAATGATTCCAGACGACACTTTCTGCATCACTGTTCTGTTCTGGCAGCCGCTACTGCATTACCTCAACAGGCTAATGCATGGATCGAACAGGCTCGTCTCAAACGGGATAAAATTACAATTACCAGGATTGAACGATTCGTAATTCACTTGCCGTATCATGACTTTCATGCCAAGGCATTATTTCGTTATCACGGTCCCAATATTCAGGCGCGTACTATATATAAAGTAACTACCGATATTGGACTTGTCGGCTGGGGTGAAAGCTGGGGAGTCTCTTCTTTGTCCAGAGAGGACCGACGCCGCTATATAGGAACTTCCCCCTTCGATTGGCTAGCAGCACGCAAAGACCTGCCGATGAACATGGCCGCCTACGATTTGATGGGGAAATTTCTCCAGATTCCGGCGTGGAAACTTATCGGCCCCCAGGTTCGTACGCGAATTCCCGTCGCCGCCTGGACGGTCTCGCAGGAGCCTGAAGCCATGCAACGGGAAGTTAGGCATGCCGCTTCACTAGGTTATCGTTGGATCAAATATCACATCGATGAAATTCAAAACGTACTCGAGCAAACCAAAGCGATGGAAAAAGTGGCACCAAAGGGTTTCCGCGTACACTACGATTTCAACGTCAATTCAACCTTATCTCATGTTGAGCCGATCATCCGGGAGTTGGAAAAACACTCAATAGTAGGACGTATTGAGGATCCCATTCGGATCTCAGAGGTGGAAGGCTGGCGGCATCTCACAGAGACCTGTGAAAGTGAAATCCTCGTCCACCACGGCCCGACTGAATTCATGAACCGCGGGTTGTGCGACGGAAGTATGGCAGGTCATGCACCGATTGGTAATGCCACTCGCATTTCAGCTTTGGCCGATAGCGCGCAATTACCATTTATGCTCCAGCAGTGCGGTGGCTTCATCAATCAGGCATTTCTCGCGCACGAAGCAAGCGTCTTTCCTCAGGCCACGCTGGATCATGTTAATCTGGCACTGCATTGGGATGACCACGTTTGCGAACAACCGATGAAGGTATCCGATGGAAAGGTCAACGTGCCTCAAGGGCCGGGCCTCGGCATTGAAGTTGTCGAGGAAAGGGTCCGAGAGATCGCCCAACAACCTGTGCCTGCTTATGAACCATTTCTTGTCAGGATCATGTATCAGAATGGTCCAACTATAGTGACTCGGCACAGGCCTCATCTGAAAGGGCACACCGATGACCTGAGAATTATGAGCCGCCTGCTTGGGGATGACATTCCGGGTCCCGAACCCGGCTATAACAATCAGGTTCGCACTGAAATGTGGGACGACATTGAGGATCCATTGTTTCAAACGATTTGGAAGCAGACGGAATCGCAGCAATACGTAGTACTTTGAGACCTCCACCTCGTCGAACTGGATCAGTCATTTTCAACGACGATTTCAAGTTCTTCCATATAGGGGACCATGTCTGATTTGTTCGCCGCATTAAGCGTGAAGCCAAGTTTGTTATCACCTCTAAATGGCGGGCAATTGGATAGAGTGACTTCAAATCGAAATCCTTCAATGCCACCACGGCGTGTTCCGGATTTGACCGCTTCGATCTTATCAGCCGGTATTTGGACGCCGTTAAGATCAATTTTTAGTTGCGTAGGAGATTCCAGCAGATAGACCCAAAACGTCATTTTGCCAACAAGCTTCTCGCCGCGTCGGCCATCCGCCATCAAAAATGGAAAGGCGTGCCTTTGACCGACAGTGTTATTGCCTAAAAGAATAGTAGGGCTGTTCTTATGGCCTAACGGACTATAGCCTTCGTCATACCAGGGATAATTTCGTAGTGGCGGCGCACGATCACTCATTCCTTTTCCCATCGGTAAATACCGATAGGTTCTCGGGCCGGAATAAACAGTCTTTTTATTGGCGACTGCGGAAGTCCATCGCTGCATCCTATCGACTTGCTCTGCTGTAGCTGTGGCCAGGCTTCCAAAATGAATTCCGACATTCCAAAAAGAGATGCTATCGGCCCCTCCTTTGTAGAAATTTGCCGCTGCTCCACGTGCTTCATCTTCGGTCAGGAGCATTCCCATATAGCTCCTTGCGTGTTTTGCTGACATGGCAATCGGCCGATCCAGAATAAACGGCGGGCCGGAATTCATTGCTCCCATCATGTTTCCCATGACACAAATCAAATCTACGTTTTGAGGCTTAGCGAATTTCGCAAATTGATCAACGCGTAGTTGGGGGTCGGTATTATTCCATGTGGATATGACGATATAGTCAACCCAATCGCGTTTGACCCAGGCTTCAATATCAACGCCGGATCTCCAGCATGCTTCAATCGATTCTGCTACTCTCACCCCCAACGTGAACGGTTTTTTTCGTCCTTTGGCAAGTGCCACGTCGTTGAGCATTTGCGTAACAGACTGCATAAATTCCGTCATGATGTGAGCTTTCTCTTTGCCCTGGTGGCGTGGAAAGTGCTTCGCCCAGCGAACGAAATTGAGTTCCAACCCGTCTACATCATAGTTCTCCACAATCTCCCGCATGATCGCGAGCCGATGTGCTCTCACTTCCGGATAGCTGTAATCGAGAGCCGTTTCGTTTTTACGGTCGTCCGGCTGTTTAATTACAAAATGAGGATTATCAATCGCGAATTGGGGAACGAGTGGTACAGTCGGATCAAGACTTCTATGGTGAGTGTCACTAAGCCGAATTGCAGCCAGCACTTCTTTACCATTAGCTTTCATATGTTCGGTAACCAGACGCAGCGCATCCGTACCGGCTGCTCGTAATGCCCGGATTCCAGGAGCCCATCCCGTATTTCCATCGGGGAGATGACGGTCACCGTAAACTTCACCAGCTTTTGTCTCGTAGGTGCAAATGTCAGGAGTGGCAGCAAGAAACACAAAGGTATTAAACGGAATCGCTTCCATTTCCCGGTCGAGCCAACCCTTTACAAAAGCAACCGGATCTTTAATATCCTGCATTTCAAAGAGGAATTGCGCATCGTCATTAAACACAACTCTCGTCTTTTTCCCAGCCTTTACTTCTTCTGATGAGTAGCATGTGAGAAATGCAACGAACAGTATTAAGAAACAACGCATGGCCAATACCTCGACGAAACTATCTGGAAAGTCATCGACGATATTTTACTAGATCCGG
>DEAW01000143.1:0-3438 GCA_002348315.1 Planctomycetaceae bacterium UBA2972 | reverse complement strand
AACCGACCAATTGTCTAATTGTTTAACTATCTAACTGTCTACTTGATTAGCTAGCTGCTCAGTTCTTCCAGCGGTCCTTTGAGGTCCAAATCTTTTAGATTTGCGTCGGGCTGCCCGAAAGTATCAGCCGTTTTCATTCCGGCTGCGTGCATGAGAGAAAGATATAGGTTTCCGGTGGTCCGGTGACCAATATCACCATATTTCGGATACTCTAAATAACGACCCGTACGCAATTTGCCGCCCAGGCCGCCAAGCAGCACGAACGGCCAGTCATGACCTCCACAATGATGGTCACCAGACGAGCAAGACATGTAAACAATCAAAGTATTGTCCAGCATTGTTCCATCGCCCTCGGGAATGGAGGCGAACTTTTTCGCCATTCGCGCAATCTCTTTGATGTGCAGCTTCTCAATTTCCATCCGGGCTTGATGACCAGACCAGCCATTCGAGGCTTTGTTTTCCTGGAGATGCCCAATCGCATGAACCGAATTGGACAGATTTAGTTCCGAGTATTTTACTCCCAGCGTATCCGGACGCAACGTGATTACATTCGTTAGGCCAGCAATCAATGCTGAAGTTGCGATTTCAAAATGAGATTCGATTCTTGCAGAAGGAGCACGAGAATCATATCGGTCAGTAAGTTCCGGAGCCGCTTGCTGCACTCGCTCTGACAAAGCGGCTTTCTTCTCTTCAATCTGACGCAGTGAGTTAAAAGACTCCAGATACAGATTAAAACGGTCTTTGTCCTCTCCTGATAACTGCTTTTCAACGCGGCGAGCGTCTTCCGACAGAAAGTCCAACAGGTTTCCACCCAACGCCAGCTTCTTTTTAAGCTGTTCAGGGCTGGCGACTGCTGCTCCAAACAACTCAAGATAGGCTTTACGCGGGGATGCCTGATAGGCAACCGGCTTGGCGGCACCATATGCTGAGAGGTTTGGGTAGCAGTAATTATCTTCGGGCCAGTTTCCGGACTCTAGCAACCTCCCGTTCATTGCCATGCCATACATCGGATAGGGCCCCATAGAAAGGTGCTCTCCTAGCAGGCAATCCAGTGTAGGGGCAATCGCAACGGTTTCAGAGTCGTGCAGTGAAAGAGCTCCAAATCCCTTCGTGTGATTCCCACGGAAACCCACACCTGAAAGACTTTGGATGATTGTCAATCGATCCTTAAATTCTTCCAACGCTGCTAGCTTTTCCGGTAATTGATGGTCTCCCAACGCAACATCAACCATTGTGCCTTCTCGACGACCCCGGTTTCCAAGCTTTTTACCATCGGTCTCATCAACGAAGTTATTGGTTAGACCTTCCGGGACAAGATTGAATTTATCGACCCCGGACGATTTAACTACAAATACGAACCGTTTGGGCAACGCCGAGGCATCGCCGGCTGCCTGAAGGCGTAGGGTTTCGAGAAAGGGAGCCATAGCCAAAGCACCACTGCCAAGCGAAAGTCCCTGAAGAAATTCCCGTCGTTTATAGCTAATCATCTTATTGCTCATTGTTTAGTGCTAACAACCGTGTCTAGTCTTATCTTCGGTAAAGGAATGAGTCGGAACTTAGTAATGATACCACGAGTGCCTTAAAACTTCCGCCATTATCCAAATATGCTTTTTCAGCCTCAACCATTGTTTTCGAATCACTCATCATCTCGTTACGCCCCATAAAGTAACGGAACAGGTGTCGTATGAAAGATTGCCGAGCACGTTCAGAGTTCCCCAGACGGTGCATCATTTCGATCGCATCTTTCACTTCTCCATCAATTTCGGTATCTCCTGAGAATGCGATGGCTCCCGACGCATTCACCATTCTGGTTGTGAGCTTACCTTCTTTAAGTTTACGTTCAAATTCTCCATCTCTTCGCAGGTAGATTTCTGCATTTTGATCGAAATAGTGAACCGAGCGATAACGTCCCCAATCATCAAAGATTTCAAATGTTTCTCCGAGCGGGTTTATTTTTCTATGACATTTCCAACAGCTTTCCGAGCGAAGCGGTTCCATGCGTTGCCGCAACGTCATGTGAGGGTCTGTCGGAACATTTGCATCCACATCCGGAGGAACATCTCCAAGCACGCCGGCCAGCAGGCGTTCATAAACCCAGATGCCCCGATGGATTGGATCATTATCTTCATTCAACGAATAAGCCGCCAACCAGGCTGGATGCGTTAAAATTCCAGCTCGCTGTTCTTTGGGCATCTCGACAGGTTGCTGCACCTGCCAATCCCAAACCTGTTCCTGATTTCGAGCATTGGAGGGGAGGTTGTACGGTTCGATATAGATGAGGTCTCCGATTCCATGGCTTTTCGATGAAAACGGGTAGCTGGGATGTCGATTCAACCCGGAGTCTATGGCAAGTTGGAATAGTGACACTGTTCTTTCTGCGTCGCGCCGAGCATTTTTTAATGCCTGCTGTGCCTTTTCCGGCATGTTTTCGAAATTAAAATCCCGATCAATCTGCTGCTGACGTATTTCAACCTGAGCGTCAACATAGCCTGGGTCGGTAACTTCGCTAATCTTCGCTTCGTATTGCTCCAGAGCGTATTGGTTATCGCCGGGGTGAGCGATAAAGTACTTATTCGTAGTCAGTAGTTCACTGATCACGTCCTGATCATTTACCAGGATATGTTCGATCAACATCCTCGCATCATGCACGAGCATAGTGGTATTCCATTGAGGAATTTTCTCTGTGCGTTGACGAGTGGTATCTTTGAAGACAGTACCCGCTCGATGGAAGCCGAAGTATTCATCGAAGAAACGCATGATACGGGGAACGTCTTTTCGCCACCAATGTCCTTTCGTAAGTTTCTCGTCAAGCATTTGCCGGACGAGCTTAGCCACACTCTGTTTTGTGTTAAGCTGACCGGCCTGCAGAGCATCCCGAATCGCAGTGCTGCGTTCCGGAGCGTCGTCTGTCAGCGCGTAGGCAATGGCGTGAGCCAACTCCTCCGGTGACAGGTGACGTCGTCCAAATTGATCTGTTTCCCCCAAACCAAATTCCATCCGGTACATTGACTCCGGGCTTAGGAAGATTGCTTTGACCGTGGTTTTGAAGCCATCCAGATTTCCACCTAACTCAATATTCTGTTCGAAGAAGGCGAGATATCGATTCCGTTCGGCTTCGGTCGGTCGTCGGCCAATGATGCGTTGAAACTCACGTTCTACCAAGTGAGTCCGTTCGTCCGGGTCCAACTGCGATCCTTCGCTGGCAATATCTTTAAACTCCCCTCGCCGTTCTCGCTCTGACAGAAACGTATTCGCGACCATTAGCATCATCTGGACAGTGCTTTGGTCGACCGTTGACGTTGCGGCGTAGTCACGTAGTCCGCGAGCGGAGGTGATGTATGAGTACGGGCTTTTGGCATTGCCGAGTCCTTTTCTCAGGAATATTTCGGGACTGAATCGCCAAAGACGTGAAGGAGAGAAGGGTGGAGTTTGAATCTT
>DEAW01000063.1 GCA_002348315.1 Planctomycetaceae bacterium UBA2972 | reverse complement strand
TGGCCCAAAGATTTCCTATCGTCGTCCGTGTTAGCACTTACGCTGGCAGTAGTACTTGAATTGCTCCAGATTACGACTGCCACTCGCGTATTTGAATGGCTGGACCTTGCTTACAATTGTGCCGGAACGTCATTGGGAATCTACATCGGCCGAAATTTTGTCCTTCCCCACTTTTGAAATCCTTCTGGGGTTTCCTCTTCGACGTTTGCCAAATAGCATAGATGAATAGCTCCGCCTAATAAGAGGTTTACTTTTGGTAATCGTACTTTCACAGACAGATCACCCTTCGACTGAACGCCGGGATTTCGAAGAAGAACTCGTGGCCATTCTATTAATGAAAGACGGCCTGGAAGTCTCGATCATTGGTGATGTCAAGAATATTGAGCCTGAGAGCACTGATTCACTTTGCCTGGAAGGCGTACGCGGTGATATGTTCTTTGTTTCCTGGTATGGTCAGGCTGAGGCACAACCACTGCTCCGTCAGGCGGGAGTCATTGGCAATTTTGGGGATACACCATTGGCAGCAGCTCTACCGATCGCATCTCCAGGCCATTACGATCCCATGCAACGGCAAATCGACTGCTTAGATCTTTCACAGTTCCCCGGACCGATCGACGCACGACGTCATATTCTCAAATCCCTTGATCAGAAGAAAAAGGCGGCGACCGACCAACAGACAATTGCGTCCCCGCTAGTAAATGAGACAAAGCCCGATTCTACGACCAAGCCGATGCCCAAGCGACAGCAGAACCAGACTCCGGCTGATGACCTCGACAACTTACTCGACGCATTTGACGAAATCGATCTTTAACCCGGTTTCTCAAAGTCGCCTTTCCCACCTAACCATTTCGGAACACGCGTCACCTTACCTGCTTTTGTGAGGCAGCCAACCCGCGTTTTACCTCGAACAATTTCATCCTCACCGCGACGGATTACGTATTCATGAATAATCGCGGCCCCTTTAGTTGAAGCGACTTGGGTTTCCACCGTCAGTTCATCGTCGAAATAAGCTGGCTGGAAGTACGTAATTTCGGCCTTAGCAACGACCAGCATGAGCCCTGCCGCCTCGACATCCCGATAACTAATCCCCATGGCACGCAGGAATTCAATTCGTGCTTTCTCAAAATACGTCAGGTAGTTCCCATGATGCACGATCCCCTGAGCATCGGTTTCTTGATATCGCACTCGGATTGAAATCGTATGGCTTTGCACTTGGATTCCTTGGGCCTTTTTTGTACTTGGAATTCTTAGTTTTCTGATTATCGTGATAAAATAAATCTACTTAAAAGTGTACTTTCTGGCGACGGGGCTTCCATGAGTTTTGGCGAAGACGGTTTTACAGAATTATCAACGATGCGTGGACGGGATTATCCGGCGCTCACTCAATTTACGATTTTTCTGGAAAATCGTGTCGGACAACTCATGGAAGTGATACGGCGATTTGAGGGGAGCGACGTTCAAATACTTGCCCTTTCGATCAATGATTCCACAGAATGCGCCTTTGGCCGTTTCCTACTAAGTAACCCGGAAACCGGCCGAGAAGTGCTTGAACGCTCAGGTCTTCCGATGATCGAAAGCCAACTCATTGCATTGGAACTACCCGATACTCAACAACCGCTGTTAAACGTTTGTACTGCCCTGCTACAGGCCGAAATCAATATCACTCAGACATACCCTCTATTTTCACGTCCCCACGGAAGGCCCGTCGTGGCGCTCATGGTCGATAATATCGATTATGCTGTGGAAACACTGACGGATAAAGGATTTAACCTGATCACAGAAGACGATCTGCTATTTGATCAATAAGTACTTAAGTTAAACGTCAGAAACTATATTTCGCCTAATATCAGGCGAGATTTAAGCCGAAAATCATTAAAGTAGTATGTTCACCTACTTACCAAGCGATTGGACCAATGATGGCCGACGAAAATATCGAACTCGAATTAGAAGAACAACTTCGCGAAGACGCCAAGAAACGAACCGGTGAATGGGCAATTTGTTCGTTGCTTGTTTTCCTAGGTGTCGTTCTTGTTTTGGTGCTCTCCACGACGCTCAACGAGTATTACCATCTTGATAAAAGTAAACATATCGAGTTTGTTGAATTGATGACAAAGTTCTTTCAGTTCAATTACACCGATACTAATTTCCCGATTGACCTGGCAGCTATTGTCCTTCTGATTTCAATTATGAGCGCTTTTTGCGGACTTATTAGCTTAGTTGCCGACAAGAACAATCGAAATACCTGGTTAGTACGTGCCATTACATTAGGGCCGTTGCTGCCAATCTTTATGAGTGTTCTCATGATTCTGATCATTATCAATCGGACGGCCGACACAAGCATTATGCAAGATATCATCGGTGGCGGTGCAACACCTGCCGAAGGTGAGTGAACTAGTAGCACTATCTCTGCCTGATCTGCTACACTATTGCCTCGGACGTATTTTTATGACTCAGAGGTATCTTTATGGCTATTGATGTCATCTGTACCGGTTGCCACAAACGGTTTCAGGTAAGCGAGCAATTTGCCGGTCGAAAAGGGCCCTGTCCTGGCTGCAAAACGATTATTGAAATCCCAAAACTCGAAGACGTCGTCGTAGTTCATGAACGGGAACAGACTAAAACCGGTGCACCGGCCAAACTCGATTCTATTCGCAGACAACGAACAACGGTAAGTAAGCTTGAGCTGATAATTTCCGGAGCCACCTTAGTCGTTGGATTGGCCTTAGCCTTTGCTGCCAGATTTTCCATTAGCGAAACCGTGACTCAGCCCAGTGGTCTCATTAATCTTATCGCGGGACTGTCTCTGGGAGTAGCAACCTCGTGTCTAAGTTACGTCATCCTACGCAATCAGGATGCAGAAATAATTAACGACAAAAGCACGCTCTTCAAGGGAATTGGCGTCGGTCTCCTATACGGAGGTATTTGGCGTCTACAACACCTAATTATCGACAATGTATTGATGATGGACGGCACGGTGATCTTACCAGCGGTTATTATCCTGGCGTTGGCAACCGCAGCGATCGTTTCCTTCGCTCCAATGGCAGCCTTTGAGTTCGAATACAGCCAGGGCTTTATAAGCGTTTGTTTGTTTGTTGCTATGTTGGCTATCTATTCATTAATCGCTGGTGATATCGGCGTTATTATCAGTTAGGCGTTTCTGGCATGGCAATTCCCGAACTACGCGTACTTGAAGGCAGCAACTCAACAATACGAATCGCCTTTCAACAGGATGTGCCCGTAACACCACGTGTTTTACGGCTAATAGACTCACCACACTTTCAACGACTCAAGCAGATTCCTCAATTGGGTTTCGTTCGATCCGTTTATCCTTCCGCAACCCATACAAGATTTGAACATTCGCTTGGTGTCTACCACTTAGCATTGCGTTACATCCGGCATTTCCAGGCCAACGATTCGTTTTCACGCTTAATACCAGAACATGAACTTGAACTCTTTATCCTAGCGGCATTATTACATGACATCGGACACTGGCCCTATTGCCATCCGATGGAGGACATGGGACTTGCCGACATCCCCCACCACGAACACACGGCAGCACATGCGCTGCGGTCCGAGCTAATCGCTAATTTATTATTCGATGACTGGGATACAACCCCCACTTCATTGATTGCATTTCTGGCCGGAGAAACATCCAGCCCCGGCCAGTTTTTCTTATACCAACTACTTTCGAGCCCAATCGACATCGACAAACTGGATTATCTTCAGCGTGATAGTCTGCATGCGGGCGTACCATATGGGCGTAATTTTGATAGTAACCGATTGATTAATGGGTTACGGATTTGCCCGGAGTCACGCCGATTGATGATTTCAAACAAAGCACAAACTGCTGCCGAAATGATGGTCTTCGCTCGCTATGTAATGTTCTCAGAAGTCTATTGGCATCGGACGGTCCGCAGTGCCACGGCCATGCTGCAACGTCTTATCTACGAACTCAGAGATTCCTCAGAACTTATCCATTCGGTCATCAATTCAACGGAAACACAGTGCCAACTTCTATTGCTGCAAGCGGATAAAACTCACCTGGCAGAATTCCTTTTTGGTCGTCAAAGGCGTCTTTACAAAGCCGTGTTCGAAACGAATGCTGCAGCCGACAAAGAGCTTTATCAACTTGCAGGCGTGCTTGATTACCCGGGACTCGTCAAGACATCCACCAAGCTCGCTGAAATCCTTGACATCCCAGCTGAGGGCCTGTTGATTGACGCCGCCCCTCAAACGCTCGAAGTTCAATTTGACATTGAGGTCCTTACAGACAAATCTAATGAACGCCAGACGCTTTCCAGTGTTTCCCCTGTAGTTCGAGCATTAGCCACTGAACAATTCGACCATCACGTCAAGCGACTACGGATTTTTGTAGCTCCACAGCACCAAGAAAAGCAGATTACACGACAGCAGTTAATGGATGCATTCCATTAGGCCGCCCGCTGCAATCCGTGATGTAGGATCGCCCCCATGCCACCTAACAAGTCGCTATTGTAGAACGGCTTTTCCAAAACTTGACAGTTAGCCGTTCGGCGTATCATGCCTATCTCAGATTCCGTTAGATTGTCCGCTACTAAGAGATGGGCCTTCACTAACCAGCCACTTGCAAGTAGTTGTTTCACCTCAGCACGGCAACGTACTACTACAACACGGAATTCTGTGCTGTCTTCAATTGGAATGCGTTTAAGAGCAGACAAAGGCCGATAAGCCACCGTCCTCTGTTTATCCTGCAAAGCATCACCAATGGCCGAAATGGATTCTCTCTGACCAAAACAGCTAATCTTCTTCGCGTTTACGAATTTCCGGTCAGCCATTCCCAGAGACAACCACCAATGCAACCGTTCCCTTGGGCTGGACAAAGGCCGGTACTGACCCAGCAGTGATGGATTTGATCCCAGAATTCGAATGATCCGTTCTATACGAATTCGAAATTCTGTTTCCCGCATATGAATCACACCCGCATAAGGCTTGCCACTGCGACGATGTCCTTCATTCCAGCGACTATCCACACTAATCAGCACTGCCCAGGGAAAACGTCTTCTCAGGCGTTGGATATCCTGGCTGGTAAAAACGCGTCTACGTTTTTGGATTAACAACACAATTTGCAGATCCTCAGCCTCCAACGAGTCCTCACCATACGATTGTGTCAGATCATGAAGCACAACGTCGTGAGAATCCTGCAGAAACGCAACCACTGACGGTTTGTTTTGTGCAGAATCGACGAAACCTATCTGTATTGCCTGGGCCATGTGTCCTACTCCGAGCGAATTTCAAGCGGGATTATAGAATACCCGTCGGGCATACGTGAAGAGGAATTTGCACTCCAGTTCAGATCCCGCAAAACGCTCCGGATTGCTCAGGAATCGACATTGACAGTATTGCTCGTTTCATGAGAAGTTACTGCATCGCCAGCAAGGAGGCTGACGCATAATTCAATTGTTTTTAACACCCGTTCTTGATCGCCATGGACTCGGCACCAAAAACTTTTAAATTACGACATATCCTGCCTAATGCCCGATCGTTTAATACGAAGGACATCGCATTTAATCGTCTGACTACTGTCGCATCCGAATGCCTACCAGGCGACCTGTATGCAGCTTTAATCACCGCCAACGGCGACGGGCATGACGAAGTCGAGATCGCATTCAAAAACGGAGCTGTTGGAATCCTCGCCGAACGGCTTCTCCCCATTCAGCATCCACTCGTGTTAGTCGATGACACACGTACGGCCGTCTCCGTCATCAACCAGGCAATACACAATACCCCATCTTCTGCACTAAAGACGATCGCCGTTACCGGGACCAGTGGGATCAATGCCGCTTCCCATCTACTC
Organism: Planctomycetaceae bacterium UBA2972; assembly: GCA_002348315.1. GTDB lineage: Bacteria > Planctomycetota > Planctomycetia > Pirellulales > Pirellulaceae > UBA721. The sequence goes on along the minus strand of DEAW01000063.1, from coordinate 12,396 downwards.
TGTCATGTTCTAACTGAATGCGGAATGACAGCAGCACAGATTGGTTCAGACCAACCCAATTGCGAACGGCAGTTCACGGACAACTTAACTGGCCCATTAAACGAACTCGCTAAGTCAAATTTGGACGTTGCTATTGTTCAACTACCTGCAAATCTGCTAGCAACGCGACTTTACGATCACCTGCAATTTGACAACTTAGTAATTACATGCATCGAAACTGAGGCAGAAGACTTTGAAGGAACGCCCCTGGGATTTGAAAATTCATTTCAGAGAGCATTTGAACGCCTTAAGCCGGAACATCCGGCCGTCCTCAATCTAGCCGACCCGATTACTCGATTTGAATTCCTGCCGGAAAACAGGCCGTTTCTTTCAATCGGCCCCAATGACGAAGCAGATATATTTGCTCAACATATTGAACATGGTCGTTCCGGCCAAACTTTTCGCGTACATGCCGGCGAACACACTCGCGAGATTTTCTCACCTATCCATGGACATCAGCATATTTACCAATGCTTACAAGCAATCGCCATCGGCTTACTCCAAAACCTACCTTTTAACTCTTTGTGCAAAGCTATTGAATCTTACGAAGTTGCTCCCGGTCAACTGGAACGAATAGAAGCTGGTCAGCCGTTCGATGTTTTCATAGATCATGCAGATACGGCCAAGGATCTCAGCAAAGCGATACGGTCACTTAGGCAAGTCACCGAAGGAAGACTAATCGTGGTTTATGGGCCTTCGGCAACCAACGACGCTGCCTCCCGAGCTGCGATGGGAGGGGTCGCAGAAAAATTCGCCGATGTTTCTGTGATTACAGAAAACAACCCGGAATACGAACATCCCTTAACAATCGCACACGATGTCTTAGATGGCTATAGCCGTTCTGCAGATGCCTATGTCATCCCGGGACGTGAACGAGCCATCGTCTGGGCGTTGACCACAGCCCGGATCGAGGACACCGTCTTGATTGCCGGGAAAGGACGCAATAACACTCATTTACTTGGAAGCGAATCCTTATACTTCGACGATGCTGAGATTGCTTCCATCTGCCTTCAGGAACTGGCTAACCCGCGACCTAAATATGGGCGAGATGTTTTTCGTATCGAAGAGTATCGTGATTAACGAGCAAGCCAGTGGTTATTATTCAATCCCCTTTCGACGTCACCTGCAAATCTCTTGCTACGGCGTTGCGTGGAAAGCTGATCCTCGCGACCATCCCCCCCTTACATGGGGAGGACACGATGGTGTCCGGTATCAATCTGGATCCCGAAACCATCACGCCCGGCCAAACATACCTCCACTGCGGTGGCAGTCACAGCTTGATCACAATGGCTGCCAAAGCCTTTTCGATGGGGGCCAACGGAATTGTTTGCGTAGGAGCGATTCCGCCGCTCGCAGGTGCCTTTACTATCTCGCTTGAGTCATTCGAACTGGTCTACGGTGCTCAGTATCCTCTTGTCTCGCACTTGCTGTCCGGAGCAACGCTGCTGCAACGAACCGGACACGCCCATCATTTACGCCGCTCGGCCTGAGACTACAATAAATGAGTCTTGTCAACTAATCGATCGTGCGAATCTATGAACAACGTCTCAAACCCAGTTGCATTGATTACCGGAAGCTCTCGCGGCATAGGCGCTGCTTGTGCGGTACGTCTGGGAACCTCCGGGTACCGCGTCGTCATTAACTACCTCAACAATCGTGATGCCGCCTTAGAGGTGGCGAACGACATTCGTAATCAGGGGGGAATCGCAGAGATTTGCCAAGCCGATGTGGGAAAACAGCAAGGGCGTGAAATACTTCGCAATTTCACAATCGAGTCGTTTGGCTCTGTCGACGTGTTGGTTAACAATGCAGGCATTACCTCCCAAGGCCGTCGAGACATACTTGAGGCAACCGAGGAGTCCTGGGATCTCGTATTTGACACGAATCTTAAAGGCCCTTTCTTTCTGTCGCAACTTATCGCTAAGGACATGATTGGCCAGCAGCGTGTTCGGCCCGGAGTGATCATTAACATCAACTCAATCTCGTCCTATGCGATCTCTAACAATCGGGCCGATTACTGTATCGCGAAGACAGGCTTAAGAACACTTACCGAATTATTCGCCAACAGACTCGCTGCTGAGAATGTTCTTGTATACGAAGTCTGTCCGGGTGTTATTGCCAGTGACATGACGGCCCCGGTCAAAGAGAAATATGACAACCTCATTGAACAAGGACTGAGTCCTATCAAACGTTGGGGTACACCGGATGATGTCGCCACAGCGGTCAGATTATTGGCCAAAGGTGAACTTACCTTTACAACAGGACAACGCATTAATGTCGATGGTGGTTTCCACATTCGTCGCCTTTAAGGATTCCGAACATGCCGTTAACGCCAATTAGAGCAGCAATCCTTGGTGCCCCGCTTGAGATCCTGAAAGCGTTGCCAAACTCAACGCTCGATATTGTCGCATCCTACACTTCACCCGATTTGCACGGGTGGGAGGCCGTCCTGGCTAACAGGCTTATCGATGTTGTCATTTTCAATGCCAGCCAGCAAACAGAGGGAAATCAGGCGGTTCTACGCACTCTCATCCAAAATCAAATTCCAGTGGCTATCGTCCAACCCGACGCCGATAGCCTCTTCGCCTATGAACTGGAGATGATCCGGGTTGATGCTGGTGGCCGACTTTGTGCATTAACACCACCGGCCGGTAGCACTCCATTCGCTACCACCATACTGCATGGAAACGCAAACTTACCAGACGACACGATGCTGGGCGTCTATGAGCACCTCACTCATGACCTTCTATTCTTACAACCTGAACTAGGTATGCCGAAATATGTCTTTGCGATGGGAGGTCGTGTCAATGATGATATTCGCAACCTCACGATCAACGTGGAATTTGAAGCCGGCTGCATATTAAATTGGGCAAAAGCAAAAACCGACCAAAAAGGAACATCGTTTCATCAGGATGACATCCAGGTAGACTACAACCATCAACTAAACGATGCGCAGGATCTTATGCATTCCCTTACTTCGCTCGTGGCTGACGATGTCATTGACCGTTCCTGGGTGCAATTTGCAAGCATTCGAGAAGCAGCTGAACTGATCAGCATCTCCTTGCGAAAAGGTCGGCGGATTGAGATTTTCGATGGTAATCCAACCGAGGCAGATTCTTTCAAAGGTGTCATGTCGACCGCAGGGTGTTTCATCCTACTATTCGTTTTATCAATGATTACCGTCTTTGCCGCTTTTGATATCAGTCAAATATCTGAAACTCGCGATCAACACCTTACTGCGTTGGAAACCAATGCAAGTGCAGAGGGCCAGGTTGCACCGCTCTGGATTAGGCTCTGGCCAGTCTACCCATTAGCTCTTTTCATCGGATTTCAATTCCTACGCTACATCATCCGCACCGACAGTGAAAACAGGGAAGCTGGCGATACTGCGTAGACTTTAACGCGCCCCGGTTCGTTAAATCAATCGCGTCGCTCTAAGTGCCGAAAATACAGTTATTAACGATTCTGCGGCTTAGTAACTGGCTTGATAACACCTTGTATCGGCAATATTTAGTTCAATTCGTCTATACAGTGACGACTTACATCCTATTGGCGTCGGTGTGTCTTGCCCAGGGCATCAATGAGCAGTCGGCGCGTCAAACCACCGTGGTTCGAGCTATAGCGAAGGCGGCCCCAGCGGTTGTAAACATCAGTGGTCGCAAGCCTGCTAATCAGCCGCAGCAATTACTTGCCGATAACAATCCCGAAGTGAACGGGATGGGAACAGGGCTCATCATTGATTCCCGCGGGTACATCCTTACGAACCACCATGTTATCTCCGGAATCGACAGAATTCAGGTTCGACTGAGCCGAACAGCGGACTTAGATATAAAAGACTTTGCCGCTCAAATCATAGCTGTCGATTCCCAAACTGATTTAGCAGTCATCAAAATCGAGGGCGATGTTCCATTCCCCGTCATGGAACTCGCAACATCCTCGGACCTCTTACTTGGTGAAACTGTGATTGCGATTGGCAATGCATACGGCTATGAGGACACGATCACTAAGGGGATTATCAGTTGCTTGCAGCGGCAGGTTCAGGTGACAGAAGAACAGGTTTATCAGGATTTAATCCAGACAGATGCGAGTATCAATCCTGGTAACTCCGGCGGTCCATTAATCAATATCCATGGTGAGGCCATTGGCATCAACGTCGCCGTACGTGTCGGCGCTCTGGCTATTGGGTTTGCAATTCCAATGGATCGCGCCATGAAGGTTACCAATCGCATATTACGACAGGCTGCGGAACAACGGATTGCTACAGGTTTAGAACTAGAGACTCAGATTTCCGATCGTACTCCAGAGATTTATGTCAGTAGCGTCGCCCCACAAAGTCTGGCAGCGAAGTGTGGCTTACGTGACGGTGATTGCATTACTCATTTTGGAAATTCCGATATCTCCTGGGCTTCGTCGTTTTACATAAATCTACTTGAATCCGGTTTTACGACCTCCAATGTAACTATCAAACGTGATGACGAACGCATGTCTTTAAGGTTCGGTATGGGATCAGATGTTCCCAACCAGGCATTAGCAAGTAATCGAGCCTGGAATGAACTTGGGATTCGCGTGTTGCCAATCTCATTCAGAAATCTGCCTGGCAAGAATAAATATGAAGGCGGATTAAAAGTTCTCCAAGTCCGAAACACTGGTCCCGCCAGTTCCGAAGGAATTCGAGCGGGTGACGTGCTCCTGGCGATTCACAAATGGGAAACACTTAGCCTCGACAACCTGGAATATATCCTTAATAGCGAGGTAGTTGCGAGTCGCAGGCCGGTTACATTTTATATCTACCGGGATTCCGAATTCTTCTTCGGTGAATTCTTTAAAGCGAAGTAGGCCGAATTTACGGCTTTCTATACGATCGTTACCATAGGTGGTAGTTGTAGCCTATCGTTTTGCTACCAGAGCGTCTTATGGAATCAGAGTTTATTGACTGGTTGAATACTCAACTATCACAACAGTCTGCAGAGGATTGTGGAATTGGTGACGATTGCGCAGTGCTCCCGGCAGCCTCTGCTACAGCAATTCAGGTGATTAGTACGGACAGTATCGTTGATCAGGTTCATTTTGACACACGCATCCATACTCCAGCAGAAATTGGGCATAAAGCCTTGGCGGTCAATCTCAGTGATATCGCCGCGATGGGAGCAACACCATCTTATGCAGTTGTTTCACTTATCATTCCAAATCATTGGAAATTAGAACTGGTTAAAGAATTGTATCTGGGAATACTCGATCTGGCAGACACCTTTCGCACTCAGATCGTCGGTGGCGACTTCAATCGTCACGCGGGCCCTCTAACAGTCTCAATTACCATTCTCGGCAACGCAACTTCGACAGAACTGAAGTACCGCTCTGGAACTAAATACGGCGATGCCATCTACGTATCTGGCCCCTTAGGCGGAAGCATTCACGGCCACCACATCAGCTTCCAACCGCAGATTGCGTTAGGACTCGAGTTGGCAAAATGCCCGGCCGTGCATGCAATAACCGATATCACCGATGGCTTGGTAATTGATTTGGCTTCGTTACTTACCGATGCGTTAGGCGCCGAATTAAATGAAGACGCAATCCCATTACGCGACACAATCGCAAACCGCTCGGATGCGATCCATTCTGCACTCTACGATGGAGAAGATTTCGAATTACTTTTTACCGTCGCCCCCGAATTCGAACTCGACTTTAATTCAACGGCACAGCCGACATCAATTCAGAGAATTGGTACCATTAACGATTCGGGAGAAATCACACTTGTCGCATCAGACGGACAAATCAGGCAACTTTCTAAAAAGGGCTATCAACATTAATACGTTTGAATTCAGTGCAACATCTGAGTCGGAAGCGATTACCGACAAGCTAGCTCAGGCTTTTGTTAACTGCATTCCCGGCAACACCACCATTGCCCTCTCAGGCACTTTGGGGGCGGGGAAAACTCGATTTGTGCAGGGAATTGCCGTAGCACTCGGAGGCACACCCGAACAGGTCACTAGCCCTACCTTTGTCATCTGTAACCAATATCCTTTAAAGCGACACGTTTTTCATCTAGATGCATATCGCATTAAGGATGCCGACGAATTCCTTGAATTAGGCGTCGACGAAATGTATCTAACCGATGGCTACGTATTCATAGAGTGGGCGGAAAAGTTTAGTGACTGTCTACCACGCGAACAGATCTCCTTAAACATCGTGATCGACGGGGAATATTCGCGACGATTTGAATTTAGCGCAACGACAAAATATGTAGATTGCCTTACCGCCTTAGCACGATCCTGTACCTAATGGACGTATAGATTTTGGTCAATTCAGCATTGATTTGCTAAAATATCGCGCAACGTCATTCTTCATCTTCTATTAAGGTTTTGCGTGCAAGAAACAATTCACTTTCTGGGCTGGCAGCAGCACCCTATTACCAATCTCTGCGATTGGTTACTCGGGCCATTTACCGATGGACATCTCGTTAACTTAGCAAACGTAAATATCGTCTTGCCGTCGTCTACGGCTGTGCGACAATTGCAACAGCAGCTTGTTCTCGCCACGAACAAAACCAACAGCCCATTACTGGCGCCCAATATCATTACCGCGGGCTCACTTCCCGAACTTTGCTATTCAACAAAGCCAGAGGCTTCTGAATCGTTACAACAACTGGTGTGGATACAGGCATTATTGAAAACCAATAAGCAAAAGCAATTAAAAGCTTTTCTTCCTAAACCACCCAGGCCCGACAACCATTCAGCCTGGTTGCCCATTGCGAAAGTTGTAGGAGCTCTGCATCAGGAGTTGTCCGGCGAAGGAATTCGTTTCAATGACCTTGTAGCTTATTTCAAAAGGGAAAACCAGCCTCACGAACAGGCTCGATGGCAAGCTTTACATGAAGTGCAAAATAATTATCTAGCGATCCTGGACCAACTGGATCTCTGGGATCTTCAAACTGCTAGACTCGTAGCCCTCGAGAAACATGAGCTTACACTTGATGAGAATTCTAGCTTTATCATTGCAGGGTGTACCGATCTAAGCATTGTTCACAGGCAGTTTCTTACTCAAATCACCCCCGCCCCAACCATCCTGGTGTTCGCTCCGGAATCACACAGTGACCATTTTGATAAAGTTGGCTGTCTAATTGCCGACCAATGGACCAAACCTCTGTTAGATACCTCACTTACTGAACACTTGCATATAGCGTCCAGCGGTGATCATCAGGCAGATTTGATTGCCGATATAATTTCCAATTACCCTTCGCAGGTAAGCGTTGCCGACATTTTCATTGCTGTTCCAGGTGGCAATCCGAAACAGATCGAACGAAACCTAAATAACTTTGGCCTACAGGTTAACGCGCCAGCGGGTCGTAAGCTGTCCGATACGCCGGCATTAGTATTGCTTAGCCTCATCGCATCACATATATCCAACCCTACTTTTGAGTCACTTGCATCACTAGTTCGCTATCCCCATCTCTTACACCGCTTAGATTCCACTCTTTCCTCGATGACCGTCATCGACCAACTGGTCCAGTTTCAACAACGCCACTTACCTTATGGTGAACTGCAGAGGCTTCCGGGCGGAAAATACTATCGCCAACTTGAGGCAGCAATGTCGGCTGTCGACCAGTGGTTAGCCGCATTTTCCAGTGACGACCACTCTGCCATCACCCATCACGAAAACCTCATCACTGCGATTGATACGGCCATGGGAGATCAGCTCTTAAATCGTGAAACTGATTCAGAGATGATCGCCGCTCTTTCAACGATCAACCGTCAATCCACTGAGTTAGCTGATGCCTTCATTGCCTTAGGCATAGACTGTTCCGCCCAACAGTTCCTGGAACAACTTGTTACTTCATTAGCATCGGCTATTGCCCCAACAAGTCGAAGACCCTCGAGTGTTAGTTTAGGCGGCTGGCTCGACACTCCATGGACGCCTCAAAGTCACGTGATCCTCACCGATGTGAATGAGGGAATCATTCCCTCTTCATCTGACTCGGAGTTGTTTCTTACCGATGAGATACGTAATCACCTTGGCTTACTTACTAATCAACGTCGGTTTGCTCGCGATGCCTATTCACTTTCACTTATGAGCCATCATCGTGAAATCTCCCTGATCACTAACCGTATCAACGCCGAGGGGAATCCGCAGTCAATTTCACGATTGCTACTCAATGGCACGTTAACCGAGCGTGCGCAATTAATCTACGATTACTCCAAAGGGAACACCACACAAACAGGCCATCAACATCCAACATCTTTCCCCATGGCCCCTTTCGATCCTCTCAGGATTACCACTTCAGCCCACGAGCAGGAGTCCTACAGCGTAACGTCCTTGCGTTCCTATCTCTACTGCCCATTACGCTATTATCTCAGCCATGTGCTGCGATTAGGGTCCCTCGACGATACCGCTCAGGAACTCGACCCACTTGCATATGGCAATTTCATCCACAACGTTCTCTTTGAGTTCGGCAAATCCGACGTAGCAAATTCGACAGTCGAAGAAGAGATCGTCTTGTTTTTACGCGACACGTCCTTAAATCTGTATCGACGAAAATATGGGGCCGGCACTTATCCGGCTGTTCGTCTGCAGTTTGAACAAATCCAACGCAGATTGGATCGCTTCGCCGCCTGGCAGACATCATGGCGAGCAACAGGCTGGGAAATTAAGGAGGTAGAATATGCCCCGGAGGATGCCGCTTTGATTCTAGAGACTGCGCCGGATTGCAAGATCCATGGTCGCATTGATCGGATCGATTATCACTCCGCCACCGACACTTATGCCGTGTTTGACTATAAGACATCCGAAAAAGCTGAGTCTCCGAAAAAAACGCATAACATCAATCAGGTCCCCTACTGGAAAGACCTCCAGCTTCCCATGTACCGCCATTTATGTCGGTCTATCACGGGAGACTCAGCGGTAACACTTGGTTACATCAACATAGGCAACGATCTGGATGCAATCGGCGAAAATATGGCTGAGTGGAATGAGACTGAACTTAAAGACGCTGACCAACTCGCCGTCCATATCATTCAACAAATACAAAAGGGCGAATTTGAAATCACCGATGACGAACCAAAAATAGATTTTGATGATTATGCGGATCTGCTAGGCAGAACAGCGCTCGATTCTCCAGGATTCACTCGCCTTAAGGAGACTAATAAATGAGTGAATTCAAGCACTTACTCATCCGCGCTTCAGCCGGCACTGGCAAGACCTTTCGGTTATCGAATCGCTATATTCTCCTGCTTTGTAACGACGTTGACCCGCGTGACATCCTGGCTACAACATTTACGCGCAAAGCCGCCGGAGAAATACGCGATCGGATTCTTGAACGAATTGCGGCCGCCGTCCTCGACGAAGAAACCTCCGACAAGCTGGTAGATCAACTCAGTGAGGAGAGTGGTTCTGCGTTAACTCTGTCTTTTGAATCTGCTTTCAATCTAATACTGGAACAACTCCACCTCTTAAAAATAGGTACGCTTGATTCATTTTTTGCTAAGTGGGCCATCCAACTCGGATTTGAATATGGCTTAACGCCTGGCTGGTCAGTCCTAAGCACTACCGAATATAACCAGTACGTCGATCAGGCAATTAACGAAGTCCTTCAATTTGGAAAGAATTCGGACTTAGCTCGTTTGCTAATGCTACTCAACAAAGGCCAGGTACGACGTAGCGTTAGCGACCAGATTCGTGAAGCCGTCAAAGGCTTACGCGACATTCATCGCCAAAGCAGCGAGGAAGCCTGGACGTACCCGATTTCTACGAATCCTGTATCGAATGAAGTTCTCGAAGCAGCTTTGGCCCAACTAGAGGAATATCTCAACGCAGACGAATACGAATCCTTCCATAAGGTGATCAACGAGGATGTCGGTCGAATGCGGCGCGGCGATTACCAAAAGGCTGCGACTACGGGGATCTTAAAGAAGTTGATTGAAGGGGAATCTCGATTTGGAAAAAAAGAGATCCCAACGCCCGTTCTCACAACCTACCAAACGGTAATTGATTTTCTTAAACACCGTTTTACCGTTGAGCTACACAACCAAACGACTGCTACATTCGACCTATTAACACGCTTCGAAACCGCTTTTAGTAATGCAAAACAACGCCACAATCAACTTGAATTTACAGACGTCACCACGTTAGCGGGCGATTTTGGCAATTTACCACCCGCAGTCATTGGCCGGTTATCAAACGAAATCGAGCACCTAATGCTCGACGAATTTCAGGACACTTCCGTGCCTCAATGGAATGCTATTAGCCGCCTGGTCTACGATTTAACTAAATTACCGGGAGGCGTGGAGTCTTCACTGTTTTGTGTGGGCGATGTGAAACAGGCCATCTATGGATGGCGCGGCGGCCGTAGGGAAATCTTCAATACACTGTCAGCCTCTGTCGCCAATTTATCTGATAAAGGAATGAAAAAGAGTTGGCGTTCCTCTGACGTTGTACTCCAATTCGTAAACAAGGTTTTTTGCAACTTAACTGCTCATCCCGCATTAGGAAAATACACACCTATTCTCAAACGCTGGGTCGATGAATTCCCCGAGCATGAGACCGAGTTGGATTTACCAGGCTATATCCAATTCGACAATGCTTCCGCCGGCTCCAACAGCGAGGATCGTGTCCACTGTGCTCTTCAGGCTGCTGTCGAGAAGACGATAGAACTGATTAACACAAATAAGGCGATCTCCATCGGGATTTTAGTAAGGAAAAACATACACATCGCCACGTTAATATCTGAACTGAATCAACGCGGGATCCGAGCAAGCGAAGAAGGTGGCAATCCGCTTACTCATTTCCATCCCGTCCAACTCGTTCAGGCCTGGTTACACTTGCTCGAATTCCCCGAGGATAAAACGGCATTATTCCGCATTTCCCAATCACCTTTACGGCAACGCCTTGCTGCTCCTGATCACCTTGCTCTCTCTGATGCAATTTTGAATCGAGAGCGTCAGAATCTATTGGACATTGGCCTAAGTGGATATCTTCATGAATTATGTGGCGAGTTCGACGAGGTGGTGACCAGTGCCCAACGTAGCAGGTTAAACCAAATGATTTCCTTTGCTGATTCGTTCAGTGGATTGGATCCTCTCCGTCTCACGGAATTCAATCTGGCACTTGAACTGGAGTCCTTCGCAGATGAATCCACCTCAACAGTCCGAGTAATGACTGTACACCAATCTAAAGGACTCGAATTCGATGCGGTGATCCTGCCAACACTCGATAATACGTTGACAAAAACTCCCAAGTACGTCGTTAGTCGGTCTTCAGAAACGCAACTTCCCCAAAAGGTATTTGCGTATCGCAGTGAATCGCTAATGGGAATATTACCTGCCGAATATACTCAGGCCGTTAACGCAACGCTCACCGAAAAAACACAGGAAGCACTGTGCGTACTCTATGTTGCAATGACCCGAGCTGTACACGCCTTGTATTTAATTGGGCCCTGCAACGAAAAGCCACCGAAGACTCCACCAACGACCATCGCCGCATTAATCCAACTAGCGGTCACCGATGCATACGATCAGACTCCAGATCACACCATCTATCGGGAAGGCAAACCAGATTGGTTTTCTTCATTGCCGGACAACTCCGAACCTATGGATGACCGGCCTTTATTCCAACATGGGCTACAGCGGACTGCTCAGGCTTCTCCCCAGGAATTACCCACTGCTTCCCCGTCAAGCCTGGAAGGAGGAACACAGTTCAAAGTCAGGTCCTTGTTGCGTAAATCAAGTACTTCGGCTCTGGAATTTGGCACGTTAGTTCACAAGGCTTTCGAATACATCCAATGGTGGAACCCCAATTCTGCTCAGGAGTCTCTGGCTGTTTTACAACATAACCGTATCGTCATTAGCGAACCGCTTTCATCTTTACTTCATTCAATTTCACCTGACAGCGAGATCGCCAAAGCACTGTCTCGCCACTTTTACCAGATTCATCCGGTGTTAGCGGACACGACGGACTTACGAGTTTTTAACGAACTCCCGGTCACTGCTATTGTCGACGAACAACTTATAAGAGGATTCGCAGACCGAATCGTCCTGGGTTTTCGTGGCGACGCTTTAGTCGGAGCTGACATTATTGACTTCAAGACGGATTGGCTCGGAGACGATCTTGAATCACTGCCTGAACGTCTCACGCATTACACTCCGCAACTGACTGCCTATCGCGCCACGGTTGCGCAGATGTTCAAACTCCCAGTCTCTGCAATTACAGCCAGACTTCTCTTTATCCGGCATGATTGTCATCAGGAGATACTATTCGACTAGCAAATCATGTCTTGTGTTCAGCAACGACGGACTTTCGCACTTTGCTGCTGACCAGTTAGTTATGGTAGCCTAGCCAACCGTCTTAGTTTGTTATAATGGCAGCACG
>DEAW01000100.1:3437-11434 GCA_002348315.1 Planctomycetaceae bacterium UBA2972 | reverse complement strand
GTACGCCTACACGTTTTTAGAAAGTGGGCAGAAAACCCATGGAGGCAGTTAGACAATTAGACAATTAAGCAGTTGGGTATTGATCTGTCAGGTTCTAAGAACGGATTAATCGCCTTTGGAAGAATTATTATCCGACCGATTTTCTTTACCCATATTTCTTTCTTTTGTCCGGATAGCTGAAAAGATGATTGCACAAAGTTCGTCGCACTCTGTTCAAGCTGATTGGAACTCCGATCGCAGAATAGAAAATTCAAGCTAGGCCGGTAAGCCTAACCACTGTTTTATTTCTGCCAATTCTTTCATCACAAGCTTCATCTTGTGTAAGAAGTCTCTATCGCTTTCGGCATAATTAGCAGCACACGAAGTTCAGGATCTTTGAACTTGATTGAGTGTTGCATGTAAACAATACCGAAATCGATCTGATTCAGATATTCTGAGAATGCATTGAGTTATTTCTAAACTTAGTTTTCGCAGTCGTTCTGAAAGCTGAACCTTGAAGCTATTCATGAATAGGATACCCTTTCAATGGAAATAGATTCTATTTCAGCGAGATAACGGTATTCCTGCGAGCATATGGTTCGTGATCATTGTCACCCAGCTGTCAATTTGCCCAACTGCCTAATTGTCAAACCTACTTTTTTGGAATAACTTTTTTCCGGCGGAGAATGTGATGATAGTGCTGAGCGAAGCGATGGCTTTCATCACGAATGTACTGTAACAATCTCAAGGTATAAGAGCTCCGACTCAGTCGGATCGGCTCGTCTTCGTCGGGACGGTGAATCAACTCCTCTTTCTTCGCAATGGACAACAGCGTGGGAGGCTTGACATCGATATCTCGAAAGGCAGCGACAGCGGCACTCAATTGTCCTTTCCCGCCGTCGATTAGCAAGATATCCGGAAACAACTCGTTCTCCTCGGACAATCGCTTAAATCGGCGACTGACCACTTCATAGATACTGCGGAAATCATCGACACCAGCGACATCATTAATTCGGAAACGTCGGTAACCGGGCTTAAATGGAAGTCCATCGATGAACTGGACAAGACTGGCGACGGTTTCCGAGCCTCCTAAATGAGCGATATCCACTCCTTCGATCGTACGCGGTTCGAACTTCAACCCCAGTACTTTTTTCAAACCGGCGATCCCCTTACGAGGGTCGGTATAAAACACTTCAGGTTGTTCGTGGGTATCCAAATCTCCTCGTCGATCCAACGACTCGAGCATTTTTATTTCATCACGAAGCTTCGCTGCCAGTTCGAAATTTAATTCCTTCGAGGCCGCTTCCATCTCTTTCTTCATGCCTTGCAGCAGGCGAGTTTTTTTCCCATCGAGCACCATTTGTAGACGTCGAATATCCTTGGCATAGTCCTCCGGCGTGATTTGCAGATTGCAGGGTGCCGAGCATTGATCGATAGCTGCTAGCAGGCAAGGGCGGTACCAATTCCACTTTTCGTCCTGAGCATCAATATCCAAAGAACAGTTTCTAAACTTGAAGATTCGTTGTAAAACGCTCAGCGCTCCGTTGAGTGAGCCGGCACTGGTAAAAGGCCCGTAAAGTCTGGCATTCTTTTCCGGAGGTTCCCGGGTGACTTCCACGCGAGGGTAATCTTCCCGATTGGTAATCATGATATAGGGAAACGACTTGTCGTCACGTTGTTCTTTATTATGGGGTGGTTGAATATCTTTAATGAGCCGTGCTTCTGTCAGCAAGGCATCGACTTCGCTGGCACATTCCATATAGTCGATGTCATAGATTTCGTGGAGCCAATTAGAGATCCGTGTATCATCCTGAGCGCGATTCGTGAAATAACTGCCGGCACGACTACGTAGATTCTTTGCTTTCCCGATATAAATCACTCGGCCTACATCATCCTTCATCAGGTAAACGCCCGAAGTTTTTGGGAAATGGCGCACCTTGATCCCCGCACGTCGCCAGCCGGCATACGCTTCGTCATTCAGGACTCCATCAAACTTCCGTTGATCAGTCGAGGAAGTGTCATGATCATCCTGTACGGAATCTGGACGTTCTTCTTCACTCATAGAAAGGAGTTTTCAGATCGATTGAAATAGACTTAGGAATTATTCACGAACATCATGCGCAAATTATGGAGAACACCATTGAGAGCTTCTGCTTCACCGTCATTAAGATTGCCTTCCGTTCGTTCCTGGATAATGGCAAGCATATCGATGTGAAACTTTGCTGCGGATTTGTTTTTGATCACCTGACCTGTAGCGGGGTCCGGGATTAAGCCCAAAGCCAACATCGCCTGTGTATGGTGTTGCATCAGCAGCATGTCAAAACTGGCTTCCGGGAACTCGACATTCTCCAGGTTGTCGAGTTGGGAATCGTCTGGCGTGTCAGCAGACTCAGGCTCTGTAGCATTGTCCGAAGTCGTTTCTTCCGTTTGTTCCTGAATCAGTTCAGGCTGCTCGTCGGCCACCGATTCAACGGAAGTGTCCTCGCTGGTCGCCTCTGACTCTTGTTCGGTAACCGCTTCAGGTTCTGTAACGGTATCCGGAGTGTTTTCGTCTGTAGGTTCGGGGGCTTCGGTCATTTCAATATTTCTCCTGTAATTTGGCGTGCTTTCCTAATATAACCCACCAGCGCAGCATCGTACGTAGGTCCGTATTAGTTTGGATGAAAAACAAATCTTCGTGGCGGAGCGAGATTGTATGGGGCACCAGCTGGTGTGGATTACTCAGCCGTATCAAACGACTCTAATTCTTCGCTGGCTAATTGTTCTGTACCAGCATCACCGCGGGACGCACGACGAGTGACAGCAGCTGCAATAAAGCCCGCGAACAACGGGTGAGACTTCGTTGGTTTGGACTTGAATTCCGGATGAAATTGAACAGCGACAAACCAGGGATGTTCCGGGATCTCAACGATTTCAGGTAACAATCCATCAGGGCTCGTTCCTGAAACAATCATCCCATGGGCAGCAAATTGGCTGCGATACACATGATTGAATTCATAACGATGGCGGTGACGCTCGGCAACTTCATCCTGTTGATAGCAATCCCGAGCTGTACTTTCTTCTGCAAGGATGCAGGGTTGAGCTCCCAGACGCATAGTGCCACCCATGTCGGTGATGTTCTTTTGTTCGTCGAGCAGACAAATGACTGGATGAGGTGTGTTTTTGTCAAATTCGGTGGAGTGGGCACTTTCGAGATTGACAACGTGCCGACCAAACTCAATGCAAGCAGTCTGCATGCCCAGGCAAATGCCAAAGAAGGGTATTTCACGTTCACGGGCAAACCGGATGGATTGCACTTTGCCTTCAATTCCACGTTCCCCAAAACCGCCTGGTACAAGGATGCCGTCGAATCCTGACAGTAATCGTTCAGGGCCTTCGTGTTCCACCAATTCACTTTGAATGGGAACGATACGTACCTGAGCACGATTATGAATGCCTGCGTGATCCAACGCTTCATAAATTGATTTATAAGCGTCTTTGTGTTCGGCATACTTTCCGACGACTGCGATGCTGATTTCCTGTTGGGGGTTTCTTAAATCGTGGAGCAGTGTTTTCCAGTCGTTCAGATCGGCTTCCGGAGCACTCAATCCCAGGCGCTCGGTAATTAACTCATCAAGTTTGCGCTCCCTCAAAGCCAACGGGACTTCATAGATTGAAAAGTCCATATCTTTTTCTTCGATGACAGCATCGATGGGTACGTTGCAGAAGAGTGCAATTTTTTCACAATCCTCCCGACTGATTTCCTGTTCCGTACGGCAGATCAGGATGTCTGGTTGAATTCCAATTTCCCTTAATTGCCCTACACTGTGTTGCGTTGGCTTGGTTTTCAATTCACCAGCAGCTTTGAGATACGGAACCAGTGTCAGGTGAATGTATAGGCAATTCTCTTTACCCACATCCTGAGAAAACTGACGAATGGCTTCCAGGAATGGCTGGCTTTCAATATCTCCAACCGTTCCTCCGATTTCAGTAATCACGACATCGGTATCATCATCCACCAGTCGCTTGACGACATTTTTGATTTCGTTGGTGATGTGAGGAATCACCTGGACGGTTTTTCCGAGGAATTCTCCGTGACGTTCCTTTTCGATGACCGAGAGATAGATCTGACCAGTCGTGTAATTGGAATCGCGTGTAAGCGGGCTGTTCGTAAAACGTTCGTAATGCCCCAGATCGAGATCGGTTTCGCTACCGTCATCGAGTACATAGACTTCGCCGTGTTGGTACGGGCTCATCGTCCCCGGGTCGACGTTAATGTAGGGATCGAGCTTCTGCATTTTGACACTGAGGCCACGTTGCTCGAGCAGCAATCCAATCGAAGCACTGGTCAGCCCTTTTCCAAGAGAACTGACAACACCACCGGTAACGAAAATATGCTTGGTCATTGAATTTCTCAGATGTGATTCCATTCAGGATTTATATCAACCACCACAGGACGTTGCACGCAGTGATGATAAAGGTGAGAACATCCTTTGTTCTACCTGATCCTTTTGATCCTTGTTGTTCCAAAGCGAAATAACGCTTTACTCGTCGATGTAGTTGTAACGTATTACTTGATTACAACAACTCCACAACTCGCCAATTCTAACGATTTCTTTCCAATCTGACAAACCGCTCGTAGTCTTCCGGCGTGTCAATTCCGATGGAGGTTTCCTGAATCACTCCAACCAGAATGGTATATCCATGCGAAAGCACTCGCAATTGTTCAAGACTCTCGAGTTTTTCCGCATCGGATTGCTCAAGTTCTGTCAGTGTAAGTAGGAATTCGCGGCGGTACGCATAGAGTCCAATGTGCTGATGGAAATGAGCAGGATTGTCCGTTAACAATTGGTCGTCCCAGTTTCTTGGATGTGGAATGATACTTCGGCTGAAGTACAGCGCACGTTGCTGTTGATCAAACACCACTTTGACACAGGCCGGATCTTCCAGCTGATTTTTATCGCGAATGGGAGTCCCTAAGGTTGCCATGACGGCGTTGGGATGGTCTTCGAGCAGTTGTACCACGGTATCAATTGCTTCGGCAGAAATATCCGGTTCGTCCCCCTGAACATTGACGATGATATCAGCCTGGGGGAGGCCTTGAGCGACTTCGGCAACACGATCCGTACCGCTGGGAGCATCCGGATCTGTCATGACAGCAGTCCCGCCGAATCCTGCTACCGTTTCAGCGATTCGTTCATGATCGGTTGCCACCACGATTCCGGAAGGTCGCGTTGCTTTTTGAGCCGACTCGTAGGTGTGTTGTATCAGAGGTTTACCGGTCTCTGACAGTAGCAGTTTCTCGGGTAAACGAGTTGAGTGCAAACGTGCCGGAATCACGATAAAGCTAGTCATCACAAATTCATCCTTGAACCAATGTGTTGCTTTGGGGTGAGTGTTTGGACTCAAAAACCAAACACGAGCTGCCCAATAATATAAGTCAATAACGGCAGTAGTACGATAGAAACCAGATTTAACACAAAACCTGCCCGGACCATTTGTCGAATGGTGGTCTGTCCGGCAGCAAAGACGATCGCATTAGGTGGTGTGGCCACCGGCAGCATAAAGGCACAGCTGGCAGCCAGTGTTGCTGGAATTAATAACAGCTTGGGATCGACATCCAAATTACCGGCGAGTGTCACCAGCAGTGGAAGAATCAAGGCAGCCGTCGCTGTATTGCTGGTAACTTCTGTCATAAAGATCATAGCCGTCGTGACGACAAACATGATGATCAGAATGGCTGTCGCTCCGGAAGGAGTCACCGCTTCGCAAACAATAGCACCTAAGCCTGTTGTTTTGACGGCCGAGGCTAATGCCAGTCCGCCACCGAACAGCAAGAGCACTCCCCAGGGAAGCTTATTCGCTGTCTTCCAGTCCATCAGAGTCTTTCCGGGATGACCCAATGCAGGGATGACAAACAAAAGTAAGGACGCGGTCATGGCGATAATTGTGTCATCAATGTAGATGACGTTGGGGTAGATTTCCTGTAACCAGGCCCATTTGGTGAAGAAACTGCGAGTGATCCAGAGCAATGCCGTTATTGTGAACAACGCAGCGATCGTCAATTCCGGCTTACTCATCGGCCCGAGCTTCCGAAGTTCACTTTGGATTAACTCTCGCCCTCCTTCGAATTCAGGCAAACTGATTCGGAAGATGACGTGGGTCATCAGATACCAAATGATGATTAAGAAAATGAAGGCAGATGGGAGTCCAAAAGCCATCCACTGACCAAAACTGATTTCGATCCCATTTTGATCCAGAATATCTCTGAACAGTAAGTTGGTCGGTGTACCTAGAAAGGTACCTAAGCCTCCCACCGATGCGGAATAGGCAATGCACAACAGTAGGCAGGCGGCGAAGTTGTTGAGTCGGATGTGATCCACTTGAGGGTTTTTCTCGCGCATCAGTACGATCAAACTTAACGCTATCGGCAACATGACCACGGTGGTGGCTGTATTGCTGATCCACATACTTAACACAGCCGTCGTGGCCATGAAGCCACCGATGAGTCGTCTGGGCTGAGTACCCAGAGTGAGAATCGTCATCAAGGCGATCCGTTTATGAAGATTCCATCGCTCGATAGCCAGTCCCAACAGAAAGCCACCCATCATCAGAAAAACAAACTTGCTGGCGTAGCTTCGAGAGGTTACTTCAAACAGACTGGCTGGTTTGGCCGCTCGGATGTATGCCAGCGGGACCGATGTCTGGCTGGTTTCAGATCGAACGACACCATGTTGATTATGAATTTCGATCATCATGCCACTGCCCTGACGTTGGCCGTTGGATTTGATATCCAGCACTAAAGGTGCGCCAAAACGTGGATGATCCAGATCCCAGGTGACTTGCTGATTGAGTACCGGAGCGGTTGCTACTTTCTCACCAACGCCGGTTAATGGAAAGAGTGCCAGAGGAAGCATCGCTGTGGCCGCCAGGGGGATGGCTTCGGTGATCCACCAGCCTGCCATCAAAACAACGATGCAGGCAGTTGCAATCGCTGGGCCCGGCATCTCTGTTTGGGTCATCAAACCACAACCCAATAAGACCGAAAACAACGGCCCCAGCCAGCGTCCATGAAGACTAAGCTTGTTTGTCGAGGCTGCTTCGTCGAGCTGAGCGGAGGACTCTGTCATCAGGGTAATTAGAAAGGAAATGTTTGTGAAACTGAGGGGGGGCCGGCATTGGTAACGCCTAGGAAAACCAGAGTCCTCTATGGTAACATTAATGAGATAGAGGGTGAGTACCACCTTCGGTAACAAGTGGAATAGAACATCACGGCTTTCTGTACAGCGGTGATTCATCGAGAGAGATTTAGAGAGAACTGAAATATGTCCAAGTCGTATTTATCGTTGCTTGCTCTGCTGGGGTTGTTAGTGGCATCTATAACAGAAGCTGCTGACTGGCCAACCTGGCGTGGTGTTGCCCGTGATGGAATTTCGAAAGAAACCGGGTTGTTGCAATCCTGGCCACAAGGTGGACCAGAGAAAGCCTGGACCTTTAATAATGCCGGACTTGGTTATTCCAGCTTCGCGATCGCTGATGGCGTGCTTTATACACTTGGTACTCGGGGAGATGCTGAAGTGCTGCTGGCACTTGATGCAAATACAGGGAAAGAGAAATGGGTTCTCGCTCTAAGCAATATCCTTGAAAACGGCTGGGGCAATGGCCCCCGGGCGACACCGACAGTGGCCGATGACAATGTCTATGTGCTCTCAGGAACCGGTACCTTAGTTTCAGTTTCAACCGCAGGTAAGGAGAACTGGAAAATCAGCATGGCCGACTTTGGCGGAAGACGACCCAACTGGGGCTACTGCGAAAGCGTGACTGTCGATGGAGACAAAGTCATTTGTACTCCCGGTGGTGCTCAGGGAACCGTCCTTGCCGTGAGTGCTAAAGATGGAAGTAAAATCTGGCAAAGCTCAGAAATCACCGATGGTGCTCAATACGCCAGTTTAGTTACGGTCGAAATGGGTGGTGTCAAGCAATACATTCAAATGACTCAACAGCATGTGTTCGGTATCGCAGCTGCTAGTGGAAAACTC
>DEAW01000100.1:0-3048 GCA_002348315.1 Planctomycetaceae bacterium UBA2972 | reverse complement strand
GTCTACATTACTTCGGGCTATGGTGTTGGATGTAAACTCGTAGAAGTCCAGGGTGGTCAGGCAGCAGATGTCTATCGAAACACGGTGATGAAAAATCATCATGGTGGAGTCGTACTGCTGGGAGACTATCTCTATGGGTATTCGGACGGGCCAGGCTGGATCTGTCAGAACTTCAAAACCGGTGAAATGGTTTGGAACAGTAAGACGTTTGGTAAAGGAGCAGTCACGTATGCCGATGGACGCCTGTACGCTCAGTCAGAAGGATCCGGTGACGTCGTTTTACTTGAACCTTCACCAGCTGGATATAAGGAACACGGTCGGTTTCAATTGAGCCCTCAATCGACGATTCGTTCTCAGCGAGGGAAAATCTGGACTCACCCTGTTATCAGTAATGGTAAGTTGTACGTGCGGGATCAGGATCTGATTCACTGCTACAACATCAAGCAGTAAGCTCCCCCGTCTTTTCAATGAAGTACAAATGACGTTTAATTGCGTAGACGTCATTAAGGGCCTGTAGCTCAGTTGGTTAGAGCAGGGGACTCATAATCCCTTTGTCGGCGGTTCGAGTCCGTCCAGGCCTACTCGAGACAGTTTGGCAATTAGCCCCGGCCTCCGCCCTAAGGGCTATGGCGGGCAAGCGTTAAGACAATTAGGCAGTTTGTCAGTTAGTCAATTAGACAGTTTATTAATGATTTTCCGTGATCGTATGTTTCCAGATAAGATCTTTTGATGTCAGATTCAGTACAGCGAAGCTCTCCGGGCAATCGTGAGATCCAGCCTCATGACTCACAAATCCACTGTGTGCAGCCAGGTGGTGGAGTATGCATGCGAATCGAATTGCTTTGGGGGCACTTGCGACGAGCTTACCTGAAGACTTTTCGACGAGGTTACATTCGTCGGATGGCCGAGACACGCAAAGGTGACCAGAATCAATGTCCCTGGGAGGTTTTGGATCCACGTGACCTGAAATTCTATGCGAACCAGCCAGGTTATTACTGGGATCGTGAAGATGATCCATTTACAGGTCGTGAAAATTTCGGATTTGCTCGAGCCGGCTTAGCTGAGATGATCATCTTTTCAGCCGTGCTTCTTCCAGCACTTGCCTTGTTTATCTATCTAGCCATAAATCAATCTCCCTGGTGGTGGGCAGCAGCCTTAGTTCCCTTTTTGTTAGAAGCCGAAGTGATTTGGTTTTTTCGTAATCCCCGGCGTGAAGTGCCTATGGAACCCGGGACCGTTGTCTCGCCGGCCGATGGTAAAATCGATTTGATTGAGGAGATAGAATACGACGATGTGATTGGCGGAGCAGCCATCAAGATTGCCATCTTCTTATCGGTATTTAATGTGCACATCAACCGAGTGCCGATTGCTTGTACGGTAATCGCTTCTCGCTATCGTCAGGGGAAATTCCTCAGCGCGCTCAAGCCGGAATCAGCCTGGGAAAACGAACGGCTGGAATTATGGCTGGAATCCACAGAAGCTCCACACCGAGTCATGCGTGTGCGTCAAATCACCGGTCAATTAGCTCGGCGGATTGTTTGCTGGGCAAAGACAGGAGAGCGATTTGAGCGTGGAATGCAATTTGGCATGATTAAACTCGGTAGTCGAACGGAGCTCATTTTGCCACGTGAAGAAGGGCTCGAAGTTTTGGTGCAGCTGGGTGACAAGGTCCAGGCGGGTTCCACCGTGTTTGCCAAATATCAGTAATTTGCCCATTTGTTCAATTATCAAGGCTTATCGTGCGGGATTATAATCAATCATATGCAAGATAATCTTAGCGAAGAACTCGAATTGAATTCGAACGACGATTCGAATTTCCCAATCCTTCCCACATTGATGACTCTGGGTAATGCCATCTGTGGATTAACGGCCATTGGCCTGGCGACCAAGGCTGTTGGAATCCAGGTGGCAGTTGCTGAAGGAAATCTATTGGCTTCGGAAGTCGCTCAACAGGGCATAGATTACAACGAATCGATCCGCTTGGCAGGCCTACTGATTTTCCTGGGCATGCTCTTTGACGCTCTGGATGGCCAGGTTGCCCGTCTACTCAATCAGACCAGTAAGTTCGGGATGGAACTTGACAGCCTCTGTGATGTCATCACCTTCGGAGTTGCTCCGGCA
The DNA here is from genome assembly GCA_002348315.1 of Planctomycetaceae bacterium UBA2972. Classification (GTDB taxonomy): domain Bacteria; phylum Planctomycetota; class Planctomycetia; order Pirellulales; family Pirellulaceae; genus UBA721. The sequence goes on along the minus strand of DEAW01000100.1, from coordinate 927 downwards.
TTTATCATGCTTTTCTTCGCGGATGAATATGCATCAAGATTTCTTAAGGGAGCGGCAGGGATCTACACGTTATGTGCGATTCTTCGATTAGCGCGTTACAACGTCGAAGCGGAAGAAGGTGCAGATACGTCCTATTTTCGTGGATTGCCGTCACCGGCTGCGGCGGGAACGATCGCCACTTTTGCGATGGCCATGCCCGATATTGTGCTACATCGGGAAAGCATCTTGGAGACCACCAATCTTGACGTGCTGCAGATCGTGATGTTCCTGGTGCCTGTGTTAACCGTAATTCTGGCCTGGTTGATGGTTTCGGGCGTTCCCTACCCCCATTTGGCCAAGCAATTGGCTAAGAAGAAGTCGATGAAGCGGCATTACTTTAAGATCGTTCAGATCCTGTTTGCTGTCATCTTTGCCTTGATCTTCCATGAATTAGCATTGCCGGTCATCTTCCTCTATTATTTACTCACTCCGTTTGTGCTCAATCTCGTGCGACGCTTCTCCAAAGCAAAACAAAAGGCCACCGTCGAATCGACGGAAGCCTCTGTTTAATTTTGAATTTATCTGACAGTAGTAACAACTACGCTGTCACTGTTGCCAGATGCTCGACAGACAACTGATTGCATCGGTTCCCGGTTGAGTCGTAAACAAAAATCTTATTCTTGATGCTGTCCCATACGGCAGTCAGCGTTACCTGGCGTGGTCCGTTCACGCTGAACAATACGCCACACGGATTTCCACCTCGCGTTAGCGTTCGTTCGGACAACGGGAATTGTGATGATTCGAGCTGGCCGATATCACAGAGTGTTTGATGCACCAGATTCCGTAAAGGGTCAACAGCATCGGTTGGTGTGGAGTTCGACATCGTAGAAAACATAGTAGCACCTCTGGGTGTCGTGGCAGGACACACTTCGTCGTGGGATCGAATGT
>DEAW01000030.1:3531-12277 GCA_002348315.1 Planctomycetaceae bacterium UBA2972 | reverse complement strand
TTCCCGCCGCCTCCACTCAGACGGATTGCACAACTTGTCTGGATGAACACAAGGCCCGTTAGGAACACTTGACGGGCCTTGCTCATTTGGAACACGTATATACGGATTTACGCAATCTGGCATAACTTCATATCTCAACTGATAGAGTATGCCACGTTCTCAGCGACGGCTACCATCATGGCAATCAGGGTTGCTGAAGCCGCGCTCTACATTGCCTTCCCGGATGAACTGCGCGTACGCTGACCTCCATCCATAGAATTGCACCACAGTGAGTGAATCTTGATCGGGCGTTTATAGATAGTCTGTATCGATTTTAACGATCAGTGACGGTTGTATCGTCTTTCCTGTAGTATTTACAAACTAAAAGACCGTATTCATAGATGAGTACAGGATTTGTTTTCTATTAGCAAAAAACTATGCCGAGGTTAAAGGAAAATAGGCCTATTTTATCGTCAATCGGAGTATTGGCTATTGTGAAGATTTTTAACGAGGAAGCGGTGTGAGTATTAATAAACCCGTTAAGGCATTGCTTTATTTAACGCTTTGCATATCAATGATAGAAACAGCATCCGCTCAGGATTTTAAAGATCGAGGAACCTTGCTCAATTGGAATGGAAGCGATGCGGTAGGCGGACCGAGCTCTCTGGACGAACCATTAATTGGTGATCGACCGGACTTTACAGAATCATCTACAACTGTGGGATTAGGTGTAAAGCAAGTTGAAATGGGTTATACCTATACCTTTGATAATGATGGGATTTCGCAAGCAATTAGTCATTCATATCCGGAAATGCTCTGGCGCGTCGGAGTGTACGCCGAATGGTTGGAATTGCGAATCGCCTATAACTTTGGTGATGTCCTTGAACGTTCCCAACGTACGGAAACGACAAACTCATCCGCTGGGGGCGAAGACCTATACTTAGGATTTAAAATCGCGTTGACACCTCAGGATGGAGTTTTACCGGAGACAGCTCTGGTATTACAGACTACCTTGCCAACAGGCGATGATGTCTTCAGTGCGGGCTCAGCGAATCCAGGTTTCAACTATATCTACTCTTGGGCATTGGATAACGACTGGTCGCTAGCTGGTCAAACTCAATGGAATCGTGCAATAGATGACCAGACATCACGACCTTACTCAGAATTCTCCCAATCGTTAGCAATTGGAAAAAGCTTTTCCGATAAGTTTGGTGGATATTATGAATGGTTCTGTTTTATCCCGGATGGAGCAGATTCAGCTCCCGTTGAACACTACATGGACGGTGGTTTCACTTACCTGATCCATAACAATCTTCAACTGGACTTTCGAGTAGGATTCGGACTAAATGAAAAATCTGACGACTACTTCGCTGGTACAGGCTTGATCTTTCGATATTAATCGAAAAAAGGATTTGGACGGAATAGTCGGGAAAGTTAATAAGCAGTTGCGTAACGTCTAGACAAAAATAGAACTTCCTGAAAAATCCAAAGCGGAGTTGACTCGTCTCAGACGAAATTTCAGTGCCTGAATTCCCCAGTGGGAATCATTGTCGGCCTAACGCACTTCATTCTTACAACGAATGTAATGAAGCCAGGGCAGAGTATGCGAAATACTAAAACCCCCGCTCCATTCTGACTATCCAGGCAGGATAACGTTTTTCTAGCAAATCCCTGGCGTATTCCCCCAACCAGGAGTAACCATTTCGGCGTTCGTATGAAATCTCTGAAATCGATCGCCGCGGTATACCATCACGACTACAGAATATTGGTTGTTGCTCTTTAAGGTCGTAAAACCGTCCCCATAAAGCCGGTGCATCGGCATCCTTCACCAGGCGTTTATCCGTTCCTTTTTCAGTTCCCGGAGCGCCGACTGTGACAAGTTTAACGCCAGTCAATTTGGATCGATCAAACCAGGCCACTGCTGATTTCACTGCATGCTTTACTTCGTCACTTGGATTTTCAATGCCCATGAGATACTGCACAATACCAACTGACTCATGTCCTGAAAGCGACGGCAGTTCGTACGATCTGGCTTTCGCTGGCTGCAATGTTTCACGATCATGCTGAGCACACCAAACAGTGAGTTTCCCGTTAAGACGAACCTGCGTCTTGAGGATACAATCCAGCCCTTTTTGCAAAGCGGTTTCGCAGTCCTTACGAAATTCACCTGAAACAAACGCAAACTCCTCGTCACCTCGGACAATGTCTCGAAAGAGCTCCATGACGCCAATCATAGCTCCGTCGTTATACGTGATATGTAAGTGATATCCTGACTTAAGAGGATAATACTGTGGCCAACCTCCGTTTTCGTATTGCGCTTCGATCAAATACTTAATCCCTCGCGTAGCACCATCCCGATATTTCTGAACTCCCGACTTCTTAAAGGCCGCAGCCAGAATGCGAATTTCCCGGTGAGTAGCCCCGTTATCAATCGTTGAATCACGTTGATTCTGCTGAGCGTGGATCGCTAATCGTTCGTTAGCTGAAAGCTTCTGAGTACGGTCGTAGTTTTTAGGCCAGCCACCTGAACTACGTTGATAAACCAATACAGTATCAGCTGTCTGCAGAAAATCATCCGCACCGAATAAACAAGTGATCGCCATGAAATTAATAATCATGCACGTCATGACGAGTTTCATCATTTTCTAAATTCCTGTAGGGGGGACGATGTCATGTGAGCAGAAATACATACCACTTTGTTCTTTGGTATCATGACATCACAATTACCACATCGTTCCTGTTTCATATATGTCATATACGTATTGTACGTCAGTCTAAATCAGAGGAGTAAAGATGATTCGCTCATTCATTGCTATTTGTGTTCTATTGGCACCTGCATTGTCAGTAAACGCTCAGGATACCAAATACGCCCTGCCGTCAGTTGAAGCTGAAAAGGACTTGCCGGGCGAAGGAGCACTGCGGCGTTATGCAGGATACGTAAACACCTGGCAACGGTTGCGAACCCAGTGGTCGACAGAGATCAAACAGGATCAGCAGGCCGTTGTTTTTCTGGGAGATTCGATTACTCAGGGATGGACCCCAACATTTCGTGGGCACTTTGAAGGTATGAAAGTCGCCAATCGAGGTATTGGTGGAGACACAACGCGGGGAATGTTGATTCGTCTTCAGGAAGACGTATTGTCACTCCATCCATCCGCTGTCGTCATGCTCATGGGCACCAATGACATTGAAGTCCAGATTGCTCCCGAAGCGATTGCCCGAAACTTCCAAAAAATCATCGATGCCTTGAAGGATCACAATCCCGACATGCCGATTGTGCTTTGTCGTATGTTTCCGAGTTCTGCATCCAAAAAACGTCCTACAGAAACGATTCAACAGGTGAACCAGCTTTACGAAAACATCGTACGTAATGATCCACAAATTACGGTAGTCGACACCTTCACATTGTTCGACGATGGAAATGGGGACGCTCTACCCGCGTACTTCCCGGATTTACTTCATCTAAACGGAGCTGGATATGCCAAATGGGCAAGTGCTCTCCAACCGATCTTTGCAACTCTCCAATTCACCGAGAAAGAAGCAGACAATTTCGAAGTAGAAGCAGGCTATACAAGTCTCTTTAATGGTAAAGATCTCACCGGCTGGGGGTTTCGTCCCACGCCTCCCCGCAATCCACCCAAAAATCCTCGCCCGAATGCTCCTGTATTCGCTGTCGTTAAAGAAGCCGAGGACTTTGCCGGGAAGACAGTAAGTAGCGACGGAAGATATCAGGCCATCAACGGTCGACTGGTAGTCAAAACACCTGCTGAAGGCCGCCGTATTCAACAGCTCTGGACACTTCGTGAATTCGAACAGGACTTCACATTGAAACTGGAATTTCGAGCTACACCCAATGCCGATAGTGGCGTCTTTATCAGGAAACCACAATTACAATGTCGAGACTATCTGTTAGCCGGGCCATATACCGAATTAAAAAGCTATAAGCCACAGGATTGGAATGAGTTAGTGGTCACGGTTAAAGACGGGATTGCTCAGGCAACCTGCAATGGTGAACTGCTGACCGATGACATGGCTGTACCAGTGACTGGCCCTATCGGACTTGAAGGCGACCGAGGGCAGATGGAATATCGACGGATCCGCATTAAGCTCGAATAGTCTTGCACGGAATGCTACACCACAAAAAAAGGCGACTAACTTATTTGCAAGTCAGTCGCCTTTTACGTTGTCATTACAACAGCAACCCGCAGTCGCGTTTACTTAAGTTGCTTGATGCGAATATCTTTGAATTCAGCCCACATCGGTGCACCGGCATGCAACTGTAAAGCCAGGACTCCGTCGAACAGTGCTTTGGGATGCCCATCGACAAAATCCAACACGAGGCGACCATTCATGTAGTGTTGAATGTGGTTTCCCTTGGCCTTGATAATGACATCATTCCATTTATCAAGTTTGAACAGTTTTTCGTACTCTTCAGCAGTGATCAAGGTCTCTTTGATCTCTTTACCATTTTCACCCCAGACAGCTTTTTCGCCGACGAGGCAGGTTCGTCCACGGCCTCCAGCCAGGCCACCTTCGTCATATATAAAGCCTGAAACGCTGGGGAGAATATTTTGGTTGCGAATCTCGTGCTGATATCCGCGTACAACCCATTTATTCCGAGCATTTTCAATACGCGTGGAACGATATTGAATTCCCGAGTTATTTGTCGCATTACAGCGGAATGATAATCGCAATTCGAAATCTGCAGTCTTGCCACCTTCCCAAATCAGGAATGTATTTCCTGTGGCTTTTTTTTCCGGAGTGGTTTCACCACGAATAACGCCTTCCTTTACGGCCCATAGATCGGTATCTCCATCCCATCCGGACAAGTCTTTACCATTAAAAATCTTCGTAAAGCCCTTCTCTTCTGCCGTAGCAGTTTGAATGGCCATCAATGCTGTAAGTGCAACGAGTGTCAAACAACGAATCATTACTGTCGTATCCTATAAATAAAGTCTTAGTCGCAACCATTAGCGGTCTGACCATGATTTTACTACAAATAAATTCAGGCTCCAGCCAATCAACACGAATTCGTTTGCCATTTATAATGAGCTAGGAGTCACGATTCAGCCAACCAGACGGATCTGCATTCATGCAACCAATTAGATTTTTGTTACTCGCCAGCTTGCTTTCGTTACTGGCTCATGGTTTTCTATACGCGGAAGATTCGATTCCAAAGTGGACAGAAGACGAGGTGGCCCAAACCGTTAAGCAGCTATGGCAGGACTACAACCCTCGCAAAGAACCATTGAATGTGAAAACCGTTCGCAGCTGGCAGCAGGACGGAGTAAATGTTCACTATGTCATCTACAACGTGGGAACATTTAAAGGACAGCTCAGCACGATGGCTGCCTTTTATACCACTCCTCTCGACACCAAAAAGAAGTATCCTGCGGTCGTCAACATTCATGGTGGAGGTCAACGCGCTTACCTTCGAAGCAGCGTGGAATATGCTCAACGGGGCTATTGTTGTATTTCTCCCAATTGGGGTGGTCGTGTGATGGAATTGGCCCGGCCGGGAGATCTGAATACCAATTGGGGCGCCGTGGATCCCACTCAAGCGGATCCGTCAGGATACTCTTCACTACAGCCGGGCCCTAAGAAGATCGATCCCTTCGAATCTCCACGCAATAACCACTGGTATTTACTCACCATCGCCTGTCGCCGAGCGATAACCTATTTGGAATCTCGGAACGAAGTCGATGCTAACCGAATTGGTGTTTTAGGGCATTCGATGGGAGGAAGACTGACCGGTTTTGTGGCAGGATGTGATAACCGTGTAAAGGCGGCTTCTCCATCGGTGGGTGGTTCTGGTTTTCTTTATCAAAACATGCAAATGATTCCAAAGTCGGCACGAGGATTACGAGGTGATCCGAACCTATTCCAGCGGACAATTTCCGGAGAGTCGTATTTGGCCAATGTTTCGGCGCCTATTCTGTTTCTCAGTGCAACCAACGACTTCAACGCTCCAATGGAAAACGTCGAACGAGGCATGGCGTTAGTACCTCATGCAAATAAAAGGACGACTTATGCAGTGCACTTAAACCATCGCTTTTCACCTGCAGCCGATGTGGCGAGAAAGCTTTGGTTTGATGCCCATTTGAAGAATACATTCACGTTTCCAGGATCACCTGACATTGAGTTGAACCTTAGTGCTGCAAATAGCACACCACAGGTCTTAGTGCGTCCGGATACCAGTCAGGAGATTCAGGAGGTCAGGATTTATTATGGTTACGATAGGGATCCGCGTAATCGGTTTTGGGCAAGTGCCGATGCACGCGTCGCCGGGGATACCTGGGTGGCACAGTGCCCGGTTTACGATCTTGAAGAGCCTCTGTTCGTACTGGCCAATGTGTTTTACAAACTCGACGACGAACATCGCTACAATCGAGACCCTGAGGAATATATCTTAAGTGCCTCGGCATCAGTTTATCCTCCGACTCTAGCCAGGTCCGGAATAAAAGCGACAGCAACTCGTCAACGCTCAATTGATGAACTAGCTTCAGATGCAACGATGCGGGATTGGTATATTCTAAATCAGGGAAATCCACATCACTGGCTTTACTCCACACGTAAGCTCAACGACCCACGCTGGCAGGCACCAAATAATGGTCAATTACAGATTACTGCGAGCACAACAGAAGCTGATAATACTTTGGCGATCAAAATCATCAGTCATAGTTGGCGAGGTTATCTTCAAAAACGTGCTGAGACATTTATTGCAACCATACGACTTGCTGTTCCGGGACCGCATACTTTCGTTTTGAAGTCTGCTGATTTCAAAAATGCGACCGGGCTGATGCTTCAGGATTGGGATGGCATCACGGAATTGCAATTCCAATCGGCCGACAAGGCATTACCGATGCGGAAAGAGCTTACGCAGTGGCGCGGCTCAGCACTTCAGCTTCATCATCTGGAGTGGCTAGGCGGGGAACTTGTCGAGCGTTCCAAACCCTATCCACAGAAATAATGTCGGGGCTACCTGAATGGTGCAGGGCAGTATTGACTGCGGAGGTGATCAGATAAAGTATCCATCCGAGAACCATCATGCCGATTAAGAATTCAGCAAGTCCCGGAACGAGTGTCAAGACTGCAAGTGACATTCCAAACCTGGCAGCTGGAATCCGAGGCGTTCCTATGATCGGTTTTGTAAGCAGGTCTAACATGCTTCGACTCCTCCAAATCATTCTGACTGATCGAATTATTCGGAATTCAAAAAGCTATGTCAAAGGAAGTTTTGACCGCTGAAATCCGTTCGGGAGGGAGTACTTTCATTAATGAGAATTGGTCTCACCGATGTAAAAACTGCAAATATCAAAGGGTAAAGGGGCTATGTATTCCAAGTGGTTTTAATGAGATTCAATCTCGTCGATTTCCGATCCATACCACTTGATTTGAACGATCTTATATTTTTTATAAAAATTCAAATTGCATAAAAAAACCCTTCGAAATACTCGAAGGGTTCTGTGAATTTGAATCGACACGCTTAATCATTATCAGGCTGCTGGAACAGTCTACCTGTGCTTTGAGTCCCGTAAGCCTCAGGCAAATTATTCATTTGCGGTCGAGTCGCCGGGCTCTTATAACCATTTCGAATATAGGGATGATGCGATTTCGAATCGAGAGATTTGCGCGATGCTTTTTCGGACTGCTTGGGGGTAGATATAACATGAGGCGTGATAAGGATAATTAACTCTGTCTTCTGCTCTTGCTCAAAGTCTTTTCTAAACAATGCGCCAATAGTGGGAATATCCCCCAACAAAGGAACTTTAAGTTGCCGCCTTATAACCTTTTCTTCCACCATCCCTGCAATAGCTACCGTGAGACCATCCTTGGCGACAATAGTATTAACCGTCGTTGCATTACTAACAACTGGACGAGTGACGGTCTGAGTTGCGGAAATTGGAATAATATCCTGCTTACCGGTATCGTCACCGGTCCGTTCCTGGAAAATTGTTAAGGTCACCGTTCTATCGGCATTAATTTTTGGCAGCATCATGAGTGACGTACCGATCTGCTGATTTGACGCCTCAGTGTTGGTAGCAGTGGTCTGTCCACCCTGATTAGCATTCGTGATAGTCGTAGCATTATCGACAAACCGACGTTCTTCACCAATCCTTAGAGATGCCGGCCGATTATTAGATGCTAATAAAATCGGTGTTGCCACTACATTGACACGATTTTCTTCTTCCAGCAGTTGAACACGAGCCCGAAAATTCTGATCGAGAAATTGATATACAAAGGTGGAGCCATCGGCCTCAATATCAAAGTTCCCGGTCCCCAGTACGGTACCGCCATTATCCAGAGCCGATGCACCCGAACCAAAAAATTGCTCTGTGGCTGTATTGACCAGATTAGCTGGCACGAATGCGGGATCACCGACTGCTGGTGTTGTCTTCCGCTCACTAAATTCAATGTCAAATGCGGACTTGAATTGGTCACCCAACGTTACTTCCAAAATTCGAACTTCCAGCAGAACCTGAGGCGTGGGTCGGTCGAGTTCTTTAATTAGACTGGCAATAGATTTCATTGCCTCCTTATCACTCGTTCGAACAATAATCATTCCATGAGTCTGATTAATAGCAACGTGAATCGGTGGTTCCTGAGAGGTGACTTCTTGAATGCTTTCAGCTGATGTTGAACCTGGCTGAATTGATGGTTGATTAGCTAAAGCCCTAATTTGGTCAACTGTCAAATTATCATCGGATAACAACTCGCCTCTACGGTCAACAGCTTCATAGTCAATCGAATTTTGCTGAGGACCGCC
>DEAW01000030.1:2125-3147 GCA_002348315.1 Planctomycetaceae bacterium UBA2972 | reverse complement strand
CCCATGCCCATCATGCCCATGCCCCCCATGCCCATGCCCGAGACCATGCCACCACCCATGCGGCCCATGCCACCCATGCCCATGCCACCCATGCCCATGCCACCGCCCATACCACCGCCGCCCATGCCACCCGCCATTTGCATAGTCATCATCAACTGTTGTGACATCTGACCTGCTGTAGCAAGGAACTGATCGTCGTAAAAACGAGGCAAGGAAAGTAATACGCGCTCGCCATATAAGTCTTGTATATGCTGAGCGATGCTAAAAACATTTGGATGCAGTAGAGTAAAAACTTGAGTATCTTCCTCACGATAAATCACCAAATCTTTACCGTACTCTTCAGTAGTCATAATTCGGACTAGGCCAACTTCTTCTTCTTCACGATACCAAAGGCCTCCTACCTTACATAAGGTTTCAATCGCATCGATTGTCTTGATATGCCGTAGGAATAATGATAATTCAACGATGCCAGCCTCTTGCGTCGCAACCACATTGAGACCACTGATTTCAGATATTAATCGAGTGGCATCAAGAACAGAACTGTTATTCAACTCAAGGCGAGTGATAATCTGTTTCTTACCAATCTCATATTCGACATTAGCCATCGCCGCAGGCTGCGGTGGTTCTGGTGGAGCAGGTTGAGCGAGTAAAGGTTGTCCAACACTAATAAAAAGGATGAGAACAAATAATTTTTTTATATATTTAGCCATTTTTCAAATTATTCTTTGAATTGGTTTTTAGGTTTTAAGTTAGAGCGTATTAATTAGCGGATACTAAAATACTGTTCGTTTTCCGAACTGACGATTACTTCGCCGGAGTTTGTAATCTTCCTAATGGAATATAGCTGTCCGTCGTGCATTAACTCTTCGCCGATGGAAGCTAAAAATGAATCTTCTCCATCGCGTTGAATTAAAGCTTTATCTCCGCCAGAAACTGCAATAGTCCCAACGACGCGGATATTAGAAAGGCTGGAATAGCTATTTTTCTTTACTAAGTCTTCACTTATGGCAGGCACTTCAAAA
>DEAW01000030.1:647-1715 GCA_002348315.1 Planctomycetaceae bacterium UBA2972 | reverse complement strand
TGTATAGCTGTTGCGAATACTGATTACCATTATGTTGCTGAGACGATGTGGATAGCTGATCCTGCTGAAAATCAACGCGGGACTGAGTAACTTTATCTTTGACCTGTTGCAGAACTGATTGATCTGTTATTTCATTTTCCACCTGGGCCGTAAAAGCCGCTGGTGGTTCGGTTGTAGAAATACAACCAGTCGAAACGGAAATCAACAATATCAATATGAAAAGAAGACGGAGCATGCCTTGCACTTTTTGAAAATGACTTTGAAGCGATCTAACGAATATTAGAGTTAATATGATTTGATAAATGTGTTCTTAAGTAAGGATTGTTAAGTACCAAATTTTCAAAACCGTTGTAAACAGCAATTGTTCTCCGTTTTTCCCTTTCAGGCAAAAAAAAACGCGATGTTTTAACATCGCGTTATTAGTCTATTTTTCTGTATCAATTAGTGATTAGCGAACAATCACAGATTCAGCTAAAGTACCCAATTTAACTTCAACAAAACCGTTTTCAATTTTTGATATTTGAATCACCAAATTACCACTAGACCTAGTCAAAGTAACTCGATCTGCTTCGCGAACAAAATAAACTCTACCTTCTACTCGAATACTAGCAACTTTATACTTACTTGGCTCTTCATCTTCCGAAGCCTCTTCATCTTCCGAAGCCTCTTCATCTTCCAAAGCCTCTTCGCCCTCGAGATCATCCTTGGGAGGTTGAATACTAACCACTCCAACTAATGAAACCTCGGGGATACTTACTCCCGGGCCAATTTCAACAAATTCATTATTGGCTTTTCTTTGTTCGTTATTAATTGCAGCATCAGGAGAAAACGGATCTCGCAAATCCTGTTTTTGAAGCTGCTGTAACAATTCCAACAACAATTGATCTGCATCTTTTGTCAGGATCTCCGCTTCATCCCCTGAGTCTTCATTAACAACCGGAACTGCCGGTTCAGCAGTATCCTGAGCTATGACAGCCAAACTGGTCATCATCAAAGCCACAATAACTAAAAAATTAATAGCTACTTTCATTATTTAGCTCCTTTAGGCAATCTAGGGGATCCACTTTA
>DEAW01000030.1:0-266 GCA_002348315.1 Planctomycetaceae bacterium UBA2972 | reverse complement strand
CTCATACCTAAAGCGGCCATAAAAAAGCTGAAGTATACGAAACCGACAATACCTCCAACGATAATAATCATTACTGGTTCAGTGATAGCACTAAGCCATCGAATTCTGGCTTGTAAGCGTGAATCGTAATAACTGCCGATCTCATCTAAAACTTCTCCCAGATTACCTGTTTGCTCCCCAATCGCAATCACCTGAGAAACGGTGGGGGGAATGATGATATTGTCGATTGCAGTAGAAAAGCTTTCACCATTAATAATCTTTTCTCT
>DEAW01000177.1 GCA_002348315.1 Planctomycetaceae bacterium UBA2972 | reverse complement strand
GGTGAGGATGCTCATATCGTCATTCTGCCAACGTCGATGCCGGACCCTCTCCCCACAGACTATGGTAAACGCATGTTCGAAGCAGGCGGAGCAAAAAATGTGACGGTGCTGACTCAGCGTACTCGTCAGGATGTTGAATCCAAAGCAGTTCTGGAAGCATTACGGACAGCTGATGGAATTTGGTTCGGCGGGGGCAGACAGTGGCGATTTGTAGATGCCTACGAACACACGCAAGCCTACCCGTTGATCCACGCGGTGTTAGCTCGAGGAGGTATTATCGGTGGCAGTTCTGCTGGAGCATCCATTCAGGGAGACTATTTGGCGCGAGCCAACCCACTTGGCAATCGGGATATTATGGCACCGGGGTATGAAAAAGGATTCGGATTTTTACCCGGTTCAGCGATCGATCAACACTTTAAACAACGTAATCGATTCAAAGATATGTCGTCCTTAGTCGACAAGTATCCGCAATTACTGGGCATTGGCATTGATGAAGGTACTGCATTGGTAGTGAAACGTGGTTTAGGAGCGGTAAAAGGTGACGGTGCCGTCCATTTTTATGACCGTCGGCAATCCGTGGTCGAAAACGAAAAAGACTACCTTACGATTGAGTCAGGTCGCACGTTTGATCTGGTAAAACGCGAAGCAGTCGAGGAATAAGTCAGGCAGTATGTCAGTCCGTTCCGGGAAACTACATCGGTTTGCTCCTTGGCTGTTTATCAGTCCCTGGTTGCTCGGACTCCTTGGGTTGTTCGCCTATCCTTTTGTTGCTTCGTTGATTTGGTCATTTACCGAATACGATCTGCTGACAGCGCCCAGGTACGTGGGCACCGATAACTACCAGCGTGTTGCCGATGAAATTCTACGCGGCGAAGGATTTGGCAAAGCACTCTGGAATACCTTTTACTACGCAGCTGTTTCCGTGCCGCTTTCTACCATCCTGGCTATTCTCTTAGCCGTGATGCTGAATTGGAAAGTGCGTGGGCAGGCGGTGTTTCGGACTCTCTTTTATCTTCCTTCGATGGTCCCTATGGTCGCTTCGTCCATTCTCTGGTTATGGCTACTCGATCCTCGCGACGGGATGGTTAATGGCGTGCTGGCAATGTTTTACGACGTGCCCCCGCTATGGTTTCAAGGCATGCAGGAGGCCTTCTCATTGGAAAGCCCCTTTCAGTTTGGATCGAAGGATGGCTTGACATTGATGTCATTGTGGGGAGTCGGGAATTTTATGTTGATTTATCTCGCAGCCATTGGTGATGTCGACCAGTCCTTGTATCAGGCAGCGGACTTAGAGGGAGCAGGAATCTGGCAGAAATTTAGACACATCACGCTTCCAATGCTCTCGCCCATCATCTTCTTCAATATCATTCTGGGGATCATTCAATCGGTCCAGGCCTTCACGCAGATATATATCGTTAGTGAAGGAACAGGTCAGCCCGCTGAATCCAGCCTGTTAATTTCCTTGCAGTTATTCCTTTCCGCGTTTCGTGATTTGGAAATGGGGTATGCCTCGGCTATCGCCTGGGTACTATTTGTTATTCTTGCATTAGCCACCTGGGGGTTGTTTAGAACGAGTCGTAATTGGGTTCACTATCGGGGAGTGCGGATGTAATGCCACGGCGAATTCCTACGATCCTGTTTCTTTTATTCGCCCTCGCGATTGCCGTTTGGGGGACCACTATTTCGCTGACCAGTGAAACTCCGGAGGATAGAGAAGAAGTGGTGTTCTGGCACTTTTGGTCGGGGCCGGATGGAGCCATCGTCGATGATGTTGTGCGGAGATTTAACGAAAGCCAGAGTAATTACTTTGTTCGAGCGGTTTCGATGCCCGGCAATAACTTTGATATGAAACTGTTTCTGGCAATTACCGGAGGCGATCCACCGGATTTGATTAATCAGGACGACCCGATCGTAGCTGATTGGGCATTTCGTGGAGCGCTCTATAGCATGGAAGAGATTGCTCCGTCTGAGGAAGTTGAGCGTCTGCGGGAATGGCTACTGCCGTCAGCTAGAAGCCTTGGCGAATATGATGGGAAACTCTATGCCGTTTGCAATGGACTGGATATTAGAGCACTCTATTTCAATCAGGATCTTGTTGAATCAGCATTACAGAGCCCCGCTCCGAAATCCCTAGAGTCCTATCATCAGTTGGATCAGATTGCCCGGGCCTGCACGAAATATACAGACGGTGAATTAACTCAGATCGGCTATCTACCCGACCCTCGGCGTTTGTGGGCATGGGGCCCAGCTTTTGGTGGTGATTTTTACGATGAAGCTACTTCGGAGATTACCACAGATGATCCGCGGATCCTGAATGCTCTGGAATGGATGGTTTCGTACCGCCGTGAATTGGGAGCCAATAATGTTGCTACCTACCGGCAGAACGACCAATCGTTACCCAATAAGATGTTTCCGCTATTAGCTGAGCGTTATGCGATTATTCTCGATGGTCAGTGGCGAGTACGTGATATCGAGGCGGCTCAACAGCAGAGCCGGGAGCGTGGGCAGCAGCCCACACGTTATGGTGTCTGGCCGTTACCGCATGATCCGCAACAGAATGGGAAAGCCGGCTGGGTTAACGGCAACGTGTTCCTGGTTCCGCGGCATGCAGAGAATGCTTCGGGTGCGTGGGAGTTTATTAAATTCTGGACGGGAATGGATGGCCATCAATCGCAAGCCGCAACAACCTGTATGGCCGGAGGCTGGATTCCGGTTTCTCAGCAAGTGTCAGAATCGCCGGAATTCCAGCAGTATCTCCAGGACCATCCATTGTTTGCAAGGTTTGTTGAGTTTTCTCAAACCGAACAAGTGCCGACACCAATTATTCCCGCCGCGGCTCGTTACTATCGGGAGGTTAACAATCTTGTGCAACGAGCAATGTACTCGGACGAGCCAATGGACTTGAATGCTGAATTGGTATCGATTGATAAAGCGATGCAGGACCATCTGGACCGTATCACCAGTCGCCCATCCTTTGACGAGGAGAGTAAGCGGCATGACTAAACGACGTTTCATGAGCTGGCGAGTTGCTTTGTTGATTACGGTTAGTGTACTAATGATGTTACCACTAGTGTTGATGTTGTTAGCGTCAGTGAAGCCGGCTGAACAACTCACCAGTGACCCCTATAGTTTGCTTCCCATTCGTATTCAATTAAGTAACTATCAGGAATCACTCGAGACCATTCCCTACGTAAAATATCTGGCGAATTCGATTGTGATCTGTGTCGGTAGCGTAGTTGGTACGGTCATTTCCTGCTCTTTGGTTGCCTATGGCTTTGCCCGGATGCAGTGGCGCGGCCGTAATCTGATGTTTGCAGTGATGATCGGTACGATGCTATTACCATGGCATGTCACGATGATCCCTCGCTTTGTATTGTTCAGCGAATTAGGACTTTATAACCATTTGGCGGCCATTGTCCTGCCGACCTTTCTGGGAGATGCGTTTTACATCTTTCTTTTAAGGCAGTTCTTCCTGTCGATTCCGGAAGAGATTAGTGAAGCTGCCAGATTGGATGGGTTAAGTGAGTTTGGTATCTATTGGCGCATGATATTACCTCTGAGCAAACCTGCTTTGGTGACGGTTGCCATGTTCCAGTTGGTGGTGAGTTGGAACGACTTTAGTAGTCCTCTGTTGTATTTGAGTGACCAGAACAAATTTCCATTAGCGTATGGTCTAGAACAGTTTGTCAGCTCTTATGCAGATCAAACTCATTTATTGATGGCTGCAAGTGTTCTGTTTACTCT
This sequence comes from Planctomycetaceae bacterium UBA2972, assembly GCA_002348315.1. Lineage (GTDB taxonomy): Bacteria > Planctomycetota > Planctomycetia > Pirellulales > Pirellulaceae > UBA721. The sequence continues at coordinate 12,197 of DEAW01000177.1, read as the reverse complement.
GCCCATGGTTCTTCTGTTTTTTGTGGCCCAAAAGAGCTTCACTAGCGGCATCACCGTAACCGGTTCTAAGTAAACGTGTTAGGGCTTTGCAGGCGGGAAAACAAGGGGATCGGCGGTTGCGTGAAGCTGAGGTTGAGTATACGATTAAATTTCGGTTGGCAGGTCTGCTGACCTCAGACTGTTCATACCATTGAGCTAATTTTGGAGAATCCCCCGTGGGAACAAAACGTACAGGAAAAGGTCGTCGCAAAATAGGTCGTAAGAAACGACGTATGCGTGCGAAGATCCGTCACCGCAAGAAGTAGTCTTCTGGGTGAGATGAACTAGAGATGATAACGACGTCTGGATGACAGGCGTCGTTTGTCTATGCGCTAATCTTCAATCTAAGTATCCCATCTCTGCTTTCAATTATTGTTATTATGAGTACTTGAAAAACTTCAATGCTCTAAACATGGAATAACGAATGAGGCTCTTGAATCGAAATCCGTGGCTGCTGGCCATGTTGTTGGTCAGTGTAACGAGTCTGGCTTATGGGCAAAGTAAGTATCAATATGGCCCCAATTCCCAGCGACAGGAAGGCGTCCCGCAGGGCAAAGTGACTCAGCATCGTTGGGAAAACAGCAAGGTCTTTCCTGGTACTCAGCGAGACTACTGGATCTACGTTCCTGCTCAATACGATGCAGCCAAAGCTGCCTGTGTGATGATCTTCAATGATGGAGGTGGTTATGTACGTGACAACGGGCATTCCCGGGTTCCGCTTGTTTTTGATAATCTGATTCATCAGGGAAAAATGCCCGTGACGATTGGAGTGTTTGTGAATCCGGGAATTATTCCACCAGAGCAGCAAGGTGGTGCACCACGTCGCAATCGAAGTTTTGAATACGATAGTCTGGGTGACCAATATGCCAGGTTTCTTATCGACGAATTATTACCAGCAGTTGGAAAACAATATACGCTGACAGATTCCCCGGAAGGCAGAGCGATCTGTGGTTTAAGCAGTGGAGGAATCTGTGCGTTTACCGCTGCCTGGGAGCGGCCGGACTATTTCTCCAAGGTCGTTTCCTATATCGGTAGCTTTACAAATATTCGCGGAGGCCATGTCTACCCTGCTGTGATTCGTAAGACAGAGAAAAAACCAATTCGTGTCTTTCTCCAGGAAGGTGACGCCGATCTTGATAACTTGTTCGGCAACTGGCCGCTGGCCAATGAACAAATGGCCGCGGCGTTGAGATATGTTGGCTATGACTATCAGTTTGTCATGGGGACAGAAGGCCACAGCGGGCGCCACGGTGGAACGATACTGCCTGAAATAATGGAGTGGTTGTGGAGAGACCATCCGGACAATCCAGCGGCTTCAAAGTAACGATTGTTGTCTCAACTCACCATCGGATTTACCCATCACAGGAATCGATCAATGAAGAAGCTCTGTTTTGTATTACTGCTGCTAAGTTCAACATTCACGCCGATTGTTGCGCAGGATTTACCCATTTCACAAATCATGATCGAGGGTGAATCCTGGGAATTGGTCGCTGAAGGTTACCAATTTACGGAAGGGCCGGCCGTGAATGCCGACGGCGAAGTCTATTTTACAGATGTTCCATCGTCCAAAATCTACAAAATTGATCTGGCAGGCAAAGTGAGTTTGTTTACAGATCAGGCCAATAAGACGGCTGGGCTTATGTTTGGAGCAGATGGCTTTCTGTATGGAACTAGTATTGGTGGAAAGGCAATTGTTCGCTTTGATTCCCAGGGAGTTCCCACGCCGATTGTTGAAGGCGTGAATTGTAACGATTTAGTTGTGTTAGGTAACGGAACAATCTTTTTTACCGATCATGTAGAGGGCAAGATTTGGAGCGTCTCGTCTGAGGGCAAGCTGCTGGAGGTCGCGGCGGGAATTACCTTTCCTAATGGTTTGATTGCATGGCCCAATCAAAAGCAGTTAGTTGTTGCTGATATGCGGGGGCGGTATCTCTGGAATTTCTGTATCACAGCTGATGGTCAGCTGAAGCATCAACAACCCTATAGTACGATGCAGCTGTCTGTGGGCAAGACGGAGAGTGGAGCCGATGGGATGACCGTCGATAAGGTTGGTCGCGTTTATGTCTGTACTGAACAGGGAGTACAGATCTTTGATACGCAGGGACGTTTAAGTGGCGTCTTAGCCAAGCCACAACGGGCATTCCTATCCAATATCACGTTAGGTGGTCCCGAGTTGAATTACCTTTATGCCACTTCGACCGATAAAGTTTATCGCCGTAAATTGAACACAAATGGTGTGCGATTGGCTAAATAGAAAAACCGACCGGCATAAAAAAACGGCTCGCCCCTGTTGAGAGACAAGCCGTTTCGATGGTCTTATTGCGTTAGCTCCAATCAACGCCCGAGAGTCGGTTCAATGCGAGCTGTAAGGCGTGAGTTCCATCTCGTCCGTGTCCTTGCGAACGCAAACCTTCATAGAGTTGTCTGGAAAGAGCTAAGCCCGGAAGGCAAAGACCCATTTTGTTCGCTTCATCAATGGCAATGCCCATGTCCTTGATAAAGTGCTCGACAAAAAAACCAGGGTCGAAGTTTTTATCAATAATACGAGGGCCCAGGTTGGAAAGCGACCAGCTTCCAGCTGCTCCGGAGGCAACCGATTGCATGACGGTAGGCAGGTCCAGGCCAGCCTTGTAGCCATAGAGCAATGCTTCACAAACTCCAATCATATTGGTCGCAATCAAAGTCTGATTGACCATTTTAGTATGCTGTCCGGCACCAGCGTCTCCCTGATGAACGATCGTTTGTCCCATAGCATCCCACATGGGCTGCAAGGCATCCACGACGTCCTTGTCGCCGCCGATCATGATCGAAAGTGTTCCGTTTTTAGCTCCCACATCACCACCGGAAACCGGGGCATCCACACTGTGAACTCCCTTTTCCTTGGCGGTATTGTATATTTCGACTGCCAGCGAAGGTTCACTGGTGGTCATGTCGACAAGGATATTTCCTTCTTTGCTACCAGCTAACGCTCCATCCTTCCCCAAGAACACTGCTCTGACATCAGAAGGAAATCCGACGATGGCAAAAATCACATCGCTGTTTTCCGCAACTGCCTTAGGGCTTTCGGCCCAGGTCGCTCCCTTATCTAGTAAGCCCTGAGCTTTATCTTTAGAGCGGGTGTATATCGTTGCCTGAAAGCCCTGATCGATGAGGTGACCACACATGCTGGCTCCCATCACCCCTGTGCCAATCCAGCCAATTCTGGTTGTTCCCGGTTCGATCGCAATAACACTCATGAAGTATGTTCCTTGTATGATTTCTTGTTGGCAATCAGATGTTCTGGTTGCATTCGGTTGTCAGCTTAGCATTGCCCATAGGGCATTACGGACTATTTTAGTGCTTTCCTATCCACATTTCACGTACCCCGGAGAGCAGGCTGTCTCGAATTAGCTGAGTTAGCTACCGGGTGTAACGTTACCAGCGATGTTCCGGACGATTTAAGATTTCACTGGCAATCATCGCTTCGCGTGCTCCACGCGGGGACTTCAGTAGCTCTCGCGCAGTGATAGCCGGACCGGAGACTCCTGATCGGGCGGAAGTATCGGCTATTGCCTGCTTTTTATCCGTGGCAAATTGCTTTAGATCAAAAGGCTTACCGCTTTGCTGCATCGCTTGATCGACTTGATCTCCACGTTCCGGTTGCTCCAGAGAAGAGTCAATTTCTGTTTGAAACGGTGTCAGTGGTGAGGAGTTAACCTTCCCCACCGGTGCTCGTTTTACGGGAGCGCGTCGTGGTACCTGTCGTTGTTTGGGAGGACCCTGTGGGTCGTTGGATATCTGCTCCAAACCTTCCAGGATACCTTCGATAATCGTCTTAATGATGCCAGCCATGGATTATGCGTCTACCGTTGCCCCTTCCGGCGTTGGTTCTTTGGCAAAAGAATTCCTCATTTCGGTATCCGCCTGGATGTTTGTGATGCGATAGTAATCCATGATGCCAAGATTACCATTATTAAAGGCATCTGAAATTGCCTGAGGGACTTCGGCTTTAGCAGCAATGAGTTGTGCCTGACTCTCCTGGATCGAGGCTTCTTTTTCCTGTTCCATCGCGACGGCCATGGCACGGCGACCTTCCGCCTTTGCGCGTGCGACTTTGGTATCGGCTTCGGCCTGGTCCGCCTGTAGTTTCGCTCCGATATTCCCTCCAACATCAATATCTGCGATGTCGATCGAGACGATTTCAAATGCGGTTTGCGAGTCGAGTCGATCGGAAAGGACTTTCTTGGAGATCACATCAGGATTTTCCAAAACCTCTTTGTGAGAAGACGCCGAGCCAATCGCACTAATAATGCCTTCACCGACTCGAGCAGTAATCGTTTCTTCGGTAGCCCCTCCAACAAGCTGTTGGAGATTGGCGCGAACGGTCACTCGGGCACGTACATAAAGTTCGATCCCATCCTTGGCTACGGCATCGAGTTTCTTTTTGCCTGAATCGAGTGAAGGACAATCAATCACTTTGGGGTACACACTTGTTTGTACGGCTTCCAGGACATTTCGCCCTGCGCGGTCTATGGCCATTGCTTCCTGGAATGTCAGGCTAATAATCTTGGCTTTTCGGGCCGCGATTAATGCTCGGATAACCAACGCTACGTTTCCACCGGCAAGGTGATGCGAATTCAGAGCACTCAGTGTCACTCCTTCTTGTTCGGTTAAGTCCGCTTTGACAGCCATAATTTTACTTTGCACGATCATACTGACCGGGATCTTCTTGAAAGTCATACTGATCAAATCGACAAATCCAATGCCTGCTCGCGTTAGCTTGCACTGGATGTACAGTTTGAAATAGGACAGGAAGATATACAGAATGACCAGCAGGAATATTAATGCCACGATAGGCAGGATGACTTCCGGACCGATATTGGCATCAGCAAAAAGGGTAAGTGAGGTCATGTTACGATTTTACCTAGTTAAATAAGCAGGCATGGGTAATTGCCCGTTCTATTTGGAAGGTACCTTCGGTTGGATGGTACCTTCTGTTGGATTGTGCTTTCTGTTTTGTAGTTGTACCAAAGATTGTATGAGGATTCACGGGAATAGAAGTAATTCTTCGGCGACTAATCTCCCAGCGATTGCTCAAGATCGTCTTCAAACGAGGAGTATTCGATGTCAGGCTGCGGATTCCCGGGCTCAGAATTTGAGCCAGCCTGAGCGGCCTTCACCTGGCCGACAAGGATACGATTACTTTCGATACTTAATACTTCAATTTCGGTTCCGGCTTCGATGATCATTCCCCGGCTTACGGCGTCGTGACTTTTGCCATCTATTTCGATCCGTCCATTGGGCATCAGATCGGATGTGCTTATCCCGCGTAATCCTACAAGATGTTCCAGCGAACGAGTGACAGAACCGGCAGGATCTTCGGGAGGAGGTAGAGCATTTTTCCCCATGGCAGTATGCGGCCAGATCTTCAAAGCTAAATAGATCATGACTCCCACAACAATCACCGAAGCACACAGAATAAACATGCCTGTGGATTGTCCGGCTTGATAACCGAGGTAGACCGCACCAATAAAACAGCCGACCGCCGCGATTCCAATCAGTCCACCTGAAGGAATAAATAGTTCCAGAATAATCAGTGCTGCTCCGATGGTGATCAGAACGATTGCCCAAAGAGTGTTTGGATCCATAACGGAATTACTTAGCCTTTCAATTAGGATTTAGTAACCACAATGCGATTACCAGTGACTTCAATCACATTGATCTCTATTCCCGTTTCAATCATTTCTCCGTCACTAACTACGTCATAGACTCTGGAGTCGATGTGGGCTTTGCCAGCGGGAGATAAACGTGTGGTGGTTTGTCCGGATTGTCCAACCAGATGTTCCCAGTGAACCAGGGCTTCATTCCAACGGGTTTGCTGCGCGGTCGTGGCATCGCTGTTTGCAGGCGCGATCATACAACCCAACCAGGTGTCGCCGAACGTGCGAATAGTCATTTGATAAAGTACCAATGCGGCCAGACTCGTTCCGATGACGCCTGTAATTGAATTCGCCAATTGCGAGACCTGAAACGGATTACTGGGGAATGAAAAGGACTGCGCAGACAGAATGAGGCCCAGCAATAATGAACAAGCACCTCCAATCCCAAAGAAGCCAAATCCGGGAGTGACAAACAGTTCCACGCCAATACCAATCACACCAATCACAATCAGAATAATTTCCAACGCAGCAACCGTTCCGTTTAAATGTCGAGCCCAGATATGTAATCCGAAGCCTAACAGCGAAAGGAGTCCGGGGATGCCAAGTCCCGGCGAAGCTAACTCTGCCATCAGCCCATAGATTGCCATGGTTAAGGTGGCCCAGAGGAACCAGTTACTATGAGCAATTTCATTCAGAAAACCACTTAACCCCGTAGTCGTTTTGACTTCGACGTCTGAGGGTTGTAAATCAAAGTTGGCCAGTAGAGCAGGTAGGTCCTCAGCAATTCCCTGTAAATGACCGACTTGTCTCAGCGTGGAGTGGTCAAAATGACGTTCGGTATTGAGCAGAGCGCCGCGTGACCATTTTTGCTGGTCTTCCAATGCGTCAAATTGCTGTTGGCAAAATGCTCGTACTTCTCCGGATTCAGCCTGAGTGTAAACATGCAACTCGACCGTTGGGTCGAGGCAACCATAAAATAGTGACCATTCCCTCAGACTGCTGTGTCCCAATGCTTCGAGTGTTTGCTGCATTTCAAACGTCAGGTCTCCCGGAGCGTCGCTACTGCCATATCCGCCAATGATTCCTTCGGCACTCATGTAAACTTCATCACATGCCAGGGCCAGTAATCCAGCGGCTCCACGAGCATGCCGTTCTACAAAAGCCACTGTCTTCACTCCGTCATGACGCAGATCCGCAATGGTATTGGCCAGATCGATGAGTGCTTCGGTATGGGCTCCATCATTGTCAAATTGAAAGACGAGCAGATTGTGGTCTTCTGCCAGTTGGTTGATCAAAACCTGTTTGTCCCGAACTCTGGAAATGCCGATCAATTGTGACATGTCGATTACCACGGCGTGGATTTCACCAACGGGAGCGGAAGACTTGAGGAATCTGGTCGGCGGGATGCTTAGTTCTGCTGCGAGTGTCGTGTCATTCGTTGGCATCATCGAAATGGCACTCAATCGAGTCAGCACAGTGCGGTCAATTTGAAAAGCATCGCCCGCCATAGAGATTCCCGTGGAAGATGTTAATTGTCCTTGATCGATGAGTGTTTGTCGTTCCGCTCCGGTCGCAAAGTAGGTGCTATCTGAGGTTTGGACTTCGTGTAACGGCACTGCCGGATCAAGCATCGCCTGAATCACGGCGTAAGGAAGATGTTTTTTTGAATCAGTGACACGACGATAATCATCACGGATTTCGGCAGAGAGGCGTGTTGTATCCTTTTCCGAGCCGGCCAGTATGGTTTCGGGACTGACGATTAGTTTGGAACATGCCAATGCTGCCAGCAGGGCGTGATCAGCATAGTGTCCATCGAGAACAGCTACCGTTCGACAGCGTTGTGTCAATTCAGTCGAGGAAAGAAAGCTTTCGAGCGTATTGCAGGCTCCAAAATCACTGGAGATTTCCGAGGCCTGTTCAGCCGGTAGAAAACGAACAATAAGAAACGGTCGCTGGTTATCAGTCGAGGCATTTTCCGCATTGGCAACAGCAGCATTCAGTGCTCGAGTAATACTGCCAATGTTATTGTTTTGTATTGGCAACTGGATTTCGACGAGCACGGAGGTTTGCTCAGGCTCTTTCGTTGGTTCTTGTCCAACACCTGGTCGAACAAAGCTGGCCATCCATACCAGCCAGAAGACTGCGAGAAATGCCCGCAGAATAGAATCGTTGAGTTGCCGGACGTGAAGTTTAAACACTATAACTCAGCCTTTACGTGAGGAAACAACGTCGTATCCAAACTGGATATCCCTTCGTAACATGGCCGTTATTATATCACTCGAAGCATGCCAGGTTACCTAGTTTCCACGCAATGCTATCGAGGTTGCTGTGTCGGCGTAGCGGCTTGACGCATCGGTTGTGCCGTCGGGGCTGCGTTAACGACTTTTTTCCACCCGGATGGTAACTCAGGTTCGTAAAAGTTGCGATAGAACGGATTCAGTTTTTCAAAGGTTGTTGCGAAATTGATTTCACGTTGTTTGAAGTTGAAGACCGTACGGGAATGATTCTTCCCCTTTTGGTAACTGCGGTCAAAGATGACCATCCCCTTCGGAAGGAAATCCTGATTGTCGATGATGATGTGGACTTTCTGGTAATTACTGGCGTCGTAGGCGGTCTTTGGATAGGCTTCGAGCCAGATTTCTCCCTGAACGTTCTGAGGAGTAATCGCTCGCACCCAAAAGCGATTTAACATGTCCTGAGCGTTGCACCCAAACAGAAAAGGTAGGGGCCCGTTAATGATATTCTTGCCTTGTAGTTCTGCGGGCAGTACTTGTTGAATGAGTCGTTGATTGAGATAGTCGTACTCAAAGATGCTCTTACCATCGCAGACCCAATATTCTCCGTGAGTCCCGGGAATCTGTTTGTAAGTAGCTTTGGCCTGGGCCATTGCCGGTTGATAAGTAAGAACTTTTTCAACCTTGAATAGTCCCTTGTCAGGGTCAGCGAATCGTACTTTGCCTGTGCTAAATGTTTTGAAGGTGTTGCGAGGACCGTATACAGTATCAAATTGCCAGCGTTCAAAATCGCTGCGGTAGTGGTCAATTTTTTCCGTGTGATTTTGCCAATGTAGTAACACTCTCTGAATGTACTCTTGATGTTTTTGAGAGAGCGGTAAGAAGGCAGGCGGTTGAATTGCCTGTTCTGCTTGGTTTGGTTGTCCCTGACCGGATTGTCCCTGAACTCTGGCAGACTGTTGTGGCTGTGATTGCCTGGTTGGTTGCGTTTGTTGAGGTTGCTGCGCAGGGCAGCAACTCACGACAATGAGCAGCCATAGTATCGATTGCGAGTATTTCATCAATCCGGAATCCATTCCATCAAAGATTGTGAGAGCCTAACGAGTCTGCCAGCGACCTTGGTTGGTCGAGTTGGATTTTAGCAGGAATAGAGCGTCAAGAGCTAGATTGATACAGACTCAGTCGGCGTGATCGGCCAGGATTTGATCTAGCAATTTACCGCCTGCAAAGTTGTCTTCGAGGGTGTAATCTGCCAGGTCATGCCAGGAAGAATGTCCGGGGTTGCGTTTTTGGCTAAACCAAAGCGTCGGACAGCCCGCATTCCTGCCGGCCTCGAGATCAAACTTATAATCTCCCGCCATAACCGCCTGAGCCGGTTTGGTTCCCCAGATTTCACAGATATGAAGCAGTGCCCAGGGATCAGGTTTAATCGGACCTTGCTCGCGGCCAATGATAGGTGAAAATTCGACCGGCAGCATTTCCAGCATGGGCTCGGCAAATTCAATTAGATTTCGAGTGACGATTGCCATTCGCAGACCCAGCGAATCGGCATAGGTAACCAGTTCCGGGATTCCGGGAAACACGGTAGCCTGTTCAACTCCCCGAGCTTCATGTTGCCTCAGGACGCGTTCGCATTCTGCTCTGCGTTCACCGGTGTAAGCTTCTATCGTCTCAAGAATCGGAGCATCGGCTGCCAGATTCATATCAGCTCGCATCTGATTGAAGTCGAGTTTCGAGTCGATGAGCGTACCGTCCATATCGAAGATGATCCCCTGGATTGCCATGGACGCTTCTCACTCAACTCCCTTTGATTTCCTGGGTATGGGGAGTCCCATATCCTTCATCAGAAACTGCATGTCATCCCAGACATCACGTTTTCGTCGAGGGTCTCGCAGGAGGTAGGCTGGGTGAAACGTGCACAAAACCTTGCTCCCATTTTTTTCAAAGAACTGACCACGCATTTTTCCAATGGGCGTTTTACAGTCCAGGAAAGAGTGACTCGCAATCGCTCCCAGACATACGATGTATTCGGGCTGGATTATTTCCAACTGCCGTTGGAGAAATTCCGAGCAGTTTTGCTGTTCCGCAGGCGTAGGGTTTCGGTTCCCTGGGGGGCGGCATTTAATCGTATTGAGGATGTAGATTTCTTCCCGACTAAGTCCCATCGCTTCAATGATCTTGTTGAGCAGTTTGCCGGCGCGGCCGACGAATGGTTCGCCTTGCTTATCTTCATCTGCTCCGGGGGCTTCTCCGTAAAACACCAGTCGTGCATTCGGATTACCGACACCAAAAACGGTGCTGATGCGAGTTGCAGCCAATTCAGCACAGGCGGTGCAGTCGGCGACATCCTGGCAGACGAGATCTAGTTCTTTATGTTTTTTGGAGGGCATAACAGGGTCGTTGGGGACGGCCGTCGGATTGGCATCGCTGGCCGATACGATCGGTGAAGAGTCAGCCACGGCAGTAATCTGGACGGATTCTGCGACGACTGGTGTTACGGCGGACTCAGCTGCAGGAAGTTCCTGCTCCATGGAGGGTAGTCCGTGTCTGGCAATCGTTGCAAGGTGGTTTTGTAATTCGCTGAGATCCACTCCCTGGCCGGTTGCCGTCGTCATCGAAGAGACACCAGATCGCTGTAGGCTTTGCAGGCGTTGACGAACCGCTTTGGCGAATCGAGCGGCATCGAATGGCGTTGGTGTTGAGTTCACAGGTTCCGGCATGATTTACATCAAAAGATTGACTGCAGAATGTTGAATTATAACGATTTGTATGAAAATACTACCCATTCAATCCTACGTCCATGGAATTCCATAGCAATGAATCCTGGGATTATCGACGCTTTTGCAGAGTGAAGATATCATTATAGCACTATGTCTCTTCCTCAAGTGGTAATCATTGGTCGCCCCAACGTGGGTAAATCCAGCATTTTCAATTGGCTCGTCGGTCGCCGACTTGCCATTGTTGATGATGTGGCTGGAGTTACGCGCGACCGCATGACCCAATTGTTACGGCACAACGAGCGGTTTTTCGAGCTCGTCGATACCGGTGGAATTGGAATCAACGACGTAGATGATTTGAGTGAGGAAATTGAAGATCAGATCCGTTTGGCAATGGATGCTGCTGATGTGATTCTCTTTGTGGTGGATTCCCGAGAGGGTTTACTACCACTTGATCAGGAAGTCGCTCATCGTCTTCGCTATATCGATAAACCCATCATTTGTGTTGCCAACAAGACCGATGAAGCCGAAATGGATCCAGATGCTGATGAGTTCTATCGGTTAGGCCGAGGTAAATTGATTCGTGTCAGTGCGATGCAAAATCGCAACAAAGAGCTTTTACTCGACATGATCGCTGAAAGAGTCCCCCATCTTACCGAAGAGGAATTGATGGATGAGGATATTGAACCGGGTGAAATGAAAATTGCTTTGGTGGGCCGTCGAAATGTTGGTAAGAGTACCTTTATTAATACGCTGACTGAAGCGGAACGTATGATCGTTAGTGAAGTTGCCGGTACGACGCGGGACAGTGTGGATGTGCGGTTCGAGCTGGATGGCAAATCATTTGTTGCCATTGATACACCGGGGTTGAGAAAACGCAAAAGTGTTCGGACGGATATTGAGTTTTACAGTACACACCGAGCTCAACGTAGTATTCGCCGAGCGGATATCGTGTTGATGTTTTTCGATGCTTCGCAGCGTGTAAGTCAGGTCGACAAACAACTCGTCAAATACATCGAAGACAATTACAAGCCCTGTATCTTTGTGGTGAATAAATGGGACTTGATGGTCGAGCATATGCCTACCGAACGCTGGGCAAATTATCTCCGGGATACATTTCAAACGATGCGGCACGTGCCGATAGCTTTTATCACCGGACAATCCGGGAAGAATATGAAAGCACTGCTCAATCACGCCCAAATGCTCTACAAACAAACTCAAATGCGAGTGGGAACAGGCGAGCTAAACCGCTTGGTACGGGATGCCATGCGTCGACACGCTCCACCAGTCTTTAAAAACCGCCGCCCCAAAGTTTATTACTGTAGTCAGGTGAGTACACAGCCACCGACGATTGTCATGAAAGTTAATAACCCCAAGGCATTCGCGCCGGACTACAGACGTTATTTGCTGGGGGTGCTGCGAGACCAACTCGATTTCGGAGAAGTTCCGATCAAGCTCTATCTGCAAAAACGGGAAAGTGCTGATCAACGAGACGATATTGGGCCTGTTGGATAATGTAGCCGAATCCAACCAACTTGTACCCAGTGGCCCAAATTCCATACTAACCC
>DEAW01000113.1 GCA_002348315.1 Planctomycetaceae bacterium UBA2972 | reverse complement strand
TAGGTTCCACCAGATACACGCTGCGATCTCCATCGGCGGCAGCCAATGCGGCGGCAATTCCAGCAGGAGTAGCGCCATAGATGAGGACATCAGGGGACTTGGGTTCACGGGCATCGACACAAGCCAGACACAAAAGCGTGAGCAAGCAATGTAATGTGTTTGTGATTTTGTGATTCATGGCTTCGAGTTTCGGTTTTTGCATTCGGCCAGAAGTAGTGTCAACTTCGACTAAAGCGACCGTTGCGACTTGCGTAGTTTGTGTGGTTTTGACTGTTGGTTGCCTTTTGTTTCACTAACTCTAGCATCCGTACTGAGTAGGTTCAAACGTTTGGAGAAGCAGGGGGCGTGAGGCTGTTCTGTGACAGCGAACACATCAGTAGACTGCTACGGTAGGAGCGTGTGTTTTTCTGCAGAATTATAAAATTGAAGCTCAGAGCGAGCGACATTGAAACACCATTTTCAAGTCACCGATAGACAGCTCTCGGAGGCTGCCCAGGGGCCTGTTCCAGCTTCCGCAGTATCTCTTTCTGCTTCCTAAATAGGCTTACTATCGTCGCTAGCAAAGGTATACTTCCAAACGTCTCCTGAACTGTGTTCATAGAGAGAGTTCGTCATTATCACAAGGTAAGCAATGAATCCATTGATTTCTATGATGTCAGGAAGCGTACTGGCTATCCCAGGATAAAAACCATTCGAGTTTATATCTTTACCGCTTTGTAGCAGCGCCAATGATCGATGCAATCTCACCAGCGATCCGATTCACACTGCCATTTCCATCAGGGTGCAAACGATTACTGAGAAAAATGAATACCCGGTCTTTCTCAGGGTCAATCCACATGACAGTCCCGGTAAACCCCCCATGACCAAACGCAGAATCAGAGAACTGATCACCACGATTGCTAGAAAATGGCGAACGGTGGTCCCAGCCATAAGTTCTAGTGCCAATGACTTTGGAATCACGCTCTACACTGCGGGGACGCGTCATCACAGAGAAGGTTTTCGGTCCAAAGGGAAGACGCTCGTTGCCCATCGCAAGACGCAGCATTTGCTGGCCATACCGAGTCAGGTCATCCGCCGTTGAAAATAAGCCTGCGTGTCCTGCTACTCCGTTTAAAAGATGAGCCCGTGGATCGTGAACTTCACCCTTGAACCATTTCCCGTCACGTTGTTCTGTTGGAGCAGCTCGTTTTCGAAGCTCTGCTCGTGGATTAAAAGAAGTCTCGCTCATCTCAAGAGGTTGAAATACATTTGCCTGTGCAAAATCATCCAGCGTTTGCCCGCTGACTTTCTCCACAAGCTTTCCGAGAACAATAAATCCGACATCTGTGTACGTAAATCTCGTTCCTCGTTTCGTGATAGGCTTCAATTCACAAATATTCTTCCAAGACATCTCCACCCCGTTACGGTAGTCATTCAGGGAATTATCCGGAATTAAACCACCAACGTGTAACAGAAGATCCTCCACTGTAATCACGTCTTTCCCGTGTTGTCCAAAGGCCGGCAGGTATTCCGAAACATTCGCCCGTAGGGAAAGCTTACCTTCGTCAATAAGTTTCATAACCGATGTCGTCGTGGCAATAGGCTTAGTTAGCGATGCAAGATCAAACACCGTGTCTAAAGTCATGGGCTCGGCTACAGGCTCGACCTGTCGATTTCCAAAGGCACGACGATAAAGCACTTTGTCATGGTCGGCGATAACCACGACAGCACCCGGCATCTTCCCGTCTTTGATCCCTTTTTTGACAATCGTTTCAATAAGCTCAAACGAGGATGCCTGCGGTTGCGCTGCCTGCAACGGCGAATCACTCAGGTCTTCTCCAGTGTTGAGGAAAAATGCCAGACCGATAAAGAGGATCACAGGATGTCGTGACGAGACTTTCGGATTCCAATGAAGCATGATAATTCTATTGCCTTTGATAAAACAGATCGTTCGTACTCGAGCACCTGCGTTTGGCTGCTAGGGTTATTCGGAACTCATGAGTTTGAGTTCAGCAAACACAGGAAGATGATCAGACGCCACAGATTCGTCGATCACCTTGGTACTTAGTAGTTGAATACGATTAGCTGGTCGAAAGAAAATATAGTCGATCCGCGACTTGGGATTCGTTGATGGGGCCGTTGGCTGCGGCATATCTTCTATAGCGCATTCCCACTTTGACAATAAGATCCTGATCGGGTCTTCTGTAGGCCTCGCATTCATATCACCAGCCAAAATCGTCGGGATCCCATCTTTGTCATGAACAAATAGCCGGTTGATCGCCTTGGCCTCAGCGATACGATCTGCGGGCACATTGTGCTGGAAATGAGTACTGATAAAGCGCAAGCGTTGGTCATTCGCTGTACCAACGGTTACAGCAATCGCACCACGCGGATAAGTCGTTTTAGCGGGAGTACTCTCGGTATAAGGCAAAGGTTGAATCAAAACATCGAGGATCTTGTGACGAGTCAACACTGCATTACCATATAAACCACCCTGATAGTGCTGCGTTGGTCCAAAACGTACAGCCATGCCGGTGAGTTCGGCAAGCTGCCGAGCTTGATGCACTCGGCCTGAACGTTTGACTCCAACATCAACTTCCTGCAGGGCGACAAAATCGGGCTGTGACTGTTTTATCACTTTCGCCAAACGCTCAACATCATACAACCCGTCCGTTCCCTGCCCATAATGGATGTTGTAACAAAGAACTCGTATCGTTTCATCAGCGTCACAATTACCGACAGCCAGGGGATGGGCGAGCAGTGAAATCGCTATCAAAGCGATGCTCCATAGATATTGCAATTTTTTCATAGTACTCTGACCTCTCTTTAACGGTGCCGTAACCCAATCTACCAGACCCACGCATTGACACATAAATTGTGGCGTCCTGTTTTCTAGATCATAAACTAACTTAAAGAAGGGCGTCCAAAGAATGTAGTACGATCTCTCCTATTGACACCTCGCTAGTCACGGATTTTTTAGACTCCCCATCTCCACACCCGGATAGCACTAGCACTATTAGTATCAGCAATCCTTTCATGCTGTTTTTACACCTACGGAATATCTCATGCGCCCATCATTCTCTCTATATAAAACACACAAAATGAAAATGAATGGGGCGCTAATTCGCATCCGTTACTTAGGAGAGGGGAAAGTGATGGAGATGACCCAAAGGTCAAAAGGTTTGGGAGTTGGATTATCTATTTTATGTTTCTTGTGACCATAACGATTGTTCTTTGCCAGAAATTAAACGATTGGTTTATTAAGTAGAGAGAGTAGGTCTGACGCAGCAGCCGAAGCTGACCCGCCAGACGCAACAACTGTCTAAACAAGATCTTAGGCTGAAGGAACGGATGCCAAACACTCGAGGTTACCCGACTTGGCCATATCATTAGACCGATAAACCGATGAGACTATCTATCGTTACCTACATTCGGCTTGCGACGATCTATAGGTTTGGAATGTGATTAATTCGTCATCTTAAAGGTCGCGATGACGGCTCGATGGTCAGACGGGTATGGCCTTATAACAATGTCCGCAGACCTTTTCTTTTTGCCCACGATCTCTGCGTCGACTAACTTCAACTTGCTTCCTTTAAAATAGACGTAATCAATTCGGTCATGATGATCCTTAGGATCATCAACCTTTGTCGACGGCGACCATGTGAAGACGGGGAATTTTATCTCATCTGGATGAACTTTACGCCAGGCATCATAAAAGCCGGCATTGGCCATCCTCAATGAAGTAGGATAATCGACTTTGAGCGGATGAATACCGGACTGCATGGCTTTTTGTGTCCAGTCAAGGTGTGATGGTTCATTGAAATCGCCGACAACAAATATCGGAACATCCCGTTCGGCTAGCGTGCTAATCTGATTTAAGATAGTTGAGACCTCGCCGCCGCGAGCGAGCTTTGCGAAGGCAATTGCTTCGGCTTCGGTTTTGATAAACGGGGTGTCCCAGTGCTAATGCCACTTTGGTCGAATATTCAAAAGTTGGTATGGTTGATAAGGATTGGATGGTAGATGCAGATTGAATATATAGGCCATTTGTTCTTTAGGTAGTTTTACCTTGACGCCATCCCTGAATCGTTCGATGATCTCATAACGGGTTAAAACAACTCTGTTGCGAGGATTCACATAGTGATTCCAGCCAAGTAGCTTAGCTAGCCTCTCTGCATTAACCCCGTCAGGTGATCGAGTTTCCTGAATGCCGACAATATCTGCATTTGCTTTGCAAATCACCCTGGCTGTTTGGGATAAAGGCTGTCCTAAAAACGTGCCGCCACGATAAATATTAAAAGACATGACTCTCAAGCTGGAATCGTCGGCTTCCGTCTGCAGCGCAATAAACGAACACATTTGAAAGCATAGTAGAATTACCAAACCTGTAATTGTGTTCTTCATTAGTTCCGTTACAACATTTCTAGCAACGATGCCTGAATTGGATGTGTATGCATGAAGCACGTGGATACGAAGAGGGGGCGACACTCCAGTGTTGGTGCTCCATTTATTTCACAAACGGTTTACCCATGATTCTCTCCGGCACAATAACTTTCGGTGGCGTAGGTCTAGGTAGTCCAGAAAAGATCGACTCAACAGTCAAAATGGTTCGCGTAGCGACTTCAATTCCCTTCTGAGTACGAACCAAACCACTGACAACAACGGGTTTGCCACTCAATATTCCTGCGGCTGAAGTCAACGCCTTTTTATTCTGCAGATTAAGCTCCCATGTCGTTTCGCCAAAGCGGATTATGGTGCCAGTCGTCTCGCCACCAATGGCAATAATTCCATCGGTTAATATGCCACGTACTCTCACCTCGACTGCCTTTCGCTCAATCAAATCAGCCTGTGGCAATTGCGCCGTAATCCACTGACCGTCCTCTTTGATCTCTAAGTTACTGACCATTTTTCCGTTTGCAATACATTTCACGTCCGAGCGAACAACGAACACCTTCACATGTGGCCTAAGATCTCGCGTACGACCGGGCTGGTAACTGAAACGAATCTGCTCGGGAAAAGACTCAAGCACCTCGTATGTGATACGATCCTGGCCCGAACCTCGCCAGGCAAAAACGAGAATTTCCTGTTTACTGAAATCAACCTTATCTTTCACAACGGCTAAATTTTTTGTGTCTAAATACGCAGCTGCTTCTTCAAACGACTGCAGCAATAATGGTTTCATGGCACCATCTAAGGTGAACGCAGAAATACTAACTTCTTCTATTTCCACGATGGGCTCGCTAG
>DEAW01000242.1:27243-29563 GCA_002348315.1 Planctomycetaceae bacterium UBA2972 | reverse complement strand
ACCCTTCAGGCATACCTCGTATACACGACTTGCGAAAAATGGATCATGAGCGACACATCGTCGCTCTTTTGTCTACAGTTCGTTCTTCACTTTTTCGCGAGCTGCGTAGACTTTATTCTCTTCTCGCTTGAGACCGTAGAACATAATACCTGCTACGGCGATTTCAATTCCCCAGGCTGTGATTCCTGCTACGATTGCCATCCGATCACCTAATCTCTCTTGCTTGTTCTGTTTTATTTGTTCTGTTTACAATGCTAATTCCGTGTGGATTTGAACCACCCAGTCGTCTGTTAATCGACTGCACTGCTATAGTTCTGACATATTTATCTGACATTACAACCCATTTCTATACCAGAATACAGGTAAATCACCCCATCTAAACTACTTTAGGGTCTCAATCACCACCTTAAATGACATACATGAGCGAACTTTTATGTTGATTTAACGTCCATAATGAATCATAAATGCCATATAAGGGAATCATTCACCCCTTAATGGACGTATTAGTTTTTTTGATCGAGTGTTGATGTAGCTAACACTAAAAAAACACTGTTTTTTAAGGTTATGACCAGGTTTCAGATTTCCACTACAATCGTCACAGTTTACCTAATCTGTGGAAAAACCGTCTAACCCGTGCACCTTGTACGCAATCGTACTTAGAACGCTTAGTCGAATCGCCTGATTGCTGAGGGGGGGGGAATTCAAGCGGCTTTAATTGTACAAGAAAGCTAATACCCATAAGATTCCTCTCCTTCCCGCAGAATGCGGCAGCATTACCTATACCATCGCTTTGTTCTACGCAAATTCACTCAACCGGGAATACGACCGTAGCGAATTCGGGTTCACTACAGCATTTCTCAATACCGTACCGAACCTATGAGCTATTATTAATCTGCTCAGCATTGCTTTATTTCAACTGAAACGGCAGATTAAATAAAAATGAACCATCACACATCCGCTGATAATCCCAATGCCTGAAAACACTGACTCAGACCAGATAGAACAGCTCGAGAAGCGGCTGGGATTAAAGCTCTCCAAAGAGCTCACTACGTTAATATAGGGTGAGATACACGTGGAAAGCGAATTGGGAAACGGAGCCACATTCGTTCTGAAACTTCCGTTAGTTTTGGAGACAGAATGCATCGATCCCGAAGTACGGGCAGAATAATTCTTTGCAAGAAGTTTCTAATAAGTGTATTCCCGACCATCACAATAGCTTGAAAAACCTGCACAGAAGTGCAATTATTAAAGAGGTGGGATTACTACCTCAATTTCGTTTTTACTTTCACTGAGATAGGTGTGTAATATGGCTTCGGATGTAACCCGATTCAATATTCAAACAATCGATGGTATCACCATCGCAAAATTCATCGACAATCGCATTCTCGACGAGGCAACCATTCAGGTTATTGGAGAGCAGATGTATCGTCTTGTGGATGACCATGGACTTCGCAAGGTCATTTTGGACTTCGAATCTGTAGAGCACTTGTCAAGTGCCGCTCTTGGCAAGCTCATCAACATGAAGAAAAAGATGGATGCCGCCGGAGGGCAACTTGCCATGTGCAGTTTAAGGAAAGACCTGAAGAAGATTTTTGATGTGACAAAACTCACCAAGGTTTTTGACATTAAAGATACTGTCGAAAAAGCCTTGAAAGGATTTTAAGGCACACTTTTCCCAAAAGGCGAGTCCGAGGGAATGAGGACCGTCTCACTTCGCTAATTACAGATTTCAAGAACACTCACTAAGGCTTTTCATCGAGCGTTCGCATCTGTAAAGGCAATTATGTCCGAATCAATGATTTACAATCAGACGTTTTCCAGTGATCTGCATATATCCGCAGATGTTCAAAAGGAAATCCAGCAGCTTTGGCAAGACCGTGGCATGAGCGACATGGACCTGCCAGACATGCAATTAGCTTTGGAAGAAGGCTTAGCAAATGCCATCAAACACGGCAATAAGCTGGACGATTCCAAAAAAGTGACGGTCGAATGCTACCTCGATGGCGATATTGTCCGAGTCGTGATCCAGGACGAAGGGGAAGGCTTTGATCTCACAGACGTGCCCGACCCGACACTTCCGGAAAATCTGGATAAACCGAGTGGTCGTGGAGTCATGCTGATGAAAGCCTTCATGGACGATGTCCTGTACAACGAATGCGGGAATCAGCTCACCTTCATTAAACGCTGCACTTTCAATTCCTAACAATCAATCATCATATTACATTCTGACTTCCTGATTTTCAGCTCAGTCAGTTCCAGTAAATTCCCGATACTCGCCGTACTCATGCAAGGAATTATCTTCAATCTTCTCGAATCCATT
>DEAW01000242.1:16801-26888 GCA_002348315.1 Planctomycetaceae bacterium UBA2972 | reverse complement strand
GATTATACCAGCAGATGCCTGTCAATTCGACAGTTACAACAGAGCTTCCAATTCGCGTTGAAAGCCACCTGATAGAATTGGAAAACGGCACCAGGTCTTGGGGTCAAGATTCTCATCATCCACATGAAAAGACGGAGCGAACCGTTCCCGCTTCCATTGATTACGCGACCAAAGTTGAAAGAAGCGTTTTATCCAGAAGATCAGCTGTTGTCGATCCGCATTCAGCCTATTCGTAGCTTCATGCTGCAGCAATGATTCAAGAATTTCTATGGGCATTAATTTATCACGGATGGCTAAACGCTCTATTAAATCCAGGACTTCATAAGGCATCAGATCCGACTCATCCGTTTGCAATTCTGATGGGGGTCGCAATTCGGCTGTTGGCTGTTGCTCATTCACTTTCACCAACGCGTCTATCGCGTGCCCGCCGATAGGGCCATTTGATTCCATCCAACGTAACCACTGCCGCAGAAATGCTTTGTCGATGCCCGCAATTGGCGAAATCCCTCCGCAGGTATCCCCATCCATGGTCGTATATCCCACTGCCGCTTCGGAGCGGTTGCTCGTGGCCAACAACAATCCTCGCTTGATATTCGCCAGCATCCAAATGCCCGGAGCCCGTCCTCGAGCCTGAATATTTTGGAGCGCCAAATCGTCCTGTTCCCAGGTTAATTCCCTCTCCAACACTCCACTCACGAGTGTCTTATACTGTTGGACAACCTCATCAACATCGAGTTCAAAGAATTGAGCGCCGATCGCTTCAGCCACAGCTCTGGCGGCCTGCCGGGTAATTTCACCGCTATTACGTGTAGCCTGATAAGCACACCACAATAATTCATGAACCCACTGTTCGGCTGTTACCGGCTGAGTACCTGAGAAACAATGCTGCAATCGCTCAGCCATCGGAGCGGTTCCCAAATCAACTATGGCAAACTCAACCATCAATCGAATGAGAATAGCTACGGTAGCCGAGTCAGCACCTCCACTAAGCGACAAGACGAATCCCTGTGAATGTGATTTACGCATGTAATCGAACAGGGCCAACCCTAATGCGCGAGCGAACTCTTCTTCCTTCAGGAATTCGCTTAGCTCCCACGCGTCAACCGAACATTCCGAAACCGAATGAACGGTCTCATGATTTTGAAATGAAAAATCATGCTCGACACAATCCCCGGAATCTGCCTGGCAAACATCGACCACGGCTGTTGTCACCACAACGTCGTGATAAGAAAAGCGAGATCCGGAGGCGATAACCTTTCCTTCCTGGCCGATCATCGTATCGCCATCATAAATAGCGCGACCCGCTTCATTGCCGACAAGATTGGCATAGACATAGGCACCAGTAATCATGCTGGAGCCAGCTCGTAACAACTCCCTTCGTACTTGATGCTTGCCAAATGCAAAATGAGATGCACTCGGATTCAGAATCACTCCAACGTCTCGCTTCGCTAATCGGTTTGCCGGTCGGTCTGCCACCCAGGCATCTTCGCAAATTTCAAACCCAATTCGAACTCCGTCAAGATGAAACATAACATCCCCAAACGGTACGGATGCCGTTCCCACGGTAACCACTGTCTGCTGACCAGGTTCCCAGGCAGTGAACCAACGCGGTTCATAGTGCAGGCCATCGCCAGCCAGGTTTTGCTTGGCGACAAATCCCAGTAGCTTGCCATCAACCACCATGGCAACAGCATTGTAGGTTTTTCCTTCAACGGCCATCGGCAATCCAATGGCGACGGCAATCCCCTGCGTCGCTGGTATCAGGCTTTGGAGTATTTCGAGAGACGTCCGCAGGATACCTGCTGATAGAAAGGCGTCCTCGCATCCGTAGCCGGAAATACACAATTCCGGCAGACACAACACATCAACCTGTTGTGCTCGAGCCTGCTCAATTGCATTAGAGATATTATCGGCATTCTGCTGCCAGGCGATTGGAGTTTGATTTAACGCCGCTGCTGCAAGCTTCAACCGTTTCATCACATCCTCCAGCTACTAAATGAGTCCCGAACGAAATTCTCGTTTTGGGATCCGTGCGATTACTCTTTCGCTCGCAACTCTTTCACCGCCTTAGGCAGGAGTTTATCGACAAATCCACGAGCTCCCCGGCCTTCCTCATCGATACGGAAGTTAACATCATCGAGAATCATCTGTACGTCGGCTTTCCAAAACTCTTCTTTGGCTTTCAAGGAGAGGTCTTCTTCAAGAGGACGAACCAATCGCATCCCTACTCCCAATGCCGGCCCACTGGTAAACCACCAGGGACTCAATGGAATATTCGGATCTTCACCTCGCCATGCATCGTCGCTCGAAGGTAATCGACTCGCGCTGCGGCAATCCTGAGGATCTAAGTCGTAGTAACCACCTTTGACTACTCGGGGATACAACTCTTTGGTGGTGACTAACGCATCAGCAGTACTTAGGCGTTTACCTCCAAATTTGGCATAGCCATCGGAAAGCATTCCATCGAGTACCCATTCGCAGGCATTACCATACATATCGTGGAGTCCCCATGGATTAGCCTTCTTTTTTCCAACGTGGTGCGTCGTTTCGTTGGAATTACCATAATGCCAGCCATAGTCATCCAGATCTGCCGGATCGTCTCCAAAGTGGAAGGCCGTCTTCGTGCCTGCCCGGCATGCATATTCCCATTCAGCCTCGGTGGGCAAGCGATAGAATCGTTCACTCATTAGAGAAAGCCATTTGGTGTATTGCTTTGCTGCATACTGACTCATCGAAACTGCGGGCAATTCAGGCTCTTCACCATTTCGGAAGGTAAAGCTGGTGTCATAGAGATTCGAGGGAGCAGAAATAACCAGTTCATTCTTGTTCTCGTCCAACGGACGCAACTTATGCGTTTGGAATCCTTTGAAGATGTCATGCATCGCCATATAGGATTTGTATTCAGACCAGGTGACTTCGTATTTCCCCATCCAGAACGGTTTGATTTCAACTTCAAATTGAGGACCTTCACTATCCTGACGATCTGCTTCTGACTCCGGACTCCCCACCGTCGCCACGCCTCCGGCAATCGGGATCATGGTATATTTCGCATCCGTCCCGGGGATCACCGTTTCATAAGGCACCATGTACCCTCGTTCCGTCTTTACGAACGGACCAGCGGCAGGTTTTTCAGCAACCAACCCTAATGGAAGCTTTTCATCAGCTGCCGAGAAACTGGCCATGGAAGTTAGCAAAATTATTCCAAGTACAGTGCGTTTCATCTTCATCACTCGCGGGTTCTAAACTCAATTCTGAGTAGTTTCGAATAGCTCAGCATCGTGCTAAGTCTGATTCCTCTAAGTGAAGTATCCATTGCACCCGAGTTTATGTAAAGACAGCACAGCCAATCTAAATTGAATTCCGGACTATAGCCTGTTCATCCAACCACCTTTGCAAATTAGAAATGGACTGGTTTCGAACAGATTGTTTACGGTAATTATTCCAACTCTCAGACTGCCGCCCATGCATACGGTCAACGGCTGTTTTCCAAGTCATGTTACAAAATGCCCCTGCAGGGTAAAAATCCAACTGGTCATGACGGACGATGGAGCGAGATAAGTCGAACGTTACAACTAGTAATCTCCGATCTGTCCAGGCTTGGAGTATTTCAAGCGAAATGGCATGCCCGTCAAGCGAACCTTGTAATAGTTGCCCTAAACCGTCGTCGCAACTCGAGCGAAAATCTGACTGCACTCCAAAAAACCAATACTGCCAGTTCCTGAGATCCTGAAGTAAGTCAAAGGCGACAGCTGCCGGACACTGCAATTCGTGTTGCGACTCCACTTTGACCGTTGGTTCGCTCTTCGACTTTTGCACTCTCCGAAGGATGAGAACGATACTCATAGTAAGCACAGCGAAAACTGAGGCATTCAACATTGCGATTCTCCAAAACAGAGGCGGCTAGCTACATACGGACTACCCACATTGTTCAGAGATTTGCAAATCTGTCATTTGATTTGTAAAGTCACTGCCGGCTTAGCTTTCAGCTACGGCCGCAGACTCATCGTCAATTGCTTTTGATTTAGGGATCATCAATACAGCCACGATTCCCAGTAGATACATAAATCCGCAGATGCGACCGACGGTGTCATAGCGACCTTCGAATAATTCTTTGAGTCCCCAGGAGGTAGCAATGATCAGAACTCCTACAATGATCCGTCCGAAGTTAAAGCTCACGCCACTTCCGGTTGAGCGAATTCTGGTATCAAACATCTCGGGCAAACATAGAGGCAGCCAGCCAAAGAAAAAGCCGCTAAAGAACCCCAGCCACTTAACCCAGAACAGAAAGTCTGCGTGTGTTGGATCGGGTAATGCATAAAGAAACTGAGTACAGGCAAATGCCAGCACGCATAACAAGGCATAACTAAATCGTCTTCCCAGATAAAATGCGAGAGCGCCTCCAAGCAAACTACTAATACTGCCCGGCCAGGCACGATGAAAATTGGCTTCCGCTTTGAGATTAGTAGATGTCTTCTTAGAAGCAGCTTGTGCCACTTCCGTGTCTGATTCTGCCTCTGATTCGGCCTCCGATTCCATACCCGTATCAACGGCTTTTGTCATGGATTGCTGATCATACTCCGCGGCCCAGTAATTGGCCCAATTCGCAACTCCCCATCCACCGAACAACGGCACAAAGGCCAGGACGATTCCGATGAAGGTCAATAAAGCATTTTTCGAGTTAAACACTTCACCGAGCGTTACGGGGTCGACATTTTCATCACCGTTACTCTCTCCATGTTGCTCTGCTAACCAGGACGGCGATTCCGGTACACAAAACCACGTAAAGATGGCCAACAGAATTGGCAGACCTCCTGCCTGCAGTGTCCAATGCCAATCATCCGTGTTCACATCCTTGAACATGCACCAAAGTGAAAAGAGCATAATTCCCACATTAGCCGAAGTTCCCAGGATACCGGCCAAAATCGGTTTCGCAGTATTCGGCCAGGCCTCTTGAATTAACGCCATACCATTGGGCCACATTCCTCCGATGCCCATGCATGTAATAAACCGAAGTACCCAAAAAATTTCGACGTTGGGTGACAATGTCGAAAGAAATGAAAAAATGCTGTAGCAAGCTATGCTGATTGCCATCGCCTTGGCCCGCCCGAAACGATCCCCGACCCAACCGAAGACATAACCTCCGGCTGCAGCACCGAAGAGAAATGCGCAGACAAGTAGCCCGGCCCATTTACCTGCATCGCCCGAATTTTCAGGCCCAAGTAAATTGACTGCGGCCGGAAAATGAACAATCCCATTGATACTCATCTGAGTCCCGGCGAACATCCATCCAAGAAATGCCACAATCAGAATCAAGATCCGTTGAGCCTCGGATAAAACCAGGCTGTTGGTTTGAATACTATCTATCTCGGTGTTGTCATTTGCCATCATTCGTTGTCCCAATGTTTTCTCGTTATTATCACCTTGGTAAGATTCTAAACGTATCAGTCGTCGAATCTCACGCACCGCCATTCTTCGCGGTCAGCTGTTATGTCGATGACATTTCCGTCAGGGTCGAGAACTTTGAAGGAACGCCCCGGGCCGTCAGCTACGTCCACTTCCGTTCGATCCTTCACATCCCCTTTTGAAATCTCTGCTCCCCAGGCTACTGCTCGATCCCAGATTTCCTGTAAGTCATCAACAATCACACCAAAGTGAATGTACTCATCGCCTTCTTCGAATCCGGGGCGAGTCCCATCGTATGGCAGCAACGTAATATTAATGCAACCATCGGTAATATCCATCGAGTCGCCCTGCGGACGCCAGTCGAAGAACTCAAATCCGATCACGTTGGTATAAAAGTCCCGGGATTTCTCAAGGTCTGAGCACCGTAATGCCATATGGGCCATGCGAGTAATTGCCATCAATGATTCCTGTTTAGACTGGTCTGGATCGGGCTGTTTGTACAATCAGCCTTCAGGGTTAAGCCATTTATTGTAATGACTTCCGGAGAGCCATGCCAAAACTAGCCTGCACGGTCGCTCGACATCTGATCATCGAAGAACTCCCGACAGCGAGCAACGTATTGAGTCGCTTCTTCCAGTGATTCGATACCCTGTGCCTGATGGATTGTAAAACTTCCGTCGTATCCAATGTGCTTCAGTCCGGCAAAGACTTTTTTGAAGTCCACTCCGCCTTCCTCCCAAAGATAGAGATGATGGAATCGCACCGGACCCCGGCAAAAAGTATCCAGTTCTTCCGGCCCTTCGGGATCAAGTCGATGGTTTTGCACATAGACATTCATAATGTGTGGAGCGAGTTGTTCAAGTGTGTCGACACCGTAGCTTTGCCCGTTCAGCATCAGATTGGCAGGCTCATAGATGATACCGAAGTTCTCACGATTGATTTCCTTCAGTACCCAGAGTATTTGATCGACTTCTTCAAAAACACTCGTGGTGTGACACTGATGTGCCAACCGTATGCCTCGCTGAGCTGCCAAGTCAGCTGCCTGACGCGCGTACTCGATGTCCTCGTTCGATTTCATGCAGATTCGAATCAGATCACAATCAAAGGCGGTAGCAACATCTAAGGATGCTGAGATATCACGTAAGCTGTCGGGCCCGTTTTCGTTGTTTAAGGGGACATCATAATCAGCGGTCACCATCGTAACAGGCAACCCGGCCGCAGCAATAGTCTGCGCGACAGAATCCAGTCGTTCAGGGGTGTCCGTCACCCCTGCTCCGCTGGCACGCATACAAATCGCGTTGCCTCCACCACGTTGTACGATGCGTATAAAATCTTCCAGCGGTACATTTAAACGCGTTTTACAAGCGGCTTCCACAATACGGACCGAGACAGAAAGATACATTAGGCAATCCTCACAAACGACAATTTCGACTTCTGCATTGTAAAGAATCCTTGCCGATCATCGAGCTGATGCGAGCGTTAAGCGCATAAAAATACCCACCGACCGAAGTCGATGGGTACCTGTGAGGATGCAGGGACTTGAACCCTGGACCTACGGATTAAAAGTCCGTTGCTCTACCGACTGAGCTACATCCTCAGTAAGGAACTTAGTTGAATGAGAAATGCTCACTTTGTCAACTAGTCTAATACTCTTACCATTCGACAATCTGCGAAGGAAATTGTTAGTGAATTCTTGAAAACACCAGAGATTACTTCTGCCGGATGCTGTAGAGCCGTTGGGCTGTGCGAATGATCAATCGATCGCCAGCAAGGGAAGGGGTTGCCATCGCCATATCCTCCACATGAAGTTTAAGCTTATCAACCACTTCGAATTCATCGCCGGCTTTGATGACAAATGTCTCACCAAACTCATTAATGCAAAAAATATGGCCACGATAAGCCCAGGGGGAACTTGTAAAGGCTCGTCCACCATTGAGTCGCTGCTTTCCGTAGATCTCTTTTCCGCTCTGAGCATCAAAACAGGCAAAGAAGCCCCGATCGTAGAGCACATAGATTCGGCCATCATAAAGTAGGGTCGACGGGTTGTAGGGAGCGGCCTGTTTTTGGCACCACTGAATGTACTCGTTACTTGTTTCACGGTCACCAAGACTGATATCACCGCTGGCTCCGGGCTTAATCGCAAACAAAGGTTTCTTCTGATCCAACACATAGCCACTGCTTACATAAAGTAGGTCATCTTTGGCATACGGCGTTGCGATCGTGATACTGGAGTTTCCGCCAAACTCGTACAGCAATTCTCCGTCGAGACTATAAACCCGATTCATCCCAGTGCCTGGAGTCACTAATTCTGTTCGCTGAGAGTTTTCCCAAACATAGGGTGTTGCCCAATTACTACCTTCAGGCCGCTTAGCCTGCCAGATCTCTTCGCCAGTGGTCTTATTCAGTGCCAACAAGATGGATTGCTCATCGTTGTCATCAACGATAAAGACTTTGTCCTTGTATAAGACCGGCGAGGCTGCGGTTCCCCAGCCATTTCTGGTTTTTGCTATCTTGCCTCGTCGCTGCCAAATCAGCTTTCCATCCAGATCAACACAAAAGACTCCCAGGTGGCCAAAGGACACGTAGAGGAATTTACCATCGGTGACTGCGGTTTCCGACGCATAACTGTTTTTGATATGGATTGAACCACCGGGGATGCCATGATGCACTTCTTTCTTCCACACCAACTCACCGGTCGAAAGATCGCGGCAAATGATAAGCCAGTGATGGACTCCTGCCGGCGGTTTCGCGCGGTCACCTCCGAAGTACAGCCCTTTTCTGGCAGCTTCGGTATCTCCCTCATTTACAACAGTCGAGTAGTATATTTTTCCTTGAGTGATAACGGGGGAGGACCAGCCGCGACCTGTCGTATCAATTTCCCATTCAATGCCATCACGGCTTTCATAGTCCCATGTCAGCGGCAGTTGCTGGTTTTCACTAATCCCTCTGGCACCAGGCCCTCGGAATTGATGCCATTGCTGACCGTGAGCCTGAGGGAATGTCAGGCAAGTGGAAATACACAGGATTGTTAACAGGGAAGAGAGTGAATTCATCGGGGTATACTCATATCCAATTAAAACCGCAAGATCTCAAAATCAATCGTCGATGTTGGTTGCTGAAAAGACTATATTGCACGTGATTGAACAACGAAACACCTTAAGAGAATATAACCGAAAGGACATTCTAATGAAGCGATCTTTATCGCAGATCTGTGGCGTGTTTGCCTTACTGGCATTGGTTGTTGCTCCTTTGAGTGCAGAAGTCAAGACGGGCGATCAGGCTCCGGACTTCGCATTGGCTGGAAGCGATGGCAAAGTCCACAAGTTATCGGACTACAAGGGGAAAGCGGTCATCGTGGCCTGGTTCCCAAAGGCATTTACCGGGGGTTGAACCGCTCAATGTGATTCGCTGCGTGTCAGCGGAATTAAAGAGGGGTTTGAGCTCAAACTACTGGGAGACCGACAATTCAAAGTTACCGCACGCGACTCGGGCTCAGGCCTGGATAAATTCGATGTCGCCTTCTTTACGGCCAGTTGCGATACAGCCGAAACCAACAAGCGATATGCTGAGTCCCTAAAACTGGATTACCCAATTCTAAGTGATCCGGAAAAGAAGACAGCAAGAACTTACGGAGTCGTTACAGACGAACGCCCCGTACCCTTCCGCTGGACGTTTATCATTGGTGCTGATGGCAAAGTGCTCCACGTCGACAAACAGGTCAGTGCAAAGACGCATGGTGCTGATCTGGTAAAAAAACTTAAGGAACTTGGTGTAAAGCAAAAGTAAACACCGATCGTTAATCCTGAAATTATCCAATCTCCCCGGATCTACAGTTCGGGGAGATTTTTTTAGAACAACAGATTATTCGGGCTGATCAGACTTTCAAAATCCGCTTCGCTAAGCACCTGCACACCTAACTTCTCAGCTTTGGCAAGCTTACTACCGGCGTTCTCGCCGGCCACCAGACAATCTGTCTTCCCGGAGACGCTGCTACCGGTTTTACCGCCATGCATAACGATCAGATCATGAATTTGATTACGAGTGTAATTAGTCAATGTGCCCGTCACAACGAATGTCTTCCCGGCGAACAGGTCACTCACTTGCTGATTTTCAGCAGCCTCTTCGATCATTTCCACGCCAGCTTCTTCTAACGCAGCCAGAATCTCTTTACCGGGAGATTGATGAACAAACCGATGGAGGCTGGCCGCGATCACCTCACCAATTTCATTAATCTCGCTTAGTTGTTCAAGCGTTGCCTTGCGAATCTCAGAGAGTGTTCCAAAGTGTTGGGCAATCGTCGACGCCACCTGAGCACCAACATGTCGAATCGACAACGCGTTGAGTACTTTAGATAGTCCTCGTTGTTTACTTGACTGAATATTCCTGA
Source organism: Planctomycetaceae bacterium UBA2972 (assembly GCA_002348315.1). GTDB lineage: Bacteria > Planctomycetota > Planctomycetia > Pirellulales > Pirellulaceae > UBA721. Next base: position 17,098 of record DEAW01000242.1, on the reverse strand, counting down.
CAACGTTTTCCGATGACTTACGCCCCATCCGTTCTAAAGCGAGAACGTCCTCCAACTTCAATCGATAGAGATCTGCATATTCGGTTACCAACTGTGCTTCCACAAGTTGTTCGACTAATTTGTCTCCCAAGCCTTCAATATCCATAGCATTACGTGTAGCAAAGAATCGCAATCGTTCCCGTAGCTGGGCAGGACATTGGTAGTTGGGGCAACGTATGTAGACTCCGCCATCATCCTTTACGACGGACGAGTTACATTCTGGGCAATGCGTAGGAAAGGGAAATTCCGGCAGATCTG
>DEAW01000242.1:0-16423 GCA_002348315.1 Planctomycetaceae bacterium UBA2972 | reverse complement strand
TCAACTACCACCACATCGCCAATACGAATATCTTTGCGTTTGATCTCCTCTGCATTGTGCAGGCTCGATCGACTCACTGTCGTCCCGGCCAACTCAACCGGCTCGAGTTCGGCAACGGGTGTAATGGCACCCGTTTTACCCACCTGGACCGTAATGTCGTTAAGTCGCGTGATCGCTTCATAACGTTCCCATTTATAGGCCACAATCCAACGTGGGCTTTTGGCTGTATTTCCTAAAGCTTCACGTTGATTGAACTGATTCAGCTTAAGAACGATCCCATCTACTTCAAAATCGATATCCTGTATTTCCTGAGTCAGGAATTCACAGTGTGCCACGGCTTCATCGAAAGTACTGAAGCTATCTACGAAAGGAGAGGCTGGCAGGCCATAGCTACGTATTTCATCGAGAAATGGCATATGCGCTGTGCTTTGAATGCCTTCGCAATAGCCAATGCCATGGCAAAACATCCGTAATTTTCGTTCAGCACAGATACGGGGGTCAAGCTGACGAATTGAGCCGGCAGTGGCATTCCGGGTGTTTTTAAAGAGCGGAGCCTCACGGCGGACCTGCCGCTGATTGATCAGTGCCAGATCGTGGTTGGTCATATAGACTTCACCACGAACCTCTAACACGGCAGGTGGCTCATCACTCAACAATCGCAATGGCACATCGGCAATGGTTCGAATGTTATGCGTGATATCATCACCCTGAACGCCATTACCGCGTGTGACCGCGCGAGCCAATACGCCGTTTTCATAGATCACTGAAGCCGCCACTCCATCAATCTTTAGTTCCACGACCCATTCCGATTCCCGTCCGTCAAAAGCATCCAGCGTCCGTTGGCCAAATTTCCGTAATTCGTCGAGATTGTAGGTGTTGTCGATCGACAACATCGGCAGGCGGTGATCCACGGTAACCAGATCTGTAACAGGCTGTTCACCGACTCGCTTGGTCGGGCTCTCGGCAGAGTCATACTCGGGATAAAGCTGTTCCAGGCGATGAAGTTCCTGAAGCAGTTGATCGTATGCGAGGTCCGTAATCTCAGGTTGGGCATCAATATAATAGAGTTTGTTATGGCGCAGCAATTCGTCGCGAAGCTTGGCTATCTGCTGTTGTGCCTTCTTACTCATTTTCGACTGCGTCCCTACAATGACTGCGTTTCATCTTCGTCGTCACGCTGAGCGTCCGCAACCTCGGTCGTTTGCATCTCATCTTGCTCACGTGCACTCTTTGCAGCTCCTTCGAGCATTTCCGCTATGGCTTTGCCTGTGGCCTCTCCTGCCGGGTTGGATTCATGCACTTGGTCATAAGCGATCGCGGCAAATGTCAGAACTCCCAGGACACCCAATTCAGCCAGCATCAAATCAAAACCATTTTCATCCAGGAAATGGAATAACGGATGGTAGTTCTTTGCAGGATCCGTAGCTTCGGTGATTTCTTCTGATGCTCTCAAATAACTCACTGTCATGACACCGTAAGCCGTCGCGGTGACAGCAAAAGCGACACCAGCCCAGATGAGCAGTGTGTAGAATGGGTTTTTCTCTTTACTATCTTTTTTTGCCACGCTGCAACCTTTGAGATTCGTTTTTAATCACTCGTATGCCTTTGCTCTAAAGGCATATCGGATAGTAGCTTATCCATGTCGACGAGAAAATCCCGCTTATCGGATTAGTTTACTATGGGAATCAACTGGATTTGGCCACATTAAAATTTTATCATGAGGGATTAACTTACTACCAAAGTACCTCACTGTGGGCCGGCAAAAAAGTTTGATCCGTCAATCGGAGTGGGATGTGAGTATCGAAGAAACTGCACCTGTGGAAAGCGAAGCACTCCACATTCAACTGCGCGGAGTGCACGTCCACAATCTTCGGGATGTCGATCTGGATATTCCGCACAATCAACTGATCGCTTTTTGTGGCGTGAGTGGTAGCGGTAAAACAAGTCTGGCATTAGATACTCTTTATGCTGAAGGACAACGGCGCTACATCGAGAGCTTTTCCGCGTACACTCGTCAGTTTCTGGACCGATTGGAAAAACCAGCTGCGGAACGTATCGATGGAATCCCACCGGCGATCGCAGTGACACGAGGTAACAACAGTCGTAGCAGTCGTTCTACGATCGGCACAGCCACCGAGACCGCCGACTATTTACGATTACTGTTTGCCCGAATTGGAGAGATCAACTGCCATCGCTGTGAAAGTGTGATTCAAAAGGATTCGCCTCAGTCTGTCGCCGATGAAATATACAAATTGCCGAATGACGCCAGATTCATGGTTGGTTTCTCTACCAAACTCTCAGCCAACATTCTCGAATGGACTGCTGACGAGGAAGATCCTTCCGGCAGCCATCTGATCCCCATACTGGAAAACTATCTGAGTCACTATCTGGAAGATGGGTTTGTCCGTGTTATTTCGGCCGGAACGACTTATCATCTCGAAGACCAACGAAATACACTCGTGGAACAATGTCAGACGGCAATTTTGGACGGTCAGGAAGTCGAGTTGTTATTTGTAGTGGACCGATTATCGTTACAACGTGACGAAAAGTTCGATGGTCGTTTACGAGATTCCCTGGAAGTCGTCTTCAGCCAACCCGAATCTGTCTGTGTCATCACCTACGACGGAGTAGAGTCATCGAACAACAATGCTACTGAAGCGGGCATCGACGGGAAACCATGGTTGCAGAGGCGTTTTAGCGGCGGTTATCGCTGCGACCAATGTGACCTGGAATACGCCGCGCCGGAACCCAGACTTTACAGTTTCAACAGTCCTTTGGGAGCCTGTACGGAATGTGAAGGATTCGGAAACATAATCGACAACGACATGGAATTGATTGTGCCTGACCCGAGCAAGTCAATTCGCGAAGGTGCTATTGCTCCGTGGAAAACACCTGCTTATGAACATGAACTCCAGGAACTATTGGCATTAGCGGATGATTATGATCTCCCGGTGGACATTCCATTCAGCCAACTATCCTCAGACCATCTCAAGCTGATTCACGAAGGTGTCCCGGAGCGAGACTTTGGCGGGCTGCAAGGATTTTTCGCCTGGTTGGAACGTCGCAAATACAAAATGCATTTACGTGTATTTCTCAGTCGCTGGCGTAGTTACCGTCAGTGTCCCCAATGTCTGGGCGCTCGTCTCAAATCAGAATCACTCGCCACCAAAGTGGGAGGCTTGAATATCGCTGACATCTGCCAGCTTAAGATTCGGGATGCCATCGAATTTTTCAAACAGATCGAATTTACCGACTGGCAGCGTGAAGTGGCACGCCACGTGATTGAACAAATTCACTCCCGACTGCATTATCTTAACACCGTCGGACTGGGTTATTTGACACTGGATAGAACACTACGAACCCTAAGCGGAGGTGAAGCACAACGTGTCAGTCTGACCACCGCTCTGGGATCCAATCTTGTCAACATGCTTTATGTGCTGGATGAACCTACCGTTGGATTGCATCCCAAAGATGTAAGGCATCTTTGTCAGGCAATCGTGGGTTTACGCGACCGTGGTAATACGGTCGTCGTCGTGGATCATGAAGAAGAAATGCTACGCAATGCCGATCAGCTAATCGAAGTGGGCCCAGGCGCGGGTGATCGTGGTGGCAAGATTACATTCCAGGGATCCCTCGAGGAGCTGTTAGCAGCAGAGGACAACCTCACCGGAAGTTATATGACCGGCTCCAGGGGCGTCGTCATTCCCGAGCGTCGGCGACCGGCAAATCGAGGATGGCTGAAGTTAACCGGAGCATCCGGTAACAACCTGAAAGATCTGACGGTCGAATTTCCATTAGGTGTTCTATGTTTGGTGACGGGCGTCAGCGGTTCGGGTAAAAGTACGTTGGTGCAGGATACACTCTACGGAGCTGTATGCAGGCGTAAGCGTAAAGATGCCATCAAACCGCTTCCCTACACCGATATCGTTGGAGACGGACAAATCGATGATGTCGTATTAGTGGACCAAAGTCCGATTGGACGATCCCCTCGTTCAAATCCTGTGACATACATCAAAGCATTTGACCAGATCCGAGCGGTTTTCGCTGATACACTGGAAGCTCGCACTCACAATTATTCCGCCGGTCATTTCAGTTTCAACGTGGATGGCGGTCGTTGTAGTGTCTGTAAGGGTGATGGACAGCTTGAGATCGATATGCAGTTTTTAGCCGACGTCTATATGAACTGCCCACAATGCGGGGGCACCAGGTACCGCGACGAAATTCTAGCTGTCACCTACCGTGGGCTCAATATTGCCGATGTGTTGAGCATGACAGTCCGCGAGGCATTTTCATTCTTTCGCGGACAAAACAAAGTTCAGGAAAAACTCAAACGCCTGATCGATGTTGGACTCGATTACTTACAGCTTGGCCAACCAGCTAATACACTTTCCTCCGGCGAAGCACAACGGCTCAAGTTGGCAGCCTACATGTCAACGCATAAACGAAATCGCACTTTATTTATTCTGGATGAACCCTCGACCGGACTACATTTTAATGACATCTTACAACTACAGGATTGTTTCGATACCCTACTGGCCTTAGGTCATTCACTTATTGTGGTTGAACACAATTTACAACTCATGAAAGCCGCTGATTACATCATCGACATTGGCCCCGGCGCTGCCGATGAAGGTGGTAGTGTGATTGCTCAGGGTACGCCGGAAGACCTTACAAAAATTGAAAAATCACACACTGGTCGATTTCTTCGAGAAGCACTGCAAAACAACTAATTAGCATGTCAAACGACGATCACAGCGAACCAAACCAAGCTCCCAGAATCTTCTACACGGACCTTAACAGCGTTCGGGTTTCGGTCTATGCGGAATACCAGTGTGAACAGGAACGAGGGCTGTATTGGGAGCAAGGATGGCGAATTGAAGGTGATGTTTATGGGCCACATTGCTCCTTAAGTGACACCTTACCGGCACGCATACCACTTAAGGATCGTGGAGCCGGGAAAAGCCTCATGTCGGCAGCCGTTCTTCCAGACCCCTGCCCGTGGTCAGCGACCTTACCGGCAACGTATCTTGTTACGACTCAAGTCACCAATGGCAGTGACCATGGGTCGTCCCATGAGCAATTGCTGGCCTTTAAATCGTTGGATACTGCAAATCGCGATTTCGTACAGACTGACCTCAATGGATTCACCAAACGCTGGGTTCTAAGGGCCTCGGCTGGCACGGTTGCAGAATCACTTACCGATAAGGGTGACGAATGTCGTGAGTTGCGGCTATCACGTGTGGTCACAAATCCAACGATTCATGATTGCCAGGAAGCAACTAAACACGGCCTTTGGCTAGTGGTGTTTATCGATCGCCCGGCGAGCGCAGTGAGCTCAGCTTTGGCGGAACTCAGTCAATGGCCATGCATTGCCTGCTGTGTGCTGCCTAACGATCTGGATTTACAATCCAACGCCTTACCCGACAACCTGCTTTTAGCTGCGATCGTTCCTGCTCTGGATTCCAGAGCCAGCTGGGCACAGATTGTTTTAGCGGATGCTCGTGACGTGGCTACCTGTCATGAACAAAACCATTCAGCGACTGTTCCGGTCATTGCATGCGATGTGGCTAGTTACCATAATGACCGCAAAGCGCGTGAACAGTGTGCTCGGCTCCAGGCAAAATTGGCTCCGCAGGGAGATTACGCCGGATACATTGTTAGCCAGGACTCTCTCTTCCCCAACTAGGATGATCTCATTGTGACGGATGATTCACCACCGGAATTTGATCGTTATGTTCGACAGATGCGATTTGCTCCCTTAGGTGTAGAGGGGCAACGTCAAATTTCGCAAAGCCGTGTTCTTGTTTGCGGTTGTGGCGCGTTGGGCAGTGTCATTGCGAATACGCTCGCAAGAGCAGGCGTCGGGCACCTGCGAATTGTCGATCGTGATTTTCTTGAGTGGAATAATTTACAAAGGCAAGTACTCTATACCGAGGCAGATGTCACAGCAGGTATTCCCAAATCGGTCGCAGCGAAGGCGCATCTCGAACAGATTAATTCAGAAATTGAATTGGAAGCGGTGGTCGCCAATGTCTCAGCTGAAAACATTGGGGAACTCATTGACTCGGTCGACTGTATCGTCGATGGCACCGATAACTTTGAAACTCGGTTTCTGCTTAATGACGCCGCTATCAAGAACAACATCCCCTGGGTTTATGGTGGATGTATTGGCAGTGAAGGCCAAAGCATGACAATTCTTCCGGGGGAAACTCCCTGTCTCCATTGCCTGATGCAGGCTGGCGCTCCACCGCCCGGGACAACGCCCACATGCGATTCCGCCGGCATACTCTCTCCGATCATTAATGTCATTGCCTCTTTTCAGGCAATGGAAGTTCTTAAAATCATCAGTGGCAATCGACATAAGATTAGCCGAGTGCTCCATATATTTGATCTTTGGGAAAATCAGGCTCGGCAGGTCAAATTAACTCAGCTCACTGAGAACAATGACTGCCCCACCTGTAAACATCAGCAATTTGATTGGTGGACAGGTAAGCAAGGAAGTCAAACGGCAGTGCTGTGTGGACGAAATGCTGTGCAACTTTCATTTGGCCGTGAAGACCAAATTGACTTAAACCAGCTCAGCCAGAAGCTATCCAATCTTGGTACGGTCAGCGTCAATGCGTTTCTCTTGCAGGCCTCTATCGAAGACTATGCGATCACTGTATTTGCGGATGGACGAGCGATCATTAAGGGGACTGAAGATGAAGTTGTCGCACGTAATGTTTACGCAAAATATATTGGCAATTAGTCCGCAAACGCAGTCCGAAATCGACGTCAACTTCGGTCAATTTGACGTGGTTAATCTTGCTAGCGACCTCATCTCAAAATAGAATCGACTGTTTGGGGGAAGGCAGTTAGCTTCTTCTATACATCACTATTCTCATTCTGAATCGATTAAAAGGAACGCGGTATGAAACGCTTCTTTTGCTTTACTTTACTTCTTATAACAGCCTTGATGGTGGGTTGCGATTCCGGGGACAACAGCGAACCCAGCGGAACTGGAGAAGGCACTTCCACTACGAATACAGACAACAACGCTGGCGGTCCGGTACCGACGGTGGCCTACGTTACCAACGGCGTGGCATCGTTTTGGGATATTGCTGAGGCGGGTGCCGAGCAGGCTGCCAAAGATCTTGGCGTCAACGTCCTCGTTCAGATGCCAATCGATGGAGTTCAGGATCAAAAGCGTATGCTTGAAGACCTGATCACCAGCCAGGTAGATGGAGTGGCAGTTAGCCCCATTGATTCAGATAATCAATTGGATGTACTCAATCAGGTCGCAGAAGCCACCACTTTGATTACCCATGATTCCGATGCCGCTGATTCAAACCGTGAGTTGTACATCGGGATGAGCAATTATGACGCAGGTTGGATGTGCGGAGAATTAATCAAAGAAGCTACCAAAGACGTAGCGGGTGAAGTGTCCATCATGATTTTCGTCGGTCGACTCGAACAGGTAAATGCTCGACAACGCCGTCAGGGTCTGATCGATTATCTCATGGACCGCGAAAAAGATGACACGCGATATGATGAACCCGGCAGTGAAATCGACAACGGGCGATTCGTTATTTTGGGAACTCGTACGGACGACTTTGACTTCAACAAGTGCAAGTCCTATGCAGAAGATACGCTGACTGCCTATCCGGATATTACCTGTATGGTCGGGTTATTTGCCTACAATCCTCCTATGATTCTCGAGGCATTGGCATCGGCTGACAAACTCAATGAAGTGCATGTGATTGGATTTGATGAAGACGCCAGCACGCTACAGGCAATTATCGATGGTACGTGCTACGGTACGGTCGTCCAAAACCCATATCAGTATGGTTACCAATCGGTCAAAGTACTGGCCGAGCATGCCACGGGCAAACAGGACATTTCGGAACTAGATGACTTCATTGACATTCCTGCACGGAAGATCGAGAAAGACAACGTCGAAGAATTTTGGGCTGAGCTCAAAAAGCTTACGGACGAAACAGACAGTGAAGAAGCCGGAGAAGAAGAGTCTGCTGAGTAAGCCAGGACACTTCTCATCCTCATCCAACTGGGGACTGTATTTCATGATTGAATACAGTCCCTGTTTTTTGATGACTGTAGCCGATGCCAGAATCCAATCTCATTCTCAATGTACAAAATCTCACCAAACGCTTTCCGGGCGTGGTGGCACTCAACAACGTACAGTTACAACTGTATGCTGGTGAGTTTCTATCGTTGATTGGCGAGAATGGAGCGGGCAAAAGCACTTTGATGAAAATCCTTGCCGGGGTTCAGTTACAGGACGAAGGTACGGTCGAAGTCTTTGGCAAGCTGGCGAGAATGGACAGTGTCAAGGCAGCACAAGCTCACGGAATCGCCTTGATTCATCAGGAGCTAAACCTAAGTGAAAACCTGAGTATCGCGGCCAATATTTTTCTGGGCCGGGAACCGTCCTCCTTTGGTTTTTTAGACAAGCAGACAATTCACTCCGAAGCCAGGCGATTTCTGGAAATGGTTGGGCTGAATATCCTCCCGGAAACTCTAGCCAGTGAGCTCTCCATCGGGCAACAACAGCTCGTCGAAATTGCAAAAGCACTTAGCATCGATGCGCGCATTCTGATTATGGATGAACCAACGTCGAGCTTAAGTGCCGGAGAAACTGAAAAACTTTTTGAAGTGATTGCTGACCTCCGAACACGTGGTGTGAGCATTATTTATATTTCACACCGTCTGGCCGAAGTCAAAGCACTATCCGATCGAGTGACCGTATTTCGAGACGGTTCCTATGTGGGTGATCTAGCTGGTGATGAAATTACCCACGATGCCATGGTTAAACACATGGTCGGTCGCGAACTCTCACAGTATTATGCCCACGAGCCCAACGAAGTCGGTGATGTGATTTTGAAAGTCACGAATTTACGAACTCAGGCTAATTCGGATCATGAACTTAGTTTCGAGGTGAAACAGGGAGAAATCGTGGGAGTATCCGGATTGGTCGGAGCCGGACGTACGGAAATGCTGGATGCGTTATTTGGTGTCGCCCCCGCGTTAAGTGGATCCCTGGAAGTTAATGGCGAGCTGGTGGTCATTCGATCGCCACAAGACGCTATTGGTCTGGGGTTAGCTCTGGTCCCTGAGGATCGCAAGGGTCAGGGATTAGTGCTACCGATGAGTGTTAAAGAAAACACCAGTTTGGCGTCTTTAAAAACGCATGCCATCTCGGGATTTTTTCGCAACGCTAACCGGGAATGCGAAGATACCGAGGAAATGATCGAGCGTTTAAGAACGAAAACTCCTAACGCGGATCAGATTGTTGGATTCCTTTCAGGAGGTAATCAACAAAAAGTTGTCCTCGGCAAATGGTTGGCAACACATCCAACGCTCCTTTTACTTGATGAACCAACTCGGGGAATCGATATCGGAGCTAAACAGGAAATCTATCAACTCATGGAAGAACTGGCAGCACAGGGAATGGCCGTCCTGTTTGTTTCCAGCGAATTAGAAGAGATCATTGGTATGTCCGACCGGACGATTGTTATGCACGAAGGTCGCATCACAGGTGAGTTGCCACGTGAACAACTGACCGAAGAAGCAATCATGCAGTTAGCCACCGGTGGCGTTCAATATTAACCAAACCAATTTCATTCCATCTCAATCATAAAAGGCGTTACTCAGATGAATAAAATCATGGGAATTCTGATGCTACTGGTCTTTGCCTGTATTGCAACGAATATCCTAAGTGGTGGTAACTTCGTCATTCCCTTCAACCTACAAAACCTGATGATTCGGACATCCATGTTCGGCATCATCGGGATCGGTGTGGCCTTTGTGATTATCACCGGTGGCATTGATCTTTCGATCGGTTCCATGATTGGCTTGATCGGCTGCCTGATGGTTCTGTCGCTCACCAAATGGGATTACGGAATGGGTACCACTCTGGCGATCGTGTTGGGCGTATCTTTACTGTTGGGCTTATTACATGGAGTGTTGATCACCAAAGCTCATCTCCAACCGTTTGTCGTCACACTATGCGGCCTACTCATTTATCGAGGAGCTGCCCGCTGGATTACGGACGATGGGACAGGCGGTTTTGGGCAGGACTACAATGACTCCTTACGACTGCTTGCAACGGGTAAACCATTCTCCATGTCCACAGTGCTGATCGTTTTGGGCGTTGTGGCCGCAGTCATATGCATCTTCAAACTCGTAAAACAACAGAAAAGCCAGAACACTCCCTGGACCTGGACTCTGGGCATCGTAATAAGTTTAGTCATTGGCCTTTGTGGTGGGAGTCGATTTATCAACGTGTCTGAGGATACAGTATTAAAGCTCGCCAATCCCACTTCCGTCCAGATTTACAATAAGTTTGATTCCACCAAACTCGACATCAGAAAACTTGATGAATCGGACGCGGATCAACGCCCGAGTAAGTTCATGCCCGAGATTCTATTGAATTATTTGGGGTACTTAGCCTTGCCCATCGCCATCACGTTAGCATGCTGTTTCATTCAAGCCGATCGCCGAGTGGGAATACTTTCCATTGGATTACTGATGGGAGGAGCACTCATGACATTCCTGGCCTCCAGGCATGTGGACAAGCTTTTCAGCAACAGCGAGGACATCGGATTTTCGGCAATCGGTGCAGTCACTATCTCGCTCGGTGTCTTTATCGTGGGACTCGACCGATTCCTTAAAGGTGTTTACAAATCATTGCCAAACTTCCGTGGTTTACTGGGGATCACCTGTGTATTGGGAGGATGTTGGCTGGTAAGTCAAACACCCATTTGTCGTACATTGATCCCAGCTCCGATGATCTTTCTGGCGGTGATCTCTGTTGCAGCCGCCATTTTTCTTAACCAAACCATCTATGGTCGATACTTGCTGGCATTAGGTAACAATGAAACTGCTGCCAAGCTGAGTGGCATTAACACCGACCGCATGATCATACTGGCGTATGTCATCTGTGCGTTTTGTACCGCCATCAGTGGAATCCTCTTCGCATTGGACGGCAACTCTGTTCAACCAGCCGGCCATGGGAATTTCTACGAACTCTATGCGATTGCTGCCGCCGTACTGGGCGGATGTAGCTTACGTGGAGGAGAAGGAAGTATCACTGGAGTCGTGATCGGAGCCGCAGTTATGCGTGTTCTTTATAACTCGATTACCCTACTAAAAATCCCCACCACTTTGGAATTTGCCATCATTGGAGTCGTCATCATGATCGGAGTTTTGGCTGACGAAGTTGTCAAAAAGATTAATAATGCGAAGCGACAGCAGGAAGAAGCAGCACGCGTCAGCCTTGTTGACGTAAATAATTCAGACTAGAATGATAGCCACAGTGGGTGGAACGTATGCCAACCGCTAATAGTAATATTCGTACGACCTTTTACTATCCTAGGAAACTTAATTATGAAAAAAGCATTTCTATTAATGCTGTTCGTATTCAGCATCACAATTGCTGGATGTGGCGACAAAAAAGCCGATGTAGCTGCCGATCCAGATGCAGATAACATTTCAACTGAAATGGAAACCGAAGGTGAAACTCCTGAAGATCCAGGTGAAGAAGCTGAAGGTGAAGGCGAAAACTCATCTGACGGCTAAGCTCTGTCAGCATGAGCACTTTGCTCAACAGATTAAAAGCGTGGTTAGTGGAAACTGACTACGCTTTTTTCGTGGACCAATGTCTAGCCGCTCAACCGAACTGATCTGGTAGAAGGGTGGAGCCGACCTGAGAGGTTTAGCAGTAATCAAAAGGGGATTTATGAGTATAAGCACAATAGATTAAATCCATCGGGTGCATCACTCTGACACTCTCATCCTGAACGCGACGCTCTCTGTCTATCTGCATCAAACATCCTGAATTCGCCGTAAGAACGATGCTGGCACCTGTTCCACGGATATTCCCCAGTTTTCGCTGACTTAGCTGATCCGCCATATCTGTTTCGGTAAGGTTGTAAGTCCCCGCCGCTCCGCAACACATTTCGCTTTCAGGTAAATCGACCATTTCGACTCCTGGAATCTTACTAATGATATTACGAGGTTGTTGTCGGACTTTCTGAGCATGTACTAAATGGCAAGCATCGTGATAGGTAACTTTGACGTCCAGAGGAGCCTTCGGAGGAATATTGGAGCTTGCTCGTCGGTACCAACCAGCATCGACAAAACCTAGGCGTCCACCTGCTGACTAAGATGTTCCACAATCGTTTTACCGATTTTAAGCGAACTGGTTGCTGCCGGGCTCGGAGCGTTACAAACATTGATGATTCGTGGTGATGAGAGAATGATAAAATCATCAATGAGACTTCCGTCAGTACCTAATAACTGAGCACGCACTCCAGCTCGTCCACGTACCAGATCATCCTCCGTGACGCTTGGGACGAGTCGTTGTAGTGCTTTGACAAACGCTTTTTTACTAAAGGATCGCCACATTTCCCCCATCCCCTTCTTCCAGTGCCTGAGGGCCATTCGGCGAAAGCCTTTATATGCCAACGCTTCGGCAAGGTCCTTTAGGTTGACATCGCGTTTGCGATAACCTTCTCTGGCAAAAGCGAGTACCGCATTCGGGCCACACTCAAACCGGCCGTCAATCATCCTGGTGAAGTGCACGCCTAGAAATGGAAACTGGGGATCTGGCACCGGATAAATCAGGTTATTACAGAGGTGATAAGACTCCGGCTTGAGGTCGTAATACTCTCCACGAAAAGGGACGACTTTTGATTCGGGGCGTTCCCCGGTTTTCTTCGCCACCCGGTCACAAAATAGTCCTGTACAGTTGATCATGTAGGCACCACGGAATTCACCGACGGTTGTCTGCACGACGACTTCAGTTCCGTCGCGTTGGACACCCTGAACCAACGCATTGTTAACAACCTGACCACCTCGTTGGATAAGTTTTTCGGCCAGCCTCAATGCCACGTCTCTATAACTGACAATGCCGGCATCGGGGACCCAAATCGCTTTGATGCCGGCCGTGTGAGGCTCAATTTCACACAATCGCTCCCGCTCGATGACTTCGCAGCGTACACCATTTTGCTGTCCGCGATCATAGATATTCATCAGCCGCTCGACTTCGGCTTCATTAACTGCCACAATCACTTTGCCACAAATGTCATAGGCAATCCCTTCTTCTTTACAAAACTGTTCCATCATGGCTCGGCCTTCATGACAGTTCCGTGCTTTAAGAGATCCCGGTTTATAATAAATTCCCGAGTGAATCACTCCCGAATTACTGCCTGTTTGATGAATACCTAACTCGGATTCTTTTTCGAGAATCGTCACTTTCATGCCGGGATATTTATTGGTGATTTGATAGGCGGTCGCCAGGCCGACGATACCTCCGCCGGCAATTACAACATCACGTTGGCTGTCACTCATTGGGAAATTATCAATCTCATGGAAAGGGGCCCCAGTTGAATATTGTCCACGTCTGGGGGTTACTTTATAATCTGCGTCAGGCACAGGATCCTATTGTACTCTCTCGTGCCCAGGTAAGCTTGTACCCACGAAAGTTGGTACGTTCAAATACAACTCCCCAAAGGATAGGTACTTATGGCATTCCCCTTCCCGGTTACATTACGCCTTACCGTTCTGATCCTGGCAATTCTCCTGAGCGGATTGCAACGCTCGAGCTTAGCCCAGTCGTCTAACTCGTTTACCGATTACGAAACCGAAATTGCTTTGCAGGATACCGAGTCCTCCAATGCTGGTGCGAAGTCCGCAAAAGAGATTCAGCAGCAGGATGAAGAACTCTATCAACTGATCAAATTGTTTGTTGACACCCTGGACCAAATCGATCGTAACTACGTGAAGGATGTTGACCGACGCGAATTAATCGATGGCGCTATACAAGGCATGCTTGGCAAGCTCGACAAACACTCCAACTACATACCTCCCTCGAATGTGGATCGATTTAAATCCCGGGTAGAAAATGAATTTGGTGGGATCGGTATCCGACTGAATAACCAAAATGGAAAACCAACCATTATTACTCCGATGCATAACAGTCCAGCCTATAAAGCCGGCATTCGTCCCGGTGACATCATCACAGCGATTGATGATCAGGCTACCGACGAACTTCAACCGGAAGACATCGTGGCTGCCTTGAAGGGGAAGATTGGGTCAACCGTTAAACTCAATATCCACAGGCCTTCAGCAGACAGCTCCCGCGTTATCGATGTAGAACGAAGTCTGGTTCGAATAAGTTCCGTACGAGGCGCCAAACGCAATGAAGATGATAGCTGGAACTACTTCATTGATTCCGAAAACAAAATCGGTTATCTGCAGGTCGCTAATTTTGGCCGGCATACAACCAGCGAGATTCTGGATGCGGTCAAGCTACTGAAGAACCAGGGCGTCAAGGGTCTTATTCTTGACCTACGGTACAACCCCGGTGGACTCCTGACTGCAGCCATTCAAATCTCAGACATGTTCGTTAAAGAAGGACGCATCGTAAGCACCGAAGGACGTAGCACTCCCAAACGAGTCTGGGATGCCAAAAGCTCTGGTACCTTCGATGATTTCCCGATGGCTGTCCTCATTAACGAATTCAGCGCCAGTGCCAGTGAAATTCTGTCAGCCTGTTTGCAGGATCATGATCGAGCGGTCATTGTGGGGCAACGATCCTATGGAAAGGGTAGTGTCCAAAATATCATCGAACTGGAGGATGGCAAAAGTGTGCTCAAACTAACCACTGCAGGTTATTTTCGCCCCAGCGGCAGGAACATTGACAAGCCCTCGGCCGACGGTACGGATGAATGGGGCGTCTCACCGGATGAAGGATATGATGTCGTCTTCAATCCCGAACAGCATCGCCTACTGCGGGCGGCCAGACGGGACTCGGATATTGTTCTCAATGGCGCCACCCATAATCCCCGGGAAGGAAAGGACTATCTGGCACTTGTTGATACTCAGTTATTGACTGCACAAAATTATCTGTACGGCGAATTGGAATTACCGACGATTGATGTTCCGGAGCCTAATCAGGACCCGAATGCACCAACGCCAGACGCGACAGACTCCGCTGATCCGGACAAGGAACAACGTCGCCCCTTCAAACGCCCTAAGAAACGACAACCGGTAGAAGCAAGTAACGAATGAAAATACTCACGATCGAATCAACATGTGATGAAACAGCCGCTGCCGTTATCACCGATCAATTTGAAGTTCTAAGTAGTGTCGTTGCATCTCAGGAGCAATTGCACCAGAAGTTCAACGGCGTTGTACCGGAAATTGCTGCTCGCGCTCATGTCGAACGGATACTTCCGGTGATCAATGAGACACTGGAACGAGCTGAAGTGCGGCTTGACGAGCTCGATGCAGTTGCGGTTGCCAATGAACCTGGTTTAGCTGGTTCCTTATTGGTGGGGGTCGTGGCGGCCAAAACGCTCTGTTTAGCACATGACATACCACTCGTAGCGGTGAATCATCTGCAAGCACATATTTTTGCCTGTCGATTGGCAGCTGAAAAGAATGTCTTTCCGTGTGTTGGATTGATTGTCAGCGGCGGGCACTCCAATCTTTACCAATGCAATACTGCATTGGATTTCACGCCACTTGGTGGCACGATTGATGACGCTGCCGGAGAAGCTTTCGATAAAGTGGCGACCATGCTGGGACTTCCGTATCCTGGAGGACCGTCCATCTCCAAAGCAGCGTTGGAGGGGAATGATCAGGCATATCAATTCCCTCGACCATTCCTTCGAGACAAGGATTCGCTGGACTTTTCGTTTAGCGGACTCAAAACAGCCGTACGTTACGAAATTGCGGGACAGGGTCAAGTCGACTTTGCCCAACTCGAAATCCCTCCCCAAAAAATCGCGGATGTCGCCGCCAGCTTTCAGACAGCCGTGGTCGATTGCCTTGCCGGAAAAGCCATGCTGGCTCTGAAATCTTCCGGCATGGATACTCTATGCGTAGGAGGTGGAGTGGCCGCTAATCATGTATTGCGTGATCGTTTGAGGAGCGAATGCGAGCAGGCGGGGATCACCTTGCATATCGCTCCGTTTAAGCTCTGCACTGACAATGCTGTGATGGGAGCGATCGCCATCGAACGACTGCAGGCCGGATTTATCGAAGACCTGTCGCTCGACATTTCGTCAGGACTCGTGAGAATTGGGAACATTTGAAGGACTACGCTCAGATTTTATTCCAACAAACTACTAACTACTGAGCTCCTCCGTTATTTTGCCCCTGCCCATTTTGATTCTGTTGGCCTCTAGCCTGACGGTCTTCCAATGTTTGAGCAGCACCGGTAGCAAAATTGAAAGTACGTACATCGCCTACACCTGTCTTAATTGGTGGAAATGAAGGAACTGTAACTCGCACATAGCGTCTATCAGGTGAAACAATTGGTGCCATAGCTGTAAATTGCGCTCCTTCCGGATATTGAGTGATATTAGGTCTATAGCCAACAGCGCCTCGACCAGGCAGGAAGAAACGTCCATCCCGC
>DEAW01000024.1 GCA_002348315.1 Planctomycetaceae bacterium UBA2972 | reverse complement strand
GCAGCTGCTCCGGCCGAAACGCCATCTGCTGCACCACCTGCTGCACCAGTAGACCCGGCTAATATGTCAGTCGAGCAAATGCTTGCTGCTGCCCGGGCAAGTGCCGGAGGTGCTGCTTCAACAGCTCCTGCCGCAGCACCTGCTCCGAAACCAGCCGCTGCTCCGGCTGCTCCGAAAAAGAAAAAAGAAGCCCCGGTAGCGCAGACCGGACCGCGTGATACTGCCAGCATTCTGGCTGCTGCGAAGAAAGACGAACGTCGAGGGCCACAAAGTGTTGAAGACGTCGTTAAGTCTGCTCAGGCGGAAGCGAAAAAGCCAGCGGCTAGAAAGCCGATTGAATTACCGCCAGCACCACGGCGGGAAGACTTTTTGCCTAAGCCGAAGCCAGTGGCAGCGGCTGAGACGGATCGTCGCGGATTTTTGGCCTCAGCGGTGGGAGTGCTGTTTGGGGCGCCTTTGGCAGTCGGTTTTACCTCGATGGCTATCACCAGTTTATTGTGGGTTCTGGGTTTGGCTCGGTACATGTTCCCCAATGTATTGACCGAACCACCAACGAAATTCAAAGTTGGATTTCCGGACTCGTATGCACCGGGGCAGGTCGAAGCAAAGTATAAAGCTCAGTTTGGAGTCTGGGTCGTTAGGTTTGAATATGAAGGTGAAGCTCAGATTTATGCACTGAAATCTGTTTGTACTCACCTTGGTTGTACACCTAACTGGCTCGAGGGTGAGCAGAAGTTTAAGTGTCCTTGTCACGGTAGTGGTTTTTATAAGGACGGAGTTAACTTCGAAGGTCCCGCTCCGAGGCCGCTTGAGCGTTATGCCATTCGGATTTCCGATGACGGTCAGTTGGAAGTCGATAAAAGTACCAAGTTCAACGAGGAATTGGGTCAGTGGGCTGACTCTAATTCTTATGTGAGCGTTTAATAATAGTTTGAAGCACCTTAGAGTTTGACACAGGTTTATTGATCAATGCCATCGCTCGGTGATATTATTCGTAACTCGCAGATCTGGAAGAGTATCTTTCGGCACCCCGCTCCTGTGGACCGGCGTAATCGAGTTGTTGTCATGCTGACAAACTTCTTCCTTCATCTACATCCTGTTTCTGCAAAGAAGCAAGGGATCGCCCTTAGCTACACCTGGTGTATGGGTGGAGTTACGTTCTTCCTGTTTTTGGTCGAAACCGTAACAGGCGTTTTGTTGATGTTCTATTATCGCCCTACGATTGAATGGGCGTATACGGATATTTTGACGCTCCGGGATGCAACTTCCCTAGGGATACTGCGCGAATTGCATAGGTGGGGTGCGCATGCCATGGTTATTACGGTTTGGCTGCATATGTACCGGGTCTTCCTAACCGGAAGTTATAAACCGCCCCGTGAGTTTAACTGGGTGGTAGGAGTTATTCTCCTGCTGCTTACTCTGTTGATGTCGTTTACCGGGTACCTGCTGCCGTGGGACCAATTGGCGATCTGGGCGATCACGGTGGGTTCGAATATGGCTCGAGCGACTCCGTTTCTCGGTTACGAAGGACCGGGGGCTCAGTTATTAACAGTTGGGGGCATCGATATGATTACCAATGCTTCCGATGCGCGATTCGGGCTCCTGGGGGCTCGGTTTGTTGGTGAAGAAACACTTAATCGTTTTTATGTTTTGCACTGTATCGCTATCCCGTTGGGTGTGGCATTGCTTCTGGCGATCCACTTCTGGCGAGTCCGTAAGGACGGTGGTATTAGTGGCCCGATGTAGAAACGGACGTAACCTGATTTTTTAATGCATGAATAAAGCTTGTCTGGTGAAACAGGCTCGCCGTTGGAAA
This sequence comes from Planctomycetaceae bacterium UBA2972, assembly GCA_002348315.1. Lineage (GTDB taxonomy): Bacteria > Planctomycetota > Planctomycetia > Pirellulales > Pirellulaceae > UBA721. Next base: position 13,263 of record DEAW01000024.1, on the reverse strand, counting down.
TAAAAAACAAGCCATGCACGGTTTAACATACGAAGAATTTTTGTCGCAGCTCAGCGGGTTCCTTTGCGGATACTACGTTTTGATTGCAACGATGAATGGTCTGTTCGCACTCTATTGCTGGAAGCGTCGGGGTGAAGGGCGATTGGCGTTGGCCTGGTCCGGACTCGGTCTGGTTGCTTTGATTCTCGCTGCGATGGTTGCTAGTGGTAATCCGGACATTGTGAAATACATTTCGTTCAATGAAGGTATTAAAGGCTTTATTGACGCACTCATGTCGCCAACGACTTATTCGCTGGGGTCTTTGGTGATTCTGCTGGTCATGTTCCGGTTCCGCGAAGTACTCGTGCGCCCCAACGTTGCTTGGCTCGGCCTTAACCTGATGATGCTCTTTATGGGGCTCTCGATGGCTGATTCTGACTTTGCCGCCATTGTGACCAAGCCGGACAACGTACCGATTGTAGGACTCATCTTCCTGCTCGCATTCTTTACCTGGTTGGCCACGGCCAAGGCAGTTGTCAACGACAAGCGGATCGCCAATGGTGAACTTCCACTGGAAGCAACCGAATCAGAAAAAGAGAAAGTGCTGGTCTGGCCGGATCTTGTTTACACCGAACTCATCTGTATGGTGGCATTAACAGCATTTCTACTGCTCTGGGCCATTGTGTTACAGGCTCCGCTGGAAGAACCTGCCAGTGCTGTGAAGACGCCTAACCCATCCAAAGCTCCCTGGTACTTCCTGGGACTGCAGGAAATGCTGGTTTACTACGACCCCTGGATGGCTGGAGTGGTATTGCCGAGTATGATCGTTGCCGGCTTAATGGCGATTCCCTATATCGATTACAATACAAAAGGTAATGGCTACTATACGATCAACGAACGTAAGTTTGCCTACCTAACCTTCCAGTTTGGTTTTCTGGTCCTGTGGGTCACTTTGATCATCATGGGTACGTTTTTGCGAGGACCTAACTGGAACTTCTTCGGATTTTACGAGTACTGGGATTCCCATGCAGTGGAAGCGATGAATAACGTCGACCTGTCTCAGTATGTATGGGTGAAAGGTTTGGGAGCTCCTCTGCCGAAGCCGGATCCTGAAGCAGCCTTCCTGACAAAAGTGATGGTGATCGCTCAGCGTGAATTCGTTGGAATTCTGTTATTGATTGGATATTTCGCTGTGCTGCCACCGTTATTGGCGATGTGGGATAAGAAGCGACTGTTCCAGCCTATGTACAAAAGGATGGGATTGATTCGATATATGGTGATGACCAACCTGATGCTCTGGATGGCACTGCTGCCGATCAAGATGCTCGCCCGTTGGATGTTTAGCATGAAATACTTTATTGCCATCCCTGAATACTTTATTAACTTTTAGCGATTTAGCGGCCGGGCAATCCGGTTCTGATTCGGACAGACAACTAGACTTAGCATTGTAAGAGAAAGCAGAAGTAGACTAACAATGCCTGCAACTGAAAAAACAGTACGCGACATGAAGAAGATGCACGTGGTCTTTGCGATCTCGTCTGTCATCTTGGTGCTCTCCACCGTTTGGATGTTCTGGAAAGACCACGATCGTCCGTGGAAGGAATATCAAAAGGAAGCTCGTGCGATTGATCGCAAGGTGAGCGAATGGCGGATGCTGGAGACGCGGACGGCTGATGTGCTAACTCGCCTGAAAGATGCAGAAGCAGCTCTGGAGAAAGCGGCGGCTGATACACAAGTTGGTGCTGTAGTTGTCGAAGAGTTTATCGCATTTCTAAATAGCACAGATTCGCTTGAGCCTAACGGCGAGGAACAACCTGCGACCGGCGCACTGGAAATGACCGCCGTGATTGATATCGCGTCGATTGAAGCTGCCAGAGAGAATTGGTATCAGGATCCCAGTCAGGAGGAAGTGACTGAACAGGAAGATGCTGAAGCTATTGAAGATGTAGTGGATCCAGAGAGTGCCGAGGAATCAGTCGCTCAGTTGCAAGCTGACCACCAGGCAGCTCGTGAAGCGATGGCATTTGCCATGAGCGAACAGATTCGCCTGCTCAAAGCGGTGGAGGATAAAATCCTTGGGATTACGAAATTCAAACGTGCCGATCGTGACGAAAAAGCTTCTCAGGTGGGTATCGCCTTAAGTAGTGGTGCATCGCAGGAAGAGCAGGATGCCCTGAAAGCCGAGTTGGATGAGATTCTGGAAGACCGGGATGAAGGCCTCAATTCGTTTGAGATCAAGTTTGAAAAAGCGACGCATTACCGGCGGGAATTAGCCAAGATTGCCAATCGTTTTCAAGCTCAGGTCAGGGACGCTCAAAAAGAACTTGATAAAGTCAATGCAGAGAAAGTGCGTCTTGAAGATGCCATCAATAATAATCATTCAGCACTCTGGGAAGGAAACTGGCTGGGGAAAGCCTGGTTAGAGTTGCCGATTCTCGATGCCTTTAACGGGCCACTGAGTATAGAAAACCTCTGGAGTGACGATCTGGAACAGGATTACAACTTCAAAAAGGTACGTCGATTTGATCGTTGTACCACTTGCCATCAGATGATGGAAAAGTCGGTTCCGGGGCAGGCCATAGAACCCGGTTTTGTATCCGAACGGATGATCGAAGTCATCCTTGATGTGCCTCCGATCGCGGTAACGCAACCTGAATTAAATACTACAGAAACTGCCGATGTTGCGGCGGAGGGAGAGGAAGCAGCACCGACCGCTGAACCCGTCGTTAAGGACGTTCCATTGACTCCGGAAGGTCGCCAGGTATTTCTGGCAGAAGATGGTTATGGTTTACGTTTCTCACCAACAGGACTTTACAGTCCCAATGATGTCACGATCTCGTTTGTTGCTCCTAATTCAGCTGCCAAGAAAGCTGAAATCGTTGAATCCTTGAATTTAGACGAGGAATTTGAGGGTGAGCAGATTCTCAAGTCGCTCTTGCAGCCTGAAAATGATTCGAGTGTTATTAAAAACAGCACACTTGCTCGTCATACGCGTCCCGGCCTGGAAGCCGGTGATGTGATTGTCAGTATTGATGGTGATCCGGTAACCAATCCGGATGTCGTTGCCGCACGCTTGGCAGATGCACAGCAGGATGGTCAAAAGACTCAGTTGAAACTGATTGTACGTCGTGGAATTGGGCATCCCTTTGCCAGTCACCCACGTTTGGATCTATTCGTCGGTTCATTAAGTCCCCATAAAGTCTCAGATTTTGCCTGTACGATTTGTCATGAAGGGCAGGGTAGCGCAACCGAATTCAAATGGGCATCCCATATGCCGGATAGTGAATTAGATCGTAAACGCTGGATGGAGGAGCACGGGTGGTTTGACAATCATCACTGGATTTATCCGCAACTGCCAAAGCGATTCATTGAAGCGACCTGTTTGAAATGTCACCACGAGGTTACTGAATTAGAACCGAGCAAACGGTTTGAAGAAGCACCGGCTCCGAAGGTCGTACAGGGTTACAATACCATCAGGAAATTTGGCTGCTATGGCTGCCATGACATTAATGGATTTGCCGGAGCGGACAAACGCGTCGGACCGGATTTGCGGTTAGAGCCGAACTATTTTGCTGCTGCCCTCCAATTACAGAATCAGGCCGGCTTTGAAAACCTTGATGCCTCCGCTCAGCAACTAGCCGCGCAGGTGGCCACTCATCCGGAAGATAATCAGGCCCGACATCAGCTCATCGATGTTCTTAAGACAGATGGCGCTTCCGAAACGCCGCTGTTGAATACGACAGAAAGCGCTCGATTGACCGGCGTCTTAGCGGATGTTGAAGCACCTGGTTCGTTACGCAAGCCAGGCCCCAGTCTCCGGCATGTGGCCCGCAAGAATAGTGACAGCTTCCTGTATGACTGGATTGCGAATCCACAAAACTTCCGCCCCAGCAGCCGGATGCCTAAGTTCTTCAATCTGCATGCTCACTTTGGAGCAAACACATCGGATGAAAATGCCGTGCAGTACGAAAAGATTGAAATTGTTGGGATGATTGAATATCTCAAAGCCTATTCACAGGGGTTTGAGTATTTGACTCCGCAAGCGGGCGTTACCGGCGATGTCGCTCGAGGGAAGATCGCATTTCAGGAACGAGGTTGTTTGGCGTGCCATAGTCATAACGATCCCGAGCTTGCAGAGATTGAGAAATTCCGTGATCCAAAAGAGTTTGTGCAGGGTCCGGATCTGTCTGACCTGGGCGGTAAATTTGCCGGCTTCGCCGACAAAGAGAAATGGCTGTATAGTTGGATTAAAGAACCAACCAAGTATCACGCTCGCACAGTCATGCCGGATCTGTTTATACATGTGGAAGTCATTAAAGATGCAGATGGAAATGAAACGGTTGTCGACCCCGCACTCGATATTGTCACTTACCTGTTAAGTGAAGGGGAAGATTGGACAGTTGATAGTCATACGCTGACGGCTGAAAAGCTGAAAGCTAGTGACACGCTTAAGTCGTCCATGGAAGAGTTACTTCGTATCAATCTGACCGATTCCTTCTACGAAGCCGTGGCTGAAAAATATGCCAAGTTCGGTATTCCGGCAAATGACACAGGCGTGAAAGTTGCTGAAGAGGAATTGCGACGTGATTCTGCAGCTCCGGCTGACGCTTTGGATATTGACACCAAGCTTGTTTACATCGGTCGTAAAGCCTTAGGTAAATATGGTTGCTATGGCTGCCATGACATTCCGGGTTTTGAAGACGCGAAACCGATTGGTGCTGGCCTGGCCGACTGGGGACGTAAAGATCCGTCGAAACTCGCTTTCGAACACGTTGGAGAATATCTGGACCATCACCATGGTCACTCGGATGCAGCCGCGGATCATCACGACGACGCACATGGCGAGTCGCACGACACGGCCCACGTTGACGAGGCATCGGGTGCTGCAGCAGGTGAAGGCTCCGGTCATGCTGAGGGTCATACAGCAGGGGATCGGGATGTACGTCAAAGTCGTTACGATGACAACCTGGACGACTTCTATCACCACCAACTACATGCTCATAACCGTACGGGGTTCATCTATCAGAAACTTCGTGAACCACGATCGTATGACTACCACAAAACAGAAGGTATTCGTTACAACGATCGTCTGCGAATGCCACAGTTCCCGTTCAGTACCGCCGATCGCGAATCCGTGATTACGTTTGTACTCGGGCTGGTCGCCGATCCGCCTCGGTCGAAGTATCTGTATCAACCTAACGAGCGAGCCAAAGCGCTGATCGAAGGTAAGCAGGTGATTGATAAATATAACTGTGCGGGCTGCCATGTCCTGGAAGCCGAAAAATGGACGCTTGATATGACCGAAGAGCAATTGGGTACGGTGTTGGCGCAGCATGTAGATATGACGAAAGAGTATCCGTTCATGGTGCCTGCTTTTTCTGCTGAAGAAGTGGAAGCGACCAACGGCTTGAATGATCGGGCCCGGTCTGTCGCAACGATTACAGGTATGCCGACGGTGGGTAATTCCGGAATGGCTTCAGCCACGGATGCTGAGTTTGGCGATCCGATTGACGAATACCTGCAGGATCCGTTCAAACTCACGGGTGTCGGAGAATTGCAATTCCAGCTTTGGGCATCCAGCCCAATCAAGGGTGGAATCGCAGCAGCTGGATCCAATGTTTCCCGAATTGCACCAGCCGCAGTGGCGAATCGGTCATCATCGCAGAGCGGTGTTCTTTCGAGATATCTTCTGCCGTACGTGACTCAGCGAGAGCGATTGTCTAATCCACAGGCGAAGGGTTCCGAAAGTTGGGCCTGGGTTGCTCCTCCGTTGGTAGGGCAGGGTGCTAAGGTTCAAAATCAATGGTTCCATGACTTCCTGCTTGAGCCATATCAAATTCGACCGGCAACGGTTTTGCGAATGCCTAAGTTCAATCTATCAAGTGATGAAGCTACCAAGATCGTTAACTATTTTGCAGCTCGCGATAACGCAACTTATCCGTATGAATACGATCATCGGGTTAATGGCGAACATTTAGCAGCCGCAGATGCTACTTATGTAGCTCGCAATACCGAGGCTCAGGCCGGTGACCGTTTGGCCGATGCCATGCAGATTGTGGTGAGTCAGGATTACTGTGTGAAATGCCATGCAGTGGCGGACTTTACTCCTAGTGGAACGGCCAAGGGGCTCGCTCCGGATCTGGGCTTAGTACATAAACGATTGCGAGCAGATTACGTCAAGCGTTGGATTGCCAAGCCCAACGCGATATTACCGTACACAGCGATGCCGGTCATCGTGCCCTATGACAGTAGTCAGGAACATCTGGGAGCAGCTCAAACTCAGAAGCTATTCCACGGAAATAGTCCTGAGACGTTGGATGCGTTGGTCGACTTGTTGATGAATTTTGATAACTATGCCAAAGAGCGTGCTTCGATAACTAATTTGGTTGACGAAGCGAAAGCGGCAAAAGAAGCGGAAGCAGCAGCGGCTGCAGCTGCCTCGGCCGCCTCGGAGGAATAGCGAAAGTACCCCTAATCGGGACGCAGGCAAAAACGATTTCGTTTGTGTCCTCCCGCCTAAATATAAATCCCGCCCCCGGGCAGGTACTGATTCAGGATGAATCGGTTTTAACTAACGGCCTCACCAATGATTGGTGGCAGGGTCGGTTAATCGGAGACGATAAAATGAGACAATTAAAAATACTAATCTGTGCAGTTGCCCTGGTAGCTGTTGTTTCCGGCTCGAGTATGGCTCAGGGCTGGGGTAATTTGAAAATTAAATTTACTTACGGTGGAGAGTATGCTGCTCCGGCAAAAATTGCTGTGACGCGTGACGCTGCCGTTTGCGGCAAGTTCGGTTTGGTGGATGAATCACTTGTGGTCAATCCTGAGAACAAGGGGATTGCCAATGTGATCGTGTTCTATCGGGACCGTACTCCGGCCAAAATCCATCCGTCTTATAACGACGCGTTGGAAGCTCCTGTGCTCGTTGACAACATCAAGTGTCGTTTCGAACCACGCGTTGCTGCTGTTTGGACGAAACGCAAGATTGATTTTAAGAACAGTGATCCCGTGGGCCATAACGTCAAAGTGGACACGTTTTTCAATCCTGTAATCAATCCAATTTTGCCGGCAGGTGCAAAAATAAGTCAGTCGTATGCAATGGAAGAACGGTTGCCGACAAAGATTAGTTGCTCGATCCATCCCTGGATGACAGGTTGGATTGTTGTACGTAACGATCCCTACATTGGTGTCAGCGATAAAGATGGAAATCTGGAGATCAAAAATTTGCCAGCAGGTGAATTTGAATTCCAGATCTGGCAGGAAAAGGCCGGTTACATTCAGCAGGTTACTCAGGAAGGTAAGACAGTTGAATGGGCTCGTGGTCGCGTAAAGATCAAAATCGAAGATGGAAAGACGACGGATTTTGGTTCGGTTGTGATCGGAGCAGATCAGTTCAAATAGTCTAATTTTCGAATGCAGACATTCCCTTGAGTTGGAATTGAAAATGAATACTACAACAAAAACATATAGCCTCTCACTGTTGGTGGCGATGGTATGCAGTTTGGGTTGCCAACGTGGTTTGCCCGAAAATGCAGGCTCGAACAGTGAAGGCAATGTGAGTCAGGTTGCGAGTAACTTCGAGATGCAGTCGGTGGCTGGCAGTGGTTCGTCCGAACAGCTTCCAGACCCGACTGGATTTGGCAATATCACTGGTACGATCAAGATCAACGGCAAGATTGATACGACAAAATTCGTTGCCTACGCAGTGAATAAAGATGCGAATGTTTGTAGTGCGGAACCAAATCAGCGTGTGCAGGTTAACGGCACTGGATTGCAATGGGGTTTGTTGTATTACGATGGCCCGTTTGAGCAGGGAAATGAAGCCTGGGATCATCCTGATTATGCGGCTCAGGCAACGGCTGTTCTGGATGGCGATTTAGCATTTGACCAAAAGGCCTGTATTTTCCTTTCGCGAATCAAGGCCATGCGAACCGGCCAGACACTGAAGATTCTCAACAGTGATTCGGTGGGGCATAATGCCAAGCTGGATGGTCTGACGTCGGCAAATTTGCAAATTGGAGCAGGCGCATCGGTGGACTATAAGCCGGGCTTTCAGGAATCCAAGCCCTTTGGAGTTTCCTGTAGTGCGCATCCCTGGATGGGTTCGTACGTCATTGTCCGAGATAACTCGTTGTATTCAGTGAGTGGTGAAGATGGCGGATTTGAGATTAAAAATGTACCTTCCGGAGTGGCACTTCCCTTTAAGTTTTGGCACGAAGTGATCCCCTCAGGTTCGATGGACATCACCATCAACGGTGAAACTACCAAGATTAGTCGTGGTGGTTTTGAGTTGCCTCCTTTGGAAGCAGGTCAGGATCTGACGTTGGATATTGTTATCGATGCCAAAGCTTTCAACGACGCGTTATAAATCGACTTACAACCCTAAACCAGTTTCTAGTAAAGCAATAGCAAGCATGAAACTACAAATGAAAACAACAGATGTAAATCAACGGCCAACGGTTATTGCCGTCATGCTGATGGTTTTCTCGTTTGTACTGAGCGGTTGTGATAACACGGCCGAATTTCAGGTGAATGAGGCATACATTCGAGCCGTTGAGTACAAGGCGGATGTCACCAAGCCACAAATGCGTGAAACGGTGGAAGTGCAATTGAATCAGGCTCAGATAAAAAACGTTAGCGAAGTACTGGAAGGTCTTTTCGGAACACCGGATGAACCTAATATCCCTGGCGGAGTGGGGCTTGAAGGTTTTCTCAGCATGCGGAAATTGAAAGTGGCTTCTGGGCCGGTAACCTATGCGGCGGATGAAGAAAATGAAACGGGTTTGGAAAGTGGACTCTACCGACGCCACTGTGCTCACTGTCACGGTGTTTCCGGTGACGGACATGGTCCTACCGCTCAGTTTCTCAACCCTTATCCACGAGATTATCGAATGGGACAGTTCAAGTTTAAGCTGACCGATTCAGATGGCGCCTATAAACAACCATCCAAAGCAGACTTTGGTCATATTCTGATGGAAGGGATTCCGGGGACGGCGATGCCCAGCTTCCGGGTATTAACCGAGCCAGAGCGTGACGCGATGATTGATTATGTGATTTATCTGGCGATTCGTGGACAGACCGAGCGAGCCTTGATTACGGCTGCATACGCTATCGCCAGTGAAGCAGGAGAGACTCCCGATAACCCCGGCAAACTGCTTGTTCGTTTTGATGAGCCGACACAGGCCGCTGACGATTTAGAGATGGTAAAAGAATTTTTAACGCCAGTGGTCTTACCCTGGGCCAATGGTGGTTCCGGTACGGTACAGCGTACGATTGAAGAAGCACCGCAGGGTTGGGATTCAGCCGAGAGCATTGAACAGGGACGGAAGTTATTCTTCCAATCCAAAGCCAACTGCTTCAGCTGTCATGGTCGAACAGGGCTGGGTGACGGACAAACGAATTTGTTTGACAACTGGACATTAGAGCACCTGGGTAATAAACCCGGTGATGCTGCAGGTAGTGGGGAAGACGGATTGAGTGCCGGGATCCCTGCTCATTTATATGACTCGGAATTAGCACAGATTGGTGTGGTGAAACCACGCAATATTCGACCGCGAAATCTGCGATTAGGAAACTATCGCGGAGGTCGTCGACCGATTGATATTTACCAGCGAATCACTGGTGGAATTCAAGGTACGCCTATGCCAGGTAATACCAAGTTGACGCAGGAGGAAGCCTGGGCATTGGTCGCCTATGTACTGAATCTTCCTTATGAAGCAACCAGTCGACCAAAGACTGCTCCGGTTTTCCAGGGCGTCGGTTCGAATAAAAACTAACTAACAAGCAATGTAACGAACGTTACTTTATTTAAGAATTGGGAGAGAAACAGTGGGACGGTTTTGGAGCCTACTATTCCTGATGGTACCTGTCTTAGGGGTCGCAGTCTTTGTATTTGCTGTGGTGCCCGGAGGTATCTTTGATAATCACTGGTTGCCTGAGGATATCAGTCAACATGGAAAGGTGATTGACGATCTATTTATGTTCATCCTTTATTTAACAGGTGTGATCTTTATAGGTACAGGAATTTTACTATTCTGGTTCTGCTGGAAATACGACGCAGAGAAAAACCCTGAGCCAGTGAAGTTTACTCACGGTTCTCACACACTTGAAATTGTCTGGTCCATTTTGCCGGCCGCTACTTTATTGTTTATCGCGATCTTCCAAATGGATGCGTGGGCTGAAAATAAAATGGCCTATCCCACCAAAGAAGATGGAAGTAAGAAACCGCCTCTGGCATTGATTACCGGGCGTCAATTCGAATGGCGTATTCAATATGCCGGGCCTGACGAGAAAATTGGAACAGAAGATGACCTGCATATTGTGAATGATCTGCATTTGCCGGTAAACGACAAAGTCGTTCTGCGAATTCAAAGTATAGATGTGCTCCACAGCTTCTTTCTTCCCAATGTTCGTATCAAACAGGATGTGGTACCGGGAATGCAGCAACATATCTGGTTCCAGACCAAGAAGACCGGAACGTACGATATCGTGTGTGCGGAATTGTGTGGCTGGGGTCACTACAAAATGCGAGGTCGTCTGATTGTGGAATCAGAAGAGGACTTCGAAGCCTGGTATGCCAGTGCCGTCCAGGAACAAAATCGTACATCCCTCAACACTGATAGCGACGACTAGGAAATAGTTAAACAATGGACAATTCATCTGCAGTATCACACGGGCATGGACATGGTGGGGGAATGACCCTTAGCCATTTCATATCAACCTATGTGTTCTCCAAAGACCACAAGATGATCGGTTTGCAGTTTCTGTTCACGACGCTGCTTTGGTTTGTCGTAGGTGGTTTACTTGCATTAGGTATCCGCTGGCAACTGGCCTATCCGTGGAGTGATATGCCCGTGATCGGTGGTCGTCTGTTCTCTGCCGAAGGCGGACAGATTTCTCCTGAATTCTATACCACCCTGTTTACCATGCACGCCACGGTCATGATCTTCTTTGTGATCATTCCGGTACTGGCTGGTGCCTTTGGTAATTATTTGATTCCGCTGATGATTGGAGCGGATGATATGGCGTTTCCAACACTCAATATGTTGAGTTATTGGTTCATGTGGCCTGCCTTCGTCTGTATTGGTATTAGTTTTCTGACGCCGCCTTACGGAGCCGGTGGTGGCTGGACCAGTTATCCACCGCTGTCGGGTGTGCGTGCTGCGGCACCTGGTAGCCAGATGGCTCAGACCTGGTGGTTGCTTGGTGTGACGCTGGTGGGAATTTCGTCGATGATGGGATCGGTCAACTACATGACGACCATCATCCAAATGCGTGCTCCGGGACTTTCGATGTTCCGCTTGCCGCTGACGATTTGGGCAATGTTCATTACTGCTGTGTTGCAGGCCTTTGCGTTGCCTGTTTTAACGGCAGGCGGTTTCATGCAGATTCTCGACAGAATGCTGGGAACCGGATTCTTTATCCCGGAAGGGTTGATCGTTAATAATGCTGAAATGATGAGTGGAGGTGGACAACCACTGCTTTGGCAGCACTTATTCTGGTTCTATTCTCACCCGGCTGTCTATATCATGATTTTGCCGGCGATGGGGATGGTTTCTGACATTCTATCCTGCTTCGCTCGTAAGCCAATTTTCGGATATAAGCCGATGGTTTATTCGATTTCGGGTATCGCCGGATTAGGCTTTATCGTCTGGGGACACCATATGTTTGTGTCGGGTATGAATCCGATGTTGGGGATGACATTTATGGTATCGACGATGATGATTGCCCTGCCGTCAGCGGTGAAGGTGTTCAACTGGTTGGGAACGATCTGGGGCGGAAAAATTGAGTTTACAACGCCGATGTTGTTCTCACTTTCGTTTGTTTCTATGTTCGTCATCGGAGGATTGTCCGGTATTTTCATGGCTGCCACACCGGTCGATATCTTTATTCACGATACGTATTACATTGTTGCTCACTTCCACTATGTGTTGTTCTGCGGAACAGCGATGGCTGTGTTAGGAGCGATTTATTTCTGGTTCCCGAAGATGTTTGGTCGGGCAATGAATGAAACTGCCGGTAAGTGGCATTTCTTCCTGACGTTTATTTTCATGAACGGAACGTTTTATCTGATGCACATTCTTGGAGCGGTTGGATTCCCTCGTCGTCTGGCGGACCCTTACCATTACGAGACCTTTAAGCATCTGTTGCCGATGAATCGTTTCATTACCTGGTGTGCAATCGGGATGGTTGCCAGTCAGGTGATTTTTGCAGCAAACTTTTTCTACAGCATTTTCAAAGGACAACGAGTTGGGCGTAACCCCTGGCGATGTAATTCGCTGGAATGGTTCGCTCCGAGTCCACCGGTAGGGCATGGAAACTTTGATGCTCAGCCGATCGTGTACCGCGGTCCTTACGAATACGGTTCACCTGAAGTTGATACCGACCATTACCCGCAGACGCAACCGCCTCCGGAAGGGGTCGAGCCGTCTGACGATGGTCACCATTAACGGAAGGAAACCACAACAGACATAAAGTCATCGTAATTGCCTGGCAATGGTGGATGACTGGTCAAGGTAGATGATTATGACTACGCATGTCGATTCGGTCGATGAGCCAGTCAGCCAGCAGGAGACTTTGGGCCAATGGCCTAAACTGGTCGCCTGGTGTATTGTCTGCCTGACGTTCCCGTTGATTTGGGTAGGTGGCCTGGTCACTTCCACAGATGCGGGGATGGCCGTTCCGGACTGGCCAACAACCTATGGATACAACATGTTTCTGTATCCCTGGGAAACCTGGATCTTCGGGCCCTGGGACCTGTTCATTGAACACGGTCACCGGTTGCTCGGATCTCTGGTCGGAATGGTCACGATCGTACTCATGGTGATGGTTCTCAAAAGAGACCAACGCTCATGGATGCGAAAGTTGGTAGTATTTGCACTCGTCGCAGTGACAGCTCAGGGCATCCTGGGCGGAGTTCGAGTTATACAGAACGAAGTCCTGCTGGCTATGGTGCATGGATGTACTGGTCCTTTGTTTTTTGCATTGACCGTGGTCATCGCCACAACCTATTCCAGGTTTTGGGATGCTCCGCTGCAAACATGCAAGGCCGGGGACAACGTACTGGAGCTACTGGCGAAACCCTTACGACTCGTAACGATTACGACCGTACTGGCTTACATCCAGTTGATTTTAGGAGCGTCGATTCGTCACATCCCCGTGACGGCGTCTACGCAAACCTTTTCCATGCTGGTGGTTTTCCACCTGGTAATGGCACTGGCTGTGACGATGCACGTTGTGGCAGTTGCGTGGAGTGTATACAAACGAAAGGAACTGGCTCCG
>DEAW01000028.1 GCA_002348315.1 Planctomycetaceae bacterium UBA2972 | reverse complement strand
GAACTTGTTAATAGTCCCGACCATCCCATTGCGACCACCACGTATTGAACTGAGCATACTGCTGCTCAACAAAATGACGCTGACTTGCGCTCAATTCGTCTGATTCGTTGAAGTGCAAGGTGTACTCGTTGTCTCCGTTGAGCACAAGCAAGTACTTATAAAACAGCACGAGATCCGGGCCTTCATCATAGGTCGATAATACGATCAGAGCTTCATCCAGCTCTTTGGCATACCGACGAGCCTGAACATCGCCCGCGACGGCACGTTCGCACAAGGCAATCAGCTTGAGTACCTGAGTAGGCAAGGCATTTCCAATTCCCGTGATCGCTCCAACCGCTCCACAATTGACATACCCATGAAAAACCTGAGTATCCACTCCGACCATCAAACGCAGGGATTCTTCGGCGCCGGTAATATGCTCAGCGGCATAGCTTAACGCTTCGGCTCCACCGAACTCTTTAAATCCGACCAGATTTGGAAACTCGTTTCGTAATTCAAAGAACAACTCAGCTCTGGTTTGGAATCCATAGTAAGGACTGTTGTAGATAACCGCTGGTGTATTTGGCGCTGCTCCCAGAATTCCGGCGAAATGATGCCGTTGTGCAATTGCCGACGTCCCTCGTGAAAGGACTCGGGGAATCACCATCAGGCCTTTGGCACCCACCGATTCTGCATGAGCAGCATGCGCAGAGGCTAAACGAGGATTCTGGGCGCCAGTACCAACCACAACGGGTACACCCGCTTCACACAGGCTTGCTACCCCTTCCATTCGCTGATCGTCGGTCAGTAACGGCCAGTCGCCCATACTGCCGCAATAGATCACTCCATTCATTCCTGCGTCGACTAATTCCAACGCTTTCTTTACAAGCGCGTCAAAGTCGGGATTACGATCGTCATTACACGGAGTCATGATGGCTGGTAAACAGCCATTAAAAATTGCAGTATCCATACTGTTCCAACTGGTTCTATGGTGCTCGAAATTCTTTAGTAAACGCTTTCTTCACATTCCCTTTCCAATGTAAACTCCGATCGAAACAGAACAAAGATACCCACCCGTTAGATTCAAAAAAGAAATTCCAGCAATTAGAATGAAATCATGTTTGACAAACACGCAACCAGACTGAGCCTGATGCTTGCTATTGGCATGATCATATTGTCAATATCGAGAACCCTCGAGGCTCAGCCGCCCGGTTCCTTCCAACTTGGGAATTGGAAACAAGCCTCCGACAGTGTTCAGGCTCTATTCGTCATTAAGGGCAATCTCACACGCGAAACTCCAATTCGCTCCGCGATCACCCCGGCCATCGCTCAGGAATCGTTCTATGTCAGCTATACGTTAATGTATCCTGCTAAACATATTGATACGGCAGACAACGGCTCCGGCGAATTTTTCATTCTGTGGCTTGATGACACCGAAGGAAATGTCTCTTCGGCGCACTCTAATCAAAACCCGAATATTGGGATCCACGTTGATAAGAATTCCAAAAATCGATTTATGATCCGTTTCAGCTCTAACCGTCAGGAATTTGGCCCTGAGCTTAAGGGGGACCGTGAAACACAATTGGTCGCCAAAGTATCCAAATCGAATCCGGGGCCCGAACAGCCATATGATCAACTTGAACTTTGGGTAGATCCTGCATTGATCGCACGAGACAAACCCAATGCCAAATTAAAGATCGAAAATGCCAGAGTTTCCAGCATTCGCTGGCTTGGCTTTTCCACCGGTGGCAAAACAGAAACTGAAGATCGCATCACCGTAGGGAATCTCAAGCTTGCGAGCTCCTGGGAAGAATTGTTCGGCATTGTCCCGCCAGTCACTCCGCAGGCACCACCGCCGCTACCAAAGCCCGTTGTAACTGTCTCGTTTGAAGATGATGTCGTCCCGATCCTTCAACGTCACTGTTTTAAGTGTCATCAGGGAAAAAACGAAACGGGCTTTCGCCTGGATGTCGCGGATCAGGTTCTCAATCAAACGACACCATTTTCTTCCGGGACGAGCCACCTTATCCACCGCATTCAGGCGACGGACGACTCACGAATGCCCCCCAAAGGGGAGCGGCTGAGTACGCAGGAAATTACCACTATCAGTACATGGATCGACGAAGGAATGCGTTGGAACGAGGAATTGTTCCCCACTCCGACCCTCACGTCCGACCATTGGGCGTTTCAACCTATTCAACAGCCGGAAGTCCCAAAACAAATCCCAGGTGGCAAACCGGTCTCCAGTCAAAGAACAGTCGTCGATGCCTTTCTGGCTCGGCAGCAAAAGACTCTTGACATTATTCCCAATCCTCTGGCGGACGGTACAACCTTATTACGTCGTATCCATCTCACCATTACCGGCCTACCACCCACACCCGAAATACTGCAACAACTCCATCATCTACCGACCGAAAAGCACCAGGCATGGCTCGACAAAGAAATTGTACGATTACTTAATTCGCAACAGTACGGTGAACACTGGGCGCGATATTGGTTAGACATCGCACGCTGGGCCGAATCCAATGGCCATCAACATAATCGATTCCGCCCCGACGCATGGAGGTATCGAGACTATGTAATCGACAGCTTCTCATCTAACAAACCGTATGATCAGTTTGTCAAGGAACAGCTGGCGGGCGATGAATTGAGTACTGAGGACGAGCACATTATTGCCACAGGATTTCTATCCGCGGCACGATACAGCGGGAACGATCTGGACAAACAGATTCAACGCAATGACATCCTCAATGATGTCACCAATACTACCGCGACCGCACTGCTTGGACTGACCATGGAATGTGCCCAGTGTCACACCCACAAATTCGATCCCATATCCATTCGGGATTACTACCGATTCCAGGCATTCTTTGCAGAAGGCCAACCGGGCAGTGTCGTGTTAGCCGAGGCTCGGGACCAGGGGCCAGCTCTGATTACTGAGTATTGGAACATCTACGACAGAACTCACCAGCGTGTTTATCGGGAGCTCAAAGCGAATGGAAACCCGGAACCGATTTACGTCGCACCGGAAACAGTCAGCCGACGATTAAATGGAGCGGACAAGGCGAGATTCAGTCAACTTGAAAAGGAAATCCGAGCCTTACCTAAAACCTGGGGCTGGTATTCAACGCAAACCGATTACCTGAGTTTGCCAGTTGCGCCTCACTTAATGCGTTGGCCTCTTGAACGTGAACGGTCAGCTCTTTATCAACGGCCGACTTATCTCCTCATTCGTGGCGACGTAAAATCCCGCGGTCCACAGGTCTCTCCGGGGATTCCTTCTCTGTTTTTTCAGACGCCGATTGGACAAAAACCTCGTACCGCATTAGCAGAGTGGATCACTTCACGTTTCAATCCGCTCACAGCGCGTGTCTGGGTCAATCGCATTTGGCAGGGTCACTTTGGTGAAGGGCTGGTCCGGTCAGCGGGAGACTTTGGAACACAGGGGACACCTCCGGCGAATCAGGATCTACTCGACTATCTGGCATATGAACTGATCTCCAATAACTGGAATACTCAACATATCCATCTGTTAATTCTCAATTCGCACGCCTACCGCCAAACAGCAATACAAACCCCCAGTTCATATAAACTTGATCCGGACAATCATGCGTGGTGGGCCTGGAAGCCTCACCGTATGAAATCTGAAATGATTCGGGACAGCATCCTAAGCACGAGTGGACAATTAGACCTAACACACGGAGGGCCCTCACAAAACATTACGGACGCATCCACACGCCGCAGCGTTTATTTAGAGCATCGCCGCAATACCCCTAGTTACGTAAACGAGATATTTGATGTTCCGGATGCGAACCACAGTTGCGTTTACCGCAGTCAGGCTGTTTCTCCGATCCAGTCTCTCTATTTACTTAATAGTGACTTCACCAACCAGCAAGCAGCTCATACGGCGCGACAGATACAACAGGAATTCGCTGATCTGGAAATTCAGATGGAAGTCGCCTTTATGCGTATCCTTGCTCGTAGAATAAGTTTAGAGGAACAACCCGTTATCGCACGATTCTTAGAAAAAGCCACACTCCAAGACTTATGTTTGGTTCTGATAAACAGCAATGAGTTTATTCATGTCAACTAAATATCCACGCAGACAATTTTTTCGAAATAGCGGCATCGGTCTCTCGTCGATGGCGGTCGCCTCGATATTAAGTGGGCAGAAACTGGCAACGACGAATGACCAAGAATCCGTCGCACGCAATGTAATCTTCCTCTACATGTCCGGTGGGCCTAGTCAAGTCGATACATTTGATCCCAAGCCTGCATTAAAGAAATATGCGGGACAGGATGTACCGGAATCCATTGCTCGCAACATCCCACCGATTAAGCGATCCGGCCTCAAAAATGTCATGCCGTCCCACTGGGAGTTCAAGCAGCATGGCGAATCCGGAACACCAGTCTCTGCTTTACTGCCTCATACAGCCCGGCATGTTGATGAATTATGTGTCATCCGAAGCGTTCAGCATCGTAATCCTGTCCACGGCCCCGGTGAATGCGTTTGTTTAACCGGCGTTTCCAATGGCGAACGTCCCAGTATTGGCGCTTGGTCAACGTTTGCTCTGGGCAGTGGCAATGAGAATCTACCGTCATTCATGGCAATGAATGTCCACAGCGATGGGATGCAGTACCCTCAACGCGCAGGATGGTCCACAGGTTTCCTCCCTGCTAAATTCCAGGGAATTGTGATCAATCCTAAAACGGGTATTCAGCATACACAGTTACCTAAAGGGACGATCAAGCAACGACGAGAACAGCAATTGCAGTTGCTGGAGTTTTTGAATGAACAGCACCGAACAGCCAAGCTAAATGAGGATGCACTACAGGCTCGAATCAAGTCCTATGAAATGACCGGCAGAATGCAGGTGGCTGCTCCCGAGTTATTCAATTGGGAAACAACTGAATCGGCTGCTACTAAGACGCTTTATGGCATTGCCGAAGAAAATACACACGATACTGCCGTTGCCTGCCTATTGGGACGACGGATGGTAGAACGTGGTGTCCGATTTGTGCAGATCCGAGTCGGTGGCTGGGATGCTCATGGTAACATCAAAAGCAACCACACTCGTCAGGCGTCCCGGACAGACAAACCGATCGCCGGACTGCTAACCGATCTCAAACAGCGAGGCCTACTGGATTCCACACTTCTAGTCTGGGCGGGAGAGTTTGGACGAACGCCAACGATGGAAGGGAAAGCCAATGGCCGTGATCATTCCCCCAATGGCTATTCAATCTGGTTGGCAGGTGGTGGTGTTCAGGGAGGCCGGATTATAGGGCAAACCGATGATCTGGGGTACGTTGTCACCGAACGCCCGGTCTCTCCATTCGATTACCACGCCACCATTCTGGCAGCACTCGGAGTAGACCCGGCCCGGTTGTCCTACAACCATCTGGGACGAGACGAAACGCCACTGTTCAATGACGGAGCAGTCATTCCGGAAGTGTTCAACAGCTGACGTTAACGTGACCGCCCGGCATCACGGGTTTTATTTAGCTCGGCCAACAATCGGGCTACAACTTCAGGATGTTTCTCCCAGAGATTGTCCGTTTCCCCGGGATCGTTTTTTAAATTGTATAACTGACCGGCAGGTGAATCTGCAGTCGGTTTAACCACACGCGGAGCAGAGAATCCTCCGGAACCAAGATTGGCCTCGATGAGTTTCCAGTCGCCAACTCGAACGGCAAACGTGCCATTTAACGAGTGATGGACAATCGATGGGCGAACCTGAGAATCAGCATCCCCTCTTAACGACCTCACGATGCTGAAGCTGTCTTCCCCTGCTGAGTCTGCAACATTCGCTCCAGACAATTCTGCGGCAGTCATCAAAAGATCCGTGAGACAAATTGTCTGATTGGACTCTGTTCCAGCCTGAATCGTTTTTGGCCAGCGAGCCACAAACGGAACACGGTGACCACCTTCCCAGATATCGGCTTTCTGCCCTCGATAGTGCAAATTGGCTCGGTGACTGTATTTGGGAATATCGCCAGGCACCCAATGGGAGCCATTATCACTTGTAACGATGAGTAGTGTGTTTTCCACCTGCCCAATTTTTTCTAAGGCGTCCATTACCTGTCCCACGACGGCATCACATTGATTTACAAAATCACCATAGTATCCGGCCATGGCCTTTCCCCGGTGAGCTTCGGTCGGTAGCCAGGGAGTGTGAGGTGCACTCAATGGGAAATACAGAAAGAACGGTTTATCATCTGTCTGAGCAGAGAGCCATTGCACGGCTTTATTAGCGGCATTGGGTAAAACGTCAATATGCTTGAACTCAGGACTTACCTTACCACCCCGCCAGAATCCTCCTCCGTTGTTACGACGATGTTGGGACCTCTCCACGGTAGAGGTTGGTAAGGCAATTGGCCGATCATTCTCCACAAACACATAGGGATCCATATCCAATGAAGCGGGAATCCCGTAGAAGTAGTCAAACCCGAAGTCGTTAGGCCCCGGGCTCAGTGGCTTAAAGTAGTCCACCGCATGCGGATGATCTTCCGGCAGAATCGTATTGGCCGCCGGGAAATCCTTTGCTGTCAGATCCGCTGTTTGGAATCCAAGATGCCATTTACCGATACAGGCAGTGTTGTACCCCTGTGCTTTAAGGATACTTGCGACGGTTTCACGTCCGGGCAGGATCAGGCTTTTACTATAGCCCCAACAAACTCCACTCTTGAGTCGTGTGCGCCAGGCATACCTTCCGGTGAGCACTCCATAGCGGGTTGGCGTGCAAACAGCCGAGGGAGTATGTGCATCATGAAATCGCATTCCCGCTTTGGCAACCGCGTCCATATTCGGAGTTGGAATCTTACTCTCCGGGTTGTAGCACCCAAGATCGCCAATCCCCATATCGTCGGCCATGATAAAAACGATATTCGGCTTTTCTGCCGCAGCGAGCCCCTGTGTGATACCGAATCCAAAGAGGAGCAGGATTACAGAAAGAGACGTCTTTTGCTTCCACATAGGCTGGAGCACCTTTAGAAATGATTGAGCCAATCGTAATGGTTTACTTTGTTACGCCATTTTACTCCATTCAAAAGAAATCTAAAGCGGACGACCGCCTGAAAGTTGCCGTTTGTTTTGTCAACGAATGTTGTCCCAACAACGTTTTGGAATCCACAAACGGATCCTCCAACACGTAGTGTTTCTGTTTCAGACGCCAAATCACTAGCCGAGTGCTTCTTCACCATCCCGCTCTTACACAAAAACAGCCTGTCATCAATGAACGACAACAGGCCGTTAATATTTTTTTCGTTGGCTCGTTTGTGAATGAAACCCGGACGATTAATTGGATAACTGCATGATCTTCTTTATTTGCAGTACCACGTCTTGCGAGAGGCCCTTGATCTTAGTTACTCGATCAACTTCTTTGTTATATTTAGTCAACACGTCACGTCCGGCAAGTCCAAACTTTCTAGCAAGCTGAGTCTTCTCAGCCTGAGTTGGCTTCTTCATTTTTTTCATAGTGTTGGTCGACAACTGAAATACTGACTCAAGTTGTTTCAGTGTATCCATCTGAGCAATCGCTGAAGCCGGATCGTGGATTTTTTTCAATGTGGCCGTCATCAATTTCAATAATTGCATATTCGCCACCGATACTTTTTCAAAGTCGTTGGTTCCAATGGCTCTTCGAATGGTTGGCAGATCCGCGTTAGGAATTCCACCGCCGTTGCTACCGCCATTGCCAAAGGGATTTCCGGCTCCGGCCGATGGGCCGGTACCGGGGCCAGCACCAAAGTTTCCACCA
>DEAW01000202.1:15270-16934 GCA_002348315.1 Planctomycetaceae bacterium UBA2972 | reverse complement strand
ATATTTAGCCACGCATATAAACAAACGCATGAAATGGTCTTTGGATTTGTTCAGATGATGGATGGAAATTGCGAGCACCCGCCAGCCCCGGCTCACCAGTCTCGCGAGTCTGGCGGGGCTGGTGAGCCGGGCAGACTTGATATGCCTGACACATCAGAACAGGCATTGCAGCAAGTACGTGAACTGCTTAGTCACAATCGGTTATCCATTGCGACGGCGGCAGAATCGATAGGAGGTTTGCCGGGTGATTTAGGGCATTCAGGGGAAGATCGAGATTTGGTTTTTAGGTCAACCGGATGGTCGCAGCTCGATGCAATCCTTCCAGAGCGTGGTTTGCGACCGGGGATGTTACTGGAGTGTTTGGGGCAGGTGCAGGGTGGTGGTGTGGCACTACTGGGATTATGGCTGGCCAGGCAAATGCTCTGTGGTAGCCAGAAGGGTGTGTTAGTCGTTTTTGATCATGATGGGAAATTTTATCCACCGGCGGCGGCCGCGTTGGGGATTTCTCTGAAGCAGTTGATGATTGTGACACCACAAAGCAGGAAAGATTTGTACTGGGCATTAGATCAGGTGTTACGGTGTCCGGCTGTGAGTGCAGTTTGGGGGTGCTTGTCCAAAGTGAATAGTCGTGATTTTCGTCGTTTGCAATTGGCTGCTGAGGCGGGGCGGGCTTTAGGAGTCCTTGTTCGGGAGGATAAGTTTGCCAAGAGTCCTACCTGGGCTCATGTGAGGTTACAGGTGTCGGCTTTGGCTGCAAAGTCAAAAAATGGAGGCTCGGATTCACTGCTTGTCGAGTCAGCTATTCAGACCGGGAGCGACTGGTGTTTTCGAATTGAACGGAAACGAGCGGTAGCGGCGATGCTTGGGAAAGTACTGGGGCAATCTGAATGTCAGGTTGATTTCAAAGAAGTGATGGAAACAAGTGGGGTTGGTCGAATGGTTTTGCCGCCGCGCAATAGTGACTCGGTGGGGATGCCTGAATTTGGACAACGTCTCGAGACGGCTGGTCCTTCAGAGCAGTGGTGATGAGCAAGTTGTAAGGGGAGGTTGTAAGGGCAGATTATAAGAGTGGAGGCAGGATGCAAAACGGAAGAAGAGTGGCTTGTGTATGGATAGACACAGGTCGGGCAGGGAAGCTAGTCAGGGATGAAGGTCCTATGACAGGAAGCTTAGTAAAGCAATCCGGTAGGAAAAATGTCAGGAAGATTACCAGGAAGGTCGTCAGGGAGGATCGCAAGGAGGCCAGCAGGGATGTAAGCAGGGATGATGAGTTTGTTCAGCGGCAGGCGTGGCAAGAGCAGGAAGCACTGGTGCGTCTTGCTCGCTGGGCAAATCGTTTTTCTCCACTGGTGGGTAGGCCGGAAAAAGTTCAGTGGAAACAGGAGCTACAGCGAAAATTACGAAAACAGCAAGGGAAACACCTGAGGCGGCATTATGCACATCCGGCAGATTTTCGTTTGGAAGCCTGGAAGACCGAGGCGTTCTGGCTGGATATCACCGATGTCTGTCGATTCTTCGGGTCTGAAGAATTACTTGTGCAAAGAATGTTTGATGAATTGACCGACGAGTTGCACCGGAATTACCGCCGAGTGGATTTGAATCAGCAAGCTGCTTCCGATAAATACGCAATTGAAGGGGCTCCCCAATCCTCCGGCTACGCCAGC
>DEAW01000202.1:0-14892 GCA_002348315.1 Planctomycetaceae bacterium UBA2972 | reverse complement strand
TCGAATCAAAAACAAGGGCTGGTTGTGCGAATTGCTGTCGCTGGGACCGTGGGTGCCAGCTGGGCAGCATGCCTAAGCTTGTCAGAAGGTATTCGACTGTTACCGACCGACAAGCGATCCGCTCAGGAAGTGCTGAGGCAGCTGCCGGTTGGCTGCCTCAGGCTTTCTGACGAAACCTTAGATTTACTCTATCGATTGGGAGTTCACCGGCTTGATCAGTTATTTGACTTGTCACGCGGAGCGATTGCTCAGCGGTTGGGGGATCAGGTAGCGTATCGTTGTGATCAGTTATTGGCAGAACGAGACGAACCGCTACGGATGATTCAACCGCAGCAACAGTATCTGGGTTGGCAATTGTTGCCCGGGAGAATCGCGGGACCTCAGGTGATGGTCGACACGTTTGAACAAATTACGACAAGGTTACTAAAGCAGCTTGAAAAGAACTCGCAGGGCGTCCTGCAGGTTCTTTGTACTGTCGAGTTATCTCGTTACGGTCAACGAGTCTACCCGGATACCGGGGATACTCGGCAAGATCTGGAAACAATGACGCTTGGACTCTATCGACCCACTGCGGATGTCGAACATCTGACAGAACTGTTTCAATTGCAATGGGATCGTCTTGGACGAGTGGATGAAGTTTATAGTTTGCAAGTGGAGTTCACTCAGGTCGTGTCGATGCAACAAAAACAGATGTCTCTGTTTGATGCTCCGGCAACCACTCCCAAAGCATATAGCTGGCAGTCAGATGCTGCGTTGGAAGGAATTCCACCAGCAAGATTGGTCCGGTTGATCGACCGGCTTTCCAGTCGCTTGGGGAAACGGCACGTATTGCGATCTTCATTGCGTTCTGAAGCATTGCCTGAATACGCTTTTGAAACGGAACCATTGGCAAATGTAAATGTTCAGCGTTGGTGTCATCAGATTTTGAAATCCGAGCGGAATGGGCATAGGGCAAGTCAGAACAAAGTGGTTTCAACAATACAAACCGATAAGCAAGGTTGGCTGTTGAAACAACGGAAACCAGCGGATAGCCTGCCGGTCTGGTGCTGGAGAGAACCGTTGGAGGTTCAGTGTCAAAACTCCCGCCAGTTTCCAATGCCGATGAAATTGCTCCATAAAGGTCAGTGGCAGGCAGTCACTCGCTATTGGGGGCCGGAGAAAATTGAGAGCGGGTGGTGGCGAGGACACGCGTTGCGACGTGATTATTATCGACTGGAATTGAGTTCGGGTTTGCGTTTCTGGGTGTACCGGACGTTGCCGAAAGGAGAGTGGTTTCTGCAGGGCAGTTTTTGACAACCAAGGGAATGAAACACCCTCAATTTTCTGTCCGTTTTCTGGCCCCCATTATCTTCTTCTCTTGTGTCACACCCATGCATTACGCCGAATTGCACTGTAAATCCAATTTCTCTTTCCTGCAGGGCGCGTCTCATGCTTCTGAACTGGTCGAACGAGCCAAACGATTAGGCTATCAGGCAATTGCGGTTACAGACCGTAATACGCTGGCGGGGATCGTGCGGGCTCATGGAGCCGCCAAAGAGGAACAGCTACAGTTCATTGTGGCGGCAGAACTGACATTCGTAGACGCTCCGGCCTGTGTGGTCTGGATTCCGAACAGAAAATCTTATGGGCAGTTATGTCAGCTACTGACGCTGGGACGTCGCAGAGCAGAGAAGGGGAACTGCCTACTCTATTTCGAGGACCTGAAAGAATATGGCGATAATTGGATCGTCGGCGTGATTCCTGATTGGAATGCGAAGTCCGATAATCTGACCTCAGATCATCTGCGGTTGCATGAAGAAGCGGAGTTGATCGAAACACAACAGTTACTGGCATACCGGGAATTGTTTGCAGAAGATTGCTACCTGCTTGCGGAATTGCACAGGGGAGTTGCTGATCAAAAACGGCTAATGAAACTGCAACAGCTTAGTGATCAGGCGAATGTTCCTTTAGTGGCAGCCGGCGATGTCTATTACCACGACCCCTCTCGATCTCGGCTTCAGGATACCTTAACCGCAATCGCTCATGGTTGCAGTGTTGATCAAAT
Organism: Planctomycetaceae bacterium UBA2972; assembly: GCA_002348315.1. Lineage (GTDB taxonomy): Bacteria > Planctomycetota > Planctomycetia > Pirellulales > Pirellulaceae > UBA721. Next base: position 12,848 of record DEAW01000202.1, on the reverse strand, counting down.
TGGAGATTGGCAGTTTCCGAATACACAGCGTTATTTACGGCCGGTACGTGAACTGCAGGAACTCTTTGCGGAAATTCCGGATGCCGTCGAGCGAACGATGGAAATTACCAGACGTTGTGGTTTTTCATTAGACGAATTGAAATACGAATATCCCGAAGAACTTGTTCCCAATCAAACCACACCGATGCAGCATCTCACGGAATTGTCATGGCAAGGTGCTCATCAAAGGTATCCGGCCGGGCTGCCGCGTAAAGTGATTCAACTGCTGATGCATGAATTGCAACTGATCGAAGAATTAAAATATGAAGCCTATTTCCTTACCGTGTGGGACTTAGTGCGTTTTGCTCGAAGCCGTGGAATTCTTTGCCAGGGACGAGGGTCAGCAGCCAATTCGGTTGTCTGCTTTTGCCTCGGGGTGACCTCGGTTGATCCGGAGACCACTGAGTTGTTGTTCGAGAGATTTATCAGCAGAGAACGTAACGAAGCGCCGGATATTGATGTCGATTTTGAACATGAGCGACGGGAAGAAGTCCTGCAGTATCTCTATGACAAATATGGACGTGATCGAGCCGGCATGACAGGCGTCGTGACTTGCTATCGAATGCGTTCAGCTGTACGCGAAGTGGGTAAAGCTCTGGGGTTATCACCGGAAATAGTGGACGAGATTGCAAAAAATCTGGATGGACGAACCCGGGATGGGAATTTTGATGTGCGAATTCGTGAAGTGGGACTCGATCCGGATGCAACCATCGGCCAGAGATTTCGTGAGTTGGTGGAGGAGCTAATAGGGTTTCCAAGACATTTGTCCCAGCATGTCGGAGGTATGGTAATGACTCGAGGCTTATTAAGCCGTTTAGTACCAATTGAAAATGCCACGATGGAAGGACGCACCGTTATTCAATGGAATAAAGACGATCTTGATGAACTGGGAATTCTCAAAGTCGATTGTCTTTCCCTGGGGATGCTGAGTGCCATCCGTAAGTGCTTTGCAATGCTCGAGCAGCACGAAGGGAAAAAACTGACGTTGGGTTCGATCCCTCAGGATGATCCGGAGGTTTATGACATGATCTGCCAGGCCGATACCGTTGGTGTGTTCCAAATCGAAAGTCGAGCACAAATGAGTATGCTACCGCGACTTCGGCCAAGATGCTTTTACGACCTGGTTATCGAAGTAGCCATTGTGCGTCCCGGACCAATTCAGGGAGATATGGTCCACCCTTATCTCAAGCGTCGGGCAGGATTGGAACAGGCGGTCTATCCGAATGAGGCGATTAAACAGGTTCTGGATCGTACTCTGGGTGTTCCTTTGTTTCAGGAACAGGCGATGAGACTGGCAGTGGTCGCTGCAGGGTTCACTCCTGGTGAAGCCGATCAGTTACGACGAGCGATGGGGGCATGGCGACGTCCCGGAGTGATCGAGCAGTTCAGTAAAAAGTTAACCCGAGGAATGCTCGCCAACGGTCTAACAAAAAAATTCGCTGAACAAGTGTTTAATCAAATTCGTGGATTTGGTGAGTATGGTTTTCCGGAGTCACATGCGGCCAGTTTCGCATTGTTAGTCTACGTTTCGGCTTGGCTCAAATGTCATCATCCGGCGACCTTTGCTGCTGCTGTCATTAACAGCCAGCCGATGGGGTTCTATTCAGTGAGTGATCTGGTGAAAGATGCTCAGAAACACGAGGTGGAAGTCAGACCCGTCGATGTGAATTACAGTCATTGGGACTGCGTGTTGGAATATTCGAGTTTGCCCGATTCAAACTTGCCGGAATCCGTATCGGCAGCTCCGGCATTGCGACTTGGAATGCGGGTGATTCGAGGACTCTCCTGCGAGGCGGCAGGTCGCCTTATCGAGCAACGGGAGGCTGGAGGGCTGTATCCTTCACTGGAAGAATTGCGAAGACGGTCCGGAGTTAGCAGAAGCGTCATTATGCTACTTGCCGACGCGGATGCTTTTAGTAGTTTTCAACGCGATCGACGCGCTGCTTTATGGGAAGCCCTGGCTCAGGAACAGAAAGAAGTAGAGCAACCCTTGTTTGATTTAATCGAAGCTGAGGATGATCAGACGCCGAAACTGCCCATGATGCAGGCTGCCGAAGAAGTGGAAATGGACTATCGAACCGCCGGACTTTCACTCAAAGGTCAGCCGATTATGTTTTGGCGAAAATCGCTGGATCAACAAAACGTGTTGCCAGCTAATGAACTAGCAACGTTTCCGAATGATCGCTACGTGAAAGTAGCTGGTCTGGTTTTGATGCGACAACGACCATCAACCGCAAAAGGGATTACGTTTGTGACGTTGGAAGATGAGACTGGTACGGTAAATCTGGTGATCCGTCAGTATGTTTGGGAGCGTTATTACCGCATTGCCAGGCGAAGTAACGCCTGGTTGGTGCATGGCACTCTGGAAAACCGGAATCGTATCCAGCATGTGGTTGTACAGCGTCTGGAGGATCTCTCTACAAAGCTCGGGGAATTAAAACCGAAGTCACGGGACTTTCGATGAACTCCGGCAGACGCTTACAATCCTGACGATGAAATTACCTCGGAAAGCTCTGCCTGCAGTTCGCTGACAGTCTCCAAAGCCTCGGCGAGTTCGGGCGTGTCTTTATGAATCTGATAAATTGCTTTCAGGATTGCAATGGCAGAAGCAGGCTCCTCCTTGCTGATCTGACGACACAAAGCCACAACCTCCTGGATTTCCTTTCGGTGTCTACTCAATAACAGTTGTTGTTGAGCGAGTTGCTGCACCTGAGTTTGCCTGAGACGTTCGAGTTTATTTCGAGCATAGGTTACACACTCATCAATAGAAAAATCGTCGGCTCTGTTTTGATACAGTGTGATGAAGTTTTCCAGTAACTCCATCATCTTCTCGGGTGAATCGGATTCCTGTTTCAAAATTCCACGTAAGGTAAGTTTTGCGACGGACAACTCACTGGAGGTGGATTCCAACCATTTCAAAAATCGCTGTTCCTCACGTTCACTTTTTAGTTTGTTGTAATAATCCTCGACTTCCTGAAATCGTGCATGCTCGGGGAATCGCTGTATGAATTCCCGCATTTCAACGCTCGCCTGCCCCCAATCGGATCCCGGAGTGATTTGTGCATCGTTAATGATTTCAAGTAATTGGTCTGCTGATTTGGGTTGGTTGTACCAGTTGGTAAAGACGAGTAATCCGCCGACACCTACAATCAGTGCCATTAGTACCAGCAAACTGGCGAGGACACCTGCTGGCCTGGATTTCTCAGATTCAAAACGATCTCTTTCAACCGTGGTGTAATGCGTTTGTTCGCCTTCTGGTCCTGTATTATCCTGTTGATGGAATTGTTCATCTGAAACGGTTGGAGGATCTGCGGATGATGAGAATTCTTTCGAGTATTGTCCGTCGATGGTGTTCTCGTGATTGCCATCGGCCTGGTTGGTAACAAATTCCCTTGTTGCGCCGTCGGTGTCACTATCAAGTTCATTCATTTCCACGGTCGCACCTGGAGACCGTTCGGGCATATTAGAATCCAGAGCGTGTTGCATCGCCTGGAGACGATGCGCAACGGCTAATGGCGTTGGAATACGGTTGTCAGGCTTTTTACTCAATAACTGCCGGACGATGTAGTCGAGCTCCAGAGGGATATCAGCGACCAATTCGTTGATGGGTTGAGGCTGATCATACTTCAGTTTGTGAATGACATGTGCTACGGCGGGGGCTGCAAAAGGAGGTCGTCCGGTGAGTAACGCATACATCACAGATCCCAGCGAATAGAGATCGCTTTTTATGGTCGGTCGGGCGCCTGCGGCCTGCTCCGGAGCCATATAGTCAGCAGTCCCCACCACGGCATGATCTGCAGTGAGTTGTGTCGCACCAAAGAGCCGGGCGATACCAAAGTCAACAAGCTTTACCTGATCGTCATGAGTGAGAAAAAGATTGGAAGGTTTGAGATCACGGTGAATCACACCTCGGTCATGAGCATGTTTTAGAGCATGACAAATATCAATGGTGATACGGATGACTTCTCGCCATGTTATCGGCCCGGATTCTTTTAATAGCTGATAAAGTGTTCGTCCTTCCACCAGTTCCATAGCATAGAAGAGCGTATCTTCTTCCTGTCCATACCCAAATATCTGCACAATGCCTTCGTGCTGTAGTTGCTGTAGCGTCTCAATTTCCTGATGGAATCGCTCTCTGAAATTATGATCATCTGAGAGCGCATTGGAGAGCATTTTAACGGCAACAGCATCTCCGGACTCTTCATGCGTTGCCGAGTAAACAAATCCCATGCCACCTTGCCCGATTTGTTCATCGATCAGATAGGGGCCGAGTCGTTCCAGCATAGTGCTACTCAGTGTTGAAAGGAAAGTTACATAGGAGCTACGCGTTTGGAACCCACATCGGTTGTCAGTATGACGTGTGCATCAAAACTTTTGTAAATCAGCTCCGCTTTAATTTCAGCATAATCCGGATTGTCCCAGAGGTTATCGAATTCCCAGGGATCTTCTTCCAAATCATAGAGTTCACCGATTTCATGTCCATGGTAAACCGAAAGTTTATACTTTCGGCTTCGGTACATGGTTGCATACGCCCCGTTACCATCTGTGAAAAAAGGATCCAGGGCGTCGAAGTACTCGGAACGCACAAATTCACGATGTTCGTCGGGTTGATTTACATCGGTAAGCAACGGCATCAGAGATTTACCCTGCATGTAATCGGGTTGCTCGAGTCCTGCGAACTCCATGATGGTGGAAGTTAAATCGAGTAATTCCACTAACGCATCACGCTGGACATTTTGGAGAAGTTTTCCCGGCCAGGAAAAGATGAGTGGAATGCGAACTAAGCCTTCGTAGAATCGGCAACCTTTTTGTAGCAATCCATGATCACCAAGGGATTCGCCATGGTCACTGGTGAAGATAATCACCGTGTTTTCCAATTGTCCTGTCGCTTCAAGATGGTCGAGCACACGTTGGAATTGATCGTCAATCTGTTTAATCATGGCATAGTAATACGCCTGCATTCTTTTGGCATCGTGCCCTTCCGGAGGCAATGCATCGCCTTGGAAATCGATGGCGGCCAGCTTCTTTTGGTTTTCCAGGTCTTCTTCACGATAATAGGGGCCGGGCATTTGATCCGGATCAAACATGTCGGCATAAACCTTGGGCGGGATGAAAGGTGGATGCGGGTCATAAATGTTCACGCACAGCATCCAGGGATCCTTTTGCTGAGCGTCGATGAATTCCAGAGCACATTCGGTGGCCCAGGTGGTCTGGTGGTATTCAGGCGGGACGCGTTCTTCGCTGTTTCGCATAGGGTCCAGATCGCCTCCACGTTCGCGTACCCAGTCAGCATAGTGATGCCCTTCTTCCCAGTCATCCCGGGGAGCATGACTGAATTGCCAGTAGGACATGCCATCATCGAGTCGAGGTTCCGTACGATGACCGGAGCTGGTTAAGTGGAATTTCCCGATATTGCCGCAGCGGTACCCCGATTCAGCAATTAGCTTGGTGATTAACGGGGGGAAGTCAGGGAAGGTGTCATTCCCATTGCGTGTGTTATGTAAACGAGCCGGATAGAGACCTGTCAGAAAGCTGGATCGACTGGGCGTACAAATCGGTGATTGACAGTAAGTGTGGGTAAAGGCGACTCCCGATTGCACGAGTTTGTCAATGTTGGGGGTGTCAACGTATGGATTGCCAAGAGCCTTGATGGTGTCAAATCGTTGCTGGTCGGTGCAGTACCAGAGGATATTTGGGCGTGACATCTCGTCTTTCTTAAACAGGACTTTACGGGGTATCTTCGCGTAGTGAGCTTTTGATGACATCGTTGTCAAAATAATTAATTCGCATACCGGCATCGACAACGACGGTTTGCGCACAGATTCCGGACGATCGGGGGCTGAGTAAAAAGGCAGCGACGTTGGCTGCCTCTTGTGTCTCTAAGGCTTTTCCGCGGGGGATGACTTTCTCGGCGAATAGATAGGAATCAACGTAGCCCGGGATTCCCGCAGAAGCACTTGTTTTTAATAGACTTGGCCCAACGGCATTAAATCGAACCTGTGAGAAGTTGCTAAAAGACTTTGTGAGAAAGGCAAGTGAGGAATCCAGAGCGGCCTTAACAGGTGCCATGAATCCATAGTTCTCACTAGCCATCGTGGTGGTTGAGATGGAAACAGTGATGACCGAGGCATTCTTAGAAAGAAGGTCTTTTAGAGAATTGGCGATGGAAATAAGTGAATAACAACTGATGTCGACGGCACGTAGAAACTGACTTTTGCTGGTCTCATGAAAAGGCTTTGGCCCTTCTTCATAATCGGCGAATGCAATCGAGTGAACCACTCCGTCAATCGTCGAATGCTCTTTGGACAGCGTGTCCCGTAAGGATTCAATCTGTTCAGGATGCTCTACATCACAGACATAAATCGGGTGGTCGCCGAGTAGTTTTTGGAGTTGTTCTTTGCGTGTTTCACTGCGAACAACATACACCGGGAAGGCGCCCGACTCAGTGACCGTCCTGCCGATGTGATAGGCTACACTCTTTCGATTCGCCACTCCAAAAATGACGATCGTCTTACCTTCTAGTTGTAAAAAGCTCATATCTGAATTCACTCATCATCGACTAACTAGCATCTGCCAGAGTACAGGCAAAATCGAACCGAGTTGCCAGTTTGCCTGCCACCGTAACTTTGGCGTTCAGGAAAAAGGCGTTGCTGACTTGTTCTGTTAACGTGACCGTTAACTCAATCGTATCACCCGGTTTCACCATCTGCTTGAATTTGACGTTGTTTAAGCGGGTTGCCACAGGAACTTTGTCAGTGCCGTCATCGGTCATGTCTCCAGCAATAATCGTCGACAGTAAAGCCGCTCCGGTTTGCATCGCCGCCTCACATAAGATGACTCCGGGGACAATCGGTTGCTCGGGATAATGGCCCTGAAAGAAAAATTCATCGGCTGCAAAGGTCTTTAGGCAAACGATCTGACTCTGACTTAGCGAAGTGATCTCATCAATCAGCAACATCGGAGCCCGGTGAGGGATGAGGGACTTTATTTGTTCAAGAGACATGGTTTTGTATCCGGTAGTCCCGCAGGATTGAATTGGTTTATTTCATCAGTAATTGGTCAACTTCATTAGACACAATCACTCCGTAATTTATAGCACCTAGCCAGCCGGACATGATAATGCCGACACTCCCGGCATGAAAGAGTCCGGAGATCTGTGTTGGTAAAGCCTGGCTGACCGGCAGCCCTTCGAATTTGGTCCCAAAGCTTGCGCCATGATGATGACGCGTATAGTGATAAAATGTTCGCGGAGTGGCCGCTTCCGAGAAAATCACGCGCTCTCGGGCATTCGGTACATATTTATCCAGAGCATCAATAGTGGTTTCGATTAAATCCTGTTTGCTAGCTTCATAAGCTTCGTCATCCAGATCAGCCCAGTCTTCCCAACGTGCGTTGGTACTAGAGACGATCAGGTGACGTTGGCGTTTATCATGTGGGCGTGTGTCGGGGTAATAAACCGAGAATGTCCGACTGGTAACGTCTCGGCTGAGGAGTAAATCCGTTTCAAAATTCTCGGCGGTGGAAGTAAAAAGCAGATCGCCGGTGTCACGATCAAGGTGATCATCGGGCCCTAACGCCATATACACCTGAGTGCTCGAATTGTTGACACGGACCGCTTTGGCGTCCTCGACAAAGTCTTTGTCAAATTGCTCTTCGCCGACCATCTTGAAGATTGTTGTCAGTAGGTTGGCATTGGAAACAACACTTCGACATTCGATTTCCCGGTCACCGACATGGACGCTTTTGACGCGTCCGTTTTCGGTACTGATTTTATCGACGGGGCTTTTGATGCGAATGTCGACTCCGTTTTTCTCCAGTTCGTCTTTCATTAAACCGATCATCAGATCCGTCCCACCCTGGAAAGTATAGACTCCTTTGGACATGAAATTGCTAAAGACGATGCCATAGGTAATCGCAGGGTCTTCGAGTGTTGAGCCGTTAGCGTAGGTGATCGGCTCCATCAGCAGTCGGGTGATATCATTACGTCCGGGGAAGAACCGTTCGAATAATTCCTTGGTGGTGAGTTGTTGATCGTCGTAGAAATTCATGCCACGAGCGGTATCAAAAAACTCCCTGATGGTGGCGGCTTCCACTCCGAATTTGCTTTGCAGCAACTCGGTGAAACTCTCGCGGTCATACGTGGTTTTCAACGTGAACTGTGGGTTGTCAAAAAGCACGCCTCGTAACGGCACGATTCGGTCTGCTATTTCCTGACACCAGTAACGGCGACAGCTCTTCATCATTCCGTAGGGGAATCCATGTAAAGAGACATCAAAAATGTGGCCTTTAGGGCGTTTGAACCAAGTGGCCATGCCGCCAAGCTTGTAGTGTTGTTCAAGAAGCAATACGTCATAGCCGGCTCGGCCAAGAATATTGGCTGAGGTTAATCCAGCGAGCCCGCTTCCGATGACAATTACGTCATATTTTTGCTTGACGCCTTTTAGAAAATCACGCGGCATACTGGTTATGAGGACCTGATTGATACGTCGGGAAATGTCAGCGGAGCGACAGGTTAAAGGCGTATTTTAGTCTGTAATTGTGGATTCTGTTAGTATCCTACACGTACTTCTGTGGGATTTCAGAATTCCAGAGAATGCAGCCTAAGAGCGGGCCAGGAGGTGCTGATTCGCCATTGAAATACCACTGACGATCGAACCAATGATTCCCACAAATCCCTGATCGGTTCCACAGAGAAACAGATTGTTAATGGCGGTTGTTCCGTCAAGCCATTTACGAGTGGCACCATAAACAGCACCGTTTTCGTGCCAGGTGAAGCGATGAATCGTGTGCGGCGTAAACATGTCAGTATCAATGACATGAGAGCGATAATCCGGCACAAATCTGGCGGCGGATGCCTGAACTGCTTCAAACCATTTTGTTTTTTCAGCCTGATAATTATCCTGATTAGTATTACGCCAGCGTTCATAGTCAGCTAACGCTGTGACACGCATGATTCCATCAGGAAGCTCGCCGTCTTTTTCATCGTAACAATAGTTGTTAGGAGTACAGACTACTCCGGTGCGGACATCGCAGAAATCTTCGGTGGGGCGTTCCCAATGAAATTTCTCCGAGTCGTTATAGAAGACGATCGTCTTGTTATGCCCAAGTTCACGAGGGTAGGTGTCGAGAGTTGAGATTGCTTCGACAAAAGATAGTTGCCCGGTGGTATGAGCATGGACGTCTTCATCTGTTTCACAAAGTTTGAACGTCTCGACCGCACCTGCAGAACTCAGGATATTCTTTCCTGTCAACTCTTCCCCGGAATCGAGTACGACTCCAACAGCACGTCCGTGATCGATTTTGATCTGACTGACACCTGTTCGTAACTTGAGTTCTCCTCCCAGATCTCGGAACTTACGGACAAGTTTCTTAAGAATGAGTCGGACTCCGTCAAACGGCCGGGCAAAACCTTCCAGAAACAGACTGCGGAACATGATACAAAACTGCCCCCAGTCCATGTCTTTTTCTCGAGGGTTGCCGTACCACATGATCGGACAAAGGATCATTTCAACAAGTAAGGGATCGGTGATGATTTCCTGGAGACGTTCCCGGGTGGAAATCTCAAAATGTTTCTGCTCAAGATCGTCGTAATCCAACAGGGATGAGATCAAGCGATCGAAATGGTCGATTTGTGCCGGGAATTCCTTCGCAACTTCGCTTCGCAACAAATCGATGTTGTTGTCAAATTGAAGTTCAACTCCGGGGAAGGAAATTGAAGACATGAGTTGCGGAGATAAACCAAAGTCATCCCACTTCATTCGGAGTTGTCGTAGCAGTCGTGCAAACGGGCCTTTTTTGGCGCCTGGCGGAGTAAAGTTGGTTACGGCGTGGAGGCCCACATCGTAATTGCGACCACGTAGTCGATAAAAAGAATTGAGTCCACCAATGGTGTAATGTCGTTCCAGCACACATACTTTTTGATCGTAGTATGCAGCTCTAATGCCAGCGGCCAAGCCTGACATTCCCGCGCCAATGATAATGGAATCGTACACTACTCTGCAGGAAGATCCGCCATTTTGGGTTCAAGGTAGCTCACTGTGGACTGCATGCTTACCAGATTTGCATAATCCTCTTCAGGAACCTGAACGCGATATCGTTTTCGAAGTTCCATCACGATATCTAAAAAGTCCATGCTGTCTAATTCCATCTGATCTCGGAACTCTTTCGCATCGTCGAGATTTGACAAATCTTCATCCGGTGCAATGGTTTCCAAAATTTCGATAATGGCAGCACGTATTTCTGCAGGTGTCATTCCTGAAAAGCTCCAAGCGATTAGGTGGTTTCATCAGTAGCAGAACAATCATGTTCTGAGTGCGAACCATAAATTTACAGTGTTTTGCCAATAAAACAAAGGTGTGGAATCCATGGAAACACTAACATTTGCCCCCAAAAATGGCATAACGGAAGCCACAAGGGTTAGAAGGAAACCCTTGAGGGTCTATGGACCCTTGGTAAAAGTACTTGAATTGAGTACTTTCAGCGAGGTTGTCAGGCTTCTGCGTTGTCAGTTAGCTCGAGTACTTCCTGATAACCACCGTTGAATTAATCCCCAGCATTCCGAAGGAATTGTTTACGATATATTCCACGTTTTCGAGCTGTTTGGCATCGTTTAGTACCAGTCCGGGAATCGCACATTCTTCATCGAGTGTGTCCACGTTGATCGTTGGATGACAGATGTTGTCCTCAAAGGAACCGAGATTCCCAGCCAATTCCAAAGCTCCGGCGGCCCCCATGCAATGTCCAATGAAGCTCTTGGTGTTATTGATGCTGACTTTACAATTGGCATCGAAGACTTTACGCAAAGCACTTACTTCCTGAATGTCACCGCTGAGTGTTCCGGTGGCATGTGTACTGAGAATGTCCACGTCGGCCGGTGTAATGCCGGCCATTTTAAGTGCAATGTTAATACACTGTGACTGGCGTTCAGGATTGGGGAGTACGAAGTCAGTGGCATCCGTGTTAATGCTATGCCCCACCAACTCACCATAAATGTGAGCTCCTCGAGCTAAGGCATCGTCGAGTCGTTCTAGTGTGTAAACGCATCCACCTTCTGAAACGACGATTCCATTCCTGTCGACATCGAATGGCCGGGAAGCCTTGACCGGATCACTGTGTTCGGCCAACGCTCCCTGACTCTTGAAGCTAGCGAAAATTCCGAACGTGTGGATGGACTCTGAGACGCCTCCAGCTAATGCCAGGTCGCACTGCCCCAACTGCAGCATCTGAGCGCCCTGAATCAGACCGTTATTACCTGCTGCGCAGGCAGCCCCCAAAGTATAGTGGGGGCCTGTAATTCCCATGTTGAGTGCAGCTTCACCAGCAGGGTTGTTGGCAACCGTACGTGGATTGTGAAAGTGGTTCCAGACACTAACGTCATAGTCAAATTGACTTAGTTCATAAACTTCATTTTCCGTTTCCACATTGCCATGTTCAGTGACGCCCAGATAAATTCCGACTCGCGACTTGTCCATGTTTTCCCAGTCGATTTGGCTGTTGACCACCGCTTCATTACAGCTGTAAATCGCAACACTCCCGGCGCGAGTACCCCGTCGAACTTCACGGCGATTTTGATACTTCAACGCATCGTAATCGCAGATTCCAGCCAGCGTTTTTCCAACATAGCGAATTTCATAATCCTGGACTCCGCTTTGTTTGTTCAGCAAGGCAGCTCGGTGCGTAGCCAGATCGTTTCCGTTGGGAGACGTCAGGCCAATTCCGGTAAGGACAATGCGAGGTAGTTTGGGAGGTGAATACTGATGATGCGTAAGGGCCATGTTCGCGTAAATGCCGGGCTTTCTTGGGGAAACGCTGGTAGGTCTAGACAATTAAAACTAAAGGTACCAGCACGGTTTTGCAAGCAGGTACGATAGCCACTCCGTGAAGTCGAAGACTTCAGGACGCTAAGTTGAAGTCTTCAGTGTTCGTTCCAGCTTGGCCATTGCCTCGGCTGTTGAAATTAGTGGGCGGTAGTCAAGCAACGTTTGGGCCCGAAAGTTATCAAAGTAATGGTCGGCTGAAAGCTGCAACGCCAAAAATCTGGTCATTCGGGGCTCGCTACGGATCCGAAGTAGGCGATACAGCCACTCGAGTATGGCGCCGACACGATAAGCTGTTGGAAAACTGATTTTTCGAGTGACCGGAGGGACGTCAGCGAAGGAAAGTATACGATTAATCCACTGCCAACAATTCACCGGTTCCTGCTGAGAAACCCAATAGGCTTTGCCATGAGATGCCGGATTGGATTGTAAAGCTTGTAAAGCACATAGGTGGGCATGAGCAGCATTTTCAACGTGTACCATATCGATGCGGTTATCCCCTTCTCCAACAATTCGCAGCTTTCCGGTTCGTCCACGTTCAATCAGTCGCGGAATCAGGTGTGGGTCGTCTTCACCCCAGATTAGATGTGGACGTAAGGCACAGGTTGCTATTCGGCCGCTTGAATTTGCAGCAAGGACGGCCTGTTCTGCTAAGGCTTTACTGTGCGGATAATGACACAGCCAGCGATCCGGATAGGGAACGTCCTCGGCAATTCCCGACTGGTCTTCGCCTCCAAAGGTAACGCTGGGACTACTCGTATAAACCAGATAAGGAATTTCGTGCGAGTCGATGGCCTGCAAAATGTTGGTCGTTCCCACCGTATTGACGCCATAGTAAGTTTTCCAGGGTCCCCAAATGCCTGGGATTGCCGCTGTATGAATCACGGCGTCCATTGAATCACAGGCTGTTAAAACGGCCGATGGATCTTGAAGATCACCACATTGCCACTCGACCCCGAGTGCTTCAAGTTCCGGATAAGTGCGACGACTAAA
>DEAW01000149.1 GCA_002348315.1 Planctomycetaceae bacterium UBA2972 | reverse complement strand
AGTTTCATTTCCAGTGTATCACTAATGTCCATAGTGATATGTCCGCTGGGGCCGGCGTGATGCATGGGTTCAAACGCTAGGCGGAAGTACAGTTGTTTGGAGATGATGTGACGTGGGAGGTCACCAAAATGCTCGGGCCATTTACATAGTCTGGAGTAAAACACAGCAGCGTCAGTAATTTGCATAGCCTGATAGTGATCCGGAGAGGCCATTGGGGTCTTATCGCCAAAGCCAATGATAATACGTGGTCGGTATTTACGAAACTCCTTGGCCAGCGTGACGCGATGTTCAAAGCAGTCAAATAACGCTCGGTTTGGCATGTCGAGTGTGATGCGTTTTGTGATGCCTAGTATTTCTGCTGCCTGCCGTGCTTCTTCCAGCCGAACCACCGGACCCGGACTCAATGGCGTTGGCTCCCCATCGGTTAAATCGATAATTCCGACTTTGTAGCCAAGCTGGACAAGTCTGGCGAGTGTGCCTCCACAGGCGATTTCCACGTCGTCGGGGTGCGCTCCGACTGCGATGACATCAAGCTGTTCATAATCGTCTGGATTGTATGGCACTAGACTGCCCTTCTATTGAATGTCTTCGTATTCGAAACTCTTGCGGAAGGAGGCGTGAGCCTTTCCGTCGATCTCAGCATAAGGGTAAACCAGAAAATTAACGGGACCCGCCTGCTGAGTAGGAGTGAGGTCTAATTCTCTTCCGATGGTGAAAGTAACTCGATTTTCGGTTAGGTTGCCGTAATAGTATTCATTCATATCGGGGTCCTTGTCAGCCTCGGAAATGTCGACAGGAACCCATTGATCGTCGGCCACGAATTTAGCCCAGCAGTGATAACCGCCAACCGCACCCTGCCCGCGTTTTGTGGGAAGCGGAAAGCCGATTTCAAATCGCGCTGGAATATGTTGCTCGCGACAAACCGAAATGAACAGGCTGTGGAAATCCGTGCAGTTCCCGAAGCCGTTACCACAAGCCCAGACGCTGTCGCCTCGCCCCCAGTCCTGCCCTGCCGGTTTGTCATACTTCATGTGGTTATTTACTGCATCATAAATCTGACGTCCGGCGGTCATTCGTTGTTCGGCTAAGCTGATTTCTCCCAGTACATCCGCCGATAAGTTTTGGTCGGTCGGGACGAAAGAAGTTGGTTGAGTGAACAATGCATTTTGCTCAGCGGACGCCGTTTCACCATTGGCGGCTAAGGCCTCCTTGCGACTGATTTGGTAAATGACTTCAAATGGTACTTCGCCTTGTTTGTTGGCCTCTGCGATGAAATACAGGATGGTGTTGCCGAATTTCTCTTCCTGATTGATGGTGAATTCACCCGGTACATTAACTTCACGATCTAAGATCTGTTGATCATGCGTGTCGGTTGCGATCGGTAGCCAGACGGACACTTCAGTACCCGGTGGGAGTTCGGAGATGGCTCCTGCATAGAGGAACCTGAATTCTCTTGTGGCGGCGGCACGTGTCGATTCTTCGGTATTCGATTCTTCACTGGCGAGCGTGGTTGATTCATTCTCGGCAGAGGAAGTGTCTTCCGGAGTCGGCTTGGTTTGTTCAGTTGAGCAAGCGGTAAGAGCGATGGTGAGACAGGTAAGTGCCGGATAGAGTGCTTGTTTCATGTTCAAAATGCAATTGGATTAAAAAAATAGGGGGCTACAAAACGGTAGCCCCCTAAGTGTTGAAACGTTTGCCTTAGAGTACGACAGTGTCCTTGTTGCCCGGGACTGCAACGTTGTAGTTGCCGTCGGCGTCCGGAGTTAAAGGTGCGTCATCGTCTAGTGATGCAAGGGCATCGACATCACAGAGTTTCAAGTCGGAGTTGATGGCATCATCCCATTGGATCATTTTTCCGGAGTAGGTTGCCATGCGTCCCAGGATGGCTGTCATGGTACTTTTGGCACCATAGTCACCTTCGTTTGGTCGCTTGCCGGCTCGCAGGTCGGCAAACATGTCGTGGTGTTCCTGTTGGTGTCCACCACGGCCAAGGCCGCGTGCGTTAAACAACTCTTTGCCCTCGGCATCCCAGATTCGTCCGGCTGCAATGTCACAAGTTCCGGCAGTTCCGTGAGCGTGCTCTGAAACGCTGTTCCAGCAACCCTGGATGTGTCGGCACTGACTGAACATTTTTAGGCCACTGGCGTAGGTGAATTCGATTAGGTGATGGTCGAAAATCTCGCCATGATCCTTGCCGTTTCGTACTTCACGACCACCCTGCCCTTGAGCAGAAACCGGGAAGTCATCAGCGAGCCAGTTGATCACATCGATGTTGTGAATGTGCTGTTCGTTGATGTGGTCTCCGCAGAGCCAGTTGAAGTAGTACCAGTTACGCATTTGGTATTCAAGTTCAGACTGGTCGGCCTGACGCGGGCGAACCCAAACTCCGCCGCTGTTCCAGTACGCACGGCCTAAAACGATATCGCCAATAGCGCCGTCGTGCAGGCGTTTCATCGTTTCGATGTATGCTTCTTCATGACGTCGTTGCAATCCAACCTGCACGCAAAGATTCTTTTCTTTGGCAATCTTGTTGGCATCCAGAACGCGACGAACGCCCGGAGCGTCCGTGGCAACCGGCTTTTCCATGAAGACGTGTTT
This sequence comes from Planctomycetaceae bacterium UBA2972, assembly GCA_002348315.1. Taxonomy (GTDB): domain Bacteria; phylum Planctomycetota; class Planctomycetia; order Pirellulales; family Pirellulaceae; genus UBA721. The sequence continues at coordinate 855 of DEAW01000149.1, read as the reverse complement.
GCCGGCGTTGACACCCGCTTCAAAGTGAAGTGGTCGGAAGCCCGGAGGTGTTGCCAGAATTACCAAATCACAGTCAGATTCCATCACCTTTTTGTAGGCATCAAGTCCCACGAACATAGTGTCCGGAGTGACTTTTACCTTGTCGTTGTGTTTGCTTTTGATGGCTCGATAAGAACCCTGAAGACGATCTTCAAAGACATCTGCCATGGCTACCAGGTGGACATCGCCGTTGGTGTTCATGGCCTGGACGGCTGCACCGGTTCCGCGGCCACCACAACCGACTAAGCCGATCTTGATAACTTCATCACCGTAGGCGTGTGCCGCTCTGGCAATCTGCAGATTTCCGGCAACCGTACTGCCGGCAACTAGGATCGTAGACTTCTTGATGAAGTCGCGACGAGACTTTGTTGAAGATTTAGACTCGTTACTCATCTATAGGCTCCACTTCAAATCGAAGGATGTTTTAAGTTTTAAATTTTAGGCTTACAACGTTTTACCTAATCTGAGGTAAATCCAATTGAATTGCCTTTCGTTTAGCATACTTGGTAACTTACGTAAGTACAATGAGAAGACAAGTTTGAAGCGTTAGCAGCGACGCACTCTCAGTTGCCTCAAAATAAAGTGAATTAGGAATTAAATCGGGATGAAGGAACGTCAGCGACTGGCTCTGGCGATGATCATGGCCATCGGAGTTGGATTTGGAGAATCCGGACTGCTGGAAGCTCAGGACCAACAGCAGTTGTTTACGAAGTCTGCTGAATTAATGGGCGTGCAGTTTAGGATTTCACTGTATGCCGACAATGAAAAACAGGCTGAATCGGCCTGCAATCTGGCATTTGCAAGAATTGCCGAACT
>DEAW01000123.1 GCA_002348315.1 Planctomycetaceae bacterium UBA2972 | reverse complement strand
AACAAATGGCATTGAAGGTTCATCATAATGTTTCCGAATATCTTTGATGAAGTTAACCATGTTAGCTTCATAGCTATCACGAAAATCCGGGGAAAATTGGTCGTTGAAACCCTGGAACCAAACAAACCCCGCGATTTTGTACCCGGCTTCTTCATCATAAGCGGGATGATTGTCCTTTAGGTTATCGAGGACTTGCTGGATTGCTTCATTCATCATGCGATAGTTGAGACCGGCATTGGCGCGAATCTCTTCGATCTTATCGCTGGCCTGTTCTTTTTCACTCAAAACGTATTCGTCCGAAGAGGGGGGACGGAAGTTGTAGTTCAGAGATTTTCCTCCCCAGGATGTCTTTATGAGAAGGATCGGGCCGTCGATCTTCTCAGCCATTGATAAACCGAATCCATATTCCGGACCTATTTTGGACGGGTCAGCACCATACCCAATCGCCAGTTTGCCGGCTTTCTTATTACGGTCCGCGATGGAGTTAATATAGACTCGATCAGACACTACACAGGATGCACTGACCATTTCCTTGTACGCCTGATGTTTATCCTTCATCGCTGCTACCTGTTTTTCGATAGCAAGTTTTTCCGGTCCGTCCTTCAAAGCTTTGACTTTTGAATTTGAAATTCCCCCGGAAACCTCATCCAACTTACGAGCATGTTCCAGCTGAGCTTCAAGCGTCGAACGGTTAAGATCATCATTGTCGATAACCATGTTCAGTAACCTTTTATCGCGTGGACTGTCAGATGCATAGAGCGTTGCAATCGTATGGGCACGAGCGTGGCCTACCGTATTGGATTGGCCGGCAAGGATAAAGATCTTCAATTGTTCGCCGCCGGCAACTACGGTGTTGTCCAATAGGGCGAATGTTAAAGCGATGGTTAACAGGTGGATTAGTGTGGTTTTGTTCGTCATGAATCTCTTCCTAAATCCAAAGGATGAATTTGGTGTACTAGGGCTAACTGGCATCCCATTCGTAGGAGGCCTGTTTCCGATGGCCCTGAATCCTGATGGAGCCGTTTTGATACACAGTGATCGTGCTGCAGGCATTACTTTGCTCAAAGCTGCCTTCTACCATCGCAACCATGGTGCAGTAATGGATGTCATCGATAACTTGATGATCGTTCTTATGGCTATGCCCCTGGAAAACGGCGAGAACCTGTCGCGAGTCTTTTAATATGGCTCGTACAGTAGGAGCATTCTTTGCACTGTAGACACCCGCATCATCTAACCGATGATGCGTGAAGACGATTGTTGGCAATTCGTTTTCGGCTAAATCTCCTTTTAGCCATTCGACTTCTTCGGTTGCGATATTTGGATCTGTCCAGTCGAAATTCTTGCGTTGATAGGGAGTGCCATCGGACTTAAAGCAAGCGTCAAGCACGACGAAGTGGATCCCCTGCAAATCGAATGAATAGTAAGACTGCTCCTGCCCTACACCATTAAGGAATTCACTTTTAGTCAGGGTATCGACGCAATGGTTCCCTAATACAAAATGTTTCTTACAGTCTATAGTTTTAAGTTCTTTAACGATGCGAGAAAGGTACGTTAATTCCGTCTCGACATCTGCGGCCGCGTCGATAAGATCCCCCAGGCAAACCAGAAAATCAGGTTCCGTCTTTTCAAATACAGTCTTAGCTTCGGCAAGTTTCCGTATTGTCTCTCGATAATGCCGGCTGCCGGCTGTATTCTTATCTGCGTAATGCAAATCGGTGATGACGGAAAACGTACTGGCCGGTTCGGCTAGAGTTCCCCGTGAATCCTGACTGAGAGCTAAAGAAGACAAGAGGATTAATGAACCGTCACGTAGGAAAGTTCTTCGGTTCGTGAAGTCCACTGCGAGGGTGCTTGGCAAGTTGGTTTTGCGTTCTGACATCTCGTATTTCATCTAATGTGTAGTTTATTGTAGGGCGACGGAACACCCAGTATTTTGTAACAGATACCATATTAACGCACGGAAACATCCACTCGCAAATATGGCTCAGTCCAGAAACAGACTAGTAGCCGTCATTGAGCTAAATATTTTGAATAACGACTCCGATTACGTTAGTAGTGAGACACAACCTCCAGCGTCAAAATACGTTGCCTTAAATCAGGGGGTTAGTTACACTGATAAGCATGGATAGGTTCAGCTTGATTTAGCTGGAATCACTGGTCTCGGTAATCGATTTGAAAGAAGATTATGCTTAATCGACGAAATATTCTTCAGGGTATGGCTGCTGGAGCTGGCGCTGTTATGAGTGCCGCTATGGATCCCCAGAAACTGATGGCAAGTCCGGATTCCGGTCGCACGACTAAACGTGTAATCTTCTTTATGCAAAATCAGGGTTTTGATCCGGCTACGTGCATTCCCAAAGGAATGACGTCAAGCGGTTCACTTGCCGGCGTGACTCTTCCAGAGCCGATAAGTCCACTCGAATCTTACAAGGACAAATTGCACATCATCAATGGTTTGCATGGGACGCATACGAGTCCGTCTCATAGCGCATTTTTTGGAGCATTGGGGGGATATCGTGGTGGTGACGGCGTGCCTCCGAGTGCCCCCACAATTGACTATGAATTGAGCAAGGTGTTGCCGGAAACTCTGCTTCCTCATCTCTGCATTGGGATGGATTCGATCGAAAACATGACGACGAAACCGACCGTCGCAAACCTTTCAGCCACCGGCGCCGGCCAACCCATCTTCATGCATTCGAATCCGAACCATCTGTATCAGATGTTATACGGCGGTATATCCACCGGTGAAATTCGTAAGCAACACGAAGCACGATCTAATCTGCTGGAACAGGTCGAGAAACTGGCGGCAGCCAAGGGGCAGACATTGCCTTCTGCGAGTCGTCAGCAGTACGGTCAATACGTACAGGGATTTGAAGATGTCAATGGTCTTCGTGAACGGCTTAGTTCCGTCTCAGACCACCTGAGTAAATTCGCTCCGGTTGTGGATGAACGATATACGCAGCCTGAATTTGAGACAGATTGGCACGACGCTTTGTTGGATCTGGGGATCTCAGCATTGACATCTGGTATCACAAATACTCTGACGATCGGATCAGGGCGTGGGGAAATCTTTGGTGCCTGGAAGGGAATCGGAGTTGAAAAGCAAGGACATGATCTGGGCCACGTAAAGCAACCGGATAATCCGATCTGGATAAAGATCCGTCAATACAACAGTCGTATGCTTGTGAAAATCATGGAATCGCTCGAGAGTATTCCAGAAGGAAGCGGTACGATGATGGATCATACGTTGATTGTTTATACAAGCAACAATGCTGACAAGCAGCATACGAGTGGTGCAAATTGGCCGGTGATGTTATTAGGTAACTTCGACGGTGCATTCAAGTCGGGGTGCTTCACTCAATTGGACGGAAAGCGGCCAATCAACGCACTTTACACATCGATTCTTCGCGCAGCTGGCTCCAAAGTTAATCGCTTTAACATGGATGAGAAGCTGGCAAAGAAATTTGATAATGCTACAGGTCCTGTCAAGGAAATCATGACATGATAAGGATTCGCTTTGTTTGGGTTGCCCTGCTTTCTTTAAATCTGCTTCCCATTGCAAATGCCGAACCTTACACGCCCGGCCAGCCAATCGATGCGGACTTTGAGGATTTTGCTGCGCAGTTCCTAACGAACCATTGTGTAGACTGCCACGGGGAAACCGAACCTGAGGGGGGACTTTCTCTAACGGATCTGGGGCCGGTTGACGGAGTTAACGCTGCGACTTGGAAAAGTGTTTGGGCGCAGGTAGCCCTAAAGGAAATGCCGCCGAAAGATGCTGAGCAGCCCGAAGTGGTTGGTCGCTTGAAGTTCACCGATTGGGTTGTTGGTGAATTGTCGCGTGAACTGCAGGACAAGGGAGGATTTAAGGATCACCTCGACCCTAATAAGGCAAATTTCGTAGACCACGCTCTGCTATTCGGTTATCTACCGGAGGGCATTAAATTAGCACCGTCGGCGTCACCCGCACGCATTTGGCGAGTTTCACGCCAGGAGCACATCACGCGTCTGAATGAACTGATCAATAAAGAGCCGGAATTTAATCCGGAGCAACCAGGCTTAAGGACACAGGGAGACGTGGTGCCAACCAACCATGGTGGTGAATTGAAAATGTACTTCGGTACAGATCGAATTATCAAATGGCAGGGGGGAACGGTTGCTTATGCCACGGCAGTAAAAAGCGTGCCTGCCATCCTGTCGACGGCAAAGAAGCACGGTTTGGAAAATTACCCTGCCTTCTATACGGTGAATAGCGCCGAGGCAACTCAGATTATTAGCGTTGCAAATGATGTCATCCGATATATGGCGGAGGGTCCTTTGAGCATCGCCAACGCATATCAAATCACGGATGACCCGAATTCAATCGCAGATAAGATGGTTGGCGATCTACGCGGACTCCCTACCAGCCTGGTTTACAGTACGAAGATCATGCGGCCAATCACACCGGTTTACGAGTTAATGAAACAGGAGGCGGCCTCTGAGGCCCAGCAGCGGGCGGCAGTAGACTTTATGTTCGAAGCGTTGACGTTTCGAGTGCCGCGGCAGGAAGAGTCTGATATTTACCTGCAGATTCTGCAGGAGTCGATTGCTAAGTTGGGGCCGAAGGATGGTGCTGTTTTAGGACTTTCCGCGATCTTCCTTGATCGGGATGCTCTATTTCGACCGGAGTTAGTTGAGGCTGGAGAAGCGGACGCAGCCGGCCGCGTAATGCTTCAGGATTGGGAACTTGGTTTAGCCCTGAATCATGCCCTTTGTTATATTAAACCCGATCAAAAATTAAGAACAGCCATTCTCGACGGCAAGATGCGGACGAAAGAAGATGTGAGGCGTGAAATTGAGCGGATCCTGGCAGATGAGAGTATTCGCAAACCACGCGTCATGCAATTCTTCCGCGACTACTTCGATTACGACCTTGGGGGTTATATCTGCAAGGACTCCCGGGCGTTAGCAAAAGCCGGGATCACCGGAAATAACACGCATTATCGCGCGATGTTTGACGCAACTGCCAGTACGGATCGTCTTATCGAAATTATTCTGACCAACGATAAGGACGTTTTGAAAGAGCTGCTGACGACTGATATGGCGATCGCCACCAGGGGAGACGCTCTTTATCTGGGTAAATTAAATTCACAAGAAGAGCGGAATGCATCAATCGAAGCGGAGAAGAAGTACCAGCAGGAACTTGCTGATAAAAGAGCAGCGGAATTGGAAGCCTGGAAAAAAGCCAATCCTGGTAAGGAGCCCCCGAAGCCCAAGAAACAACCGAATCGCAACTTGAACCACAATGTCACGGAAGTCGTGATCGAAGGTAAATCAGAATATGCTCGTGTTAGCCGACGTAGTTTCGGTGCGGGGTCGATGAAACCGGAACGTACGCTTACAACGACGACAGAGGGACAACGTTTAGGTTTGCTGACGCACCCCGCATGGCTGGTATCACACTCTGATGCGATGGATAACCATGCGATTTTGCGTGGGCGGTGGATTCAGGAAAGATTAATCGGAGGCGGCATACCAGACGTGCCGATCACGGTCGATGCCATGTTACCGGATGAACCTGAAAACACTTTGCGTGAACGAATGCGAGTTACAAGGGAAAGCTATTGTTGGACATGCCATCGCAAAATGGATCCGCTAGGGCTTCCGTTTGAGATGTTTAATCACGTCGGTCTATATCGTGAATTTGAGCTAAACCAGCCTGTTGATACGACGGGTGAAATCATTGATTCAGGTGATCCAATGCTTGATGGAAAAGTTAATAATGCGATTGAGCTGATTCAGAAGCTAGCGGAGAGCGAACGAGCGGAACAGGTGTTTGTACGTCATGCCTTTCGGTTTTGGATGGGGCGTAACGAGACGCTTAATGATGCTCCGGTGTTGCAAGACGCTCATCGAGCATATAAAGAAAATGGTGGCAGCATGAATGCATTGTTGGTGTCTTTACTCACGTCGGATGCATTTCTCTACCGAACTCGATAAAATTCGATGCTAATTAACCTGCCAGAAAAAAACGATGCCGTGCGGTGTTTATAACAACTTAGCGAGTGCATATTCAAAAGTAGGACACGCTCGGCAGTGGCCGTCTGCAAAATATCTATGGCAGCGTATTCTTCTTTGTTAGGAGGATTCGTTTGCGCGGAGCATGCATGAATGTGTGGTGAAATCGATGACCGATGTTTTTAGATAGCCGTATGGCTATCCTGGTCGCCAATTATGACGTTCATGATCGGTAAGGTGCGGCTCATCAAGTTTTGGCAATGCAGCGACAGGTAAGCCGTGAATATCTAAGTGTTCCTAAAAAATAAACCTAGTCCTAACGTGATTAGAAAATAGTCCAACTGTGTACTCCGGAAGGATTATGTCCCAATAGTTTTGTTTTTAGACATGTAATTGGTTGTGCCACGCTGAATGCCTTCGT
>DEAW01000216.1 GCA_002348315.1 Planctomycetaceae bacterium UBA2972 | reverse complement strand
GTCTTCTATCGAGATTGTCCCGTAGGAGTCAAACCCACTGACCGGACAGAGGATCCGTTTTGAACTGATCTGAATACTATTAGTTCCCAAGAATCCAACAACCAATCAAATACGACTTTGTAACTGTTTAATTGTTTCACTACAGCAGTGCTCTGATCGGAGTGCCCCGGTAAATACGATACGGTCTTCCCTGTGGATCATGAAACTCACGTTCCGGGCCAATACCAAGACAATGGAAGATAGTGGCTGCAAAGTCTTCGGTCGAGTATGCCACATCATCCGGGTAACCGCCCAGGTCATCCGTTTTTCCAATGACACGACCAGGCTGAATTCCACCACCAGCATAAAAACAGGGGAAAACGTGACCCCAATGATCTCGGCCGGGTGTAAAAATCTCTCCCGATGCGTTTTTCCCGCCTGGTGAAATCGGTTGGACTTTCGGTGTCCTACCCATTTCACCACACATCACAATCAGCGTTTCATCCAGTAATCCGCGTTGTTCGAGATCATCCAGAAATCCACTCAAGCAATGATCCAGCGACGGGAGTGCTTTGTTTTTCAAGTCACGGAAAGCGTTTTGGTGAGTATCCCAACCTCGCAGGGTAACCTGCACCATGCGCACTCCGGCTTCAATGAGCCGCCGGGCTACCAAAAAGCCTTGCCCCCATTCCTCGTGTCCGTATAGTTTTCGTGTGGCTTCGGATTCCTGACTAAGATCAAAGGGATTTGCTGCTCCCTTTCGCCGCGATGCCAAAATGAAGTCCAAAGCTTGCTGCCGGTACATATCCCACTTCTTAACCTGTCCGGTTTTATCTGCTAAGTCCAAGTCTCTTTGCAACGTATCGAGTTGTTTTCTCAGGCTTACTCGGTTGGAGAGCACGGGAGACGAGATATCGACTTGGCCCGGATTAGGCAAATGGAAGGAAGGATCACGGCAGCTACTATTATCCCACCAGGCGTTTGGGCCGGGGCCGGGTGCTCGAGCAGGATCGAGATTGGGGTCATCGTGGCTATAGCAATTAGGACAGGATCCACCAGCATCCGGGGCGTGACAAGTGGGTGCTAAATCAATGCCCACTCGGTCATACTGTGCGCCTAGCAGCCCGCCTTCCCGACCGGGGTACCGCATATTCTTGAGCCGCGGTATCTCTATCGCATTGGGGAGACCACTCGAGTACCCGTCTTCTTTACCGTAAGATACGAGCGAACTAATCGAGGGCCAGGCGTGACTACCAATTTGGCCACGGACGATGGAGGCATTGGTTTCCCCGCGAGGCAGTTCAGTTGTGCCGGTGTGTAATAGGTAGTTGCATCCACCGTGACAACTGTTAAAGTGCTGACGCATCGTCCGTACGATGGAAAAGCGATCTGCCCGGGCGGCCAGCTTCGGTAGGTATTCACAGAAATTAACACCGGGCAACTTGGTTTGGGTCGTACTGTATTCGCCTCGGTATTCTTCGGGCGCCGCCGGTTTAGGGTCAAAGGTTTCGTGCTGAGAGGGCCCACCGGACTGATAGATAAACACAACGGATTTTGCTGTGCCGAAGGATTGCCCCGGCGAGGCCACGGCCTCGGCTTCCAGTCGTAACACATCGGACAGACCTGTCCCTAACAGAGACATACTGCCGACCTTAAGCAGTTCACGTCTTCCAACGGGAAAATGCTCAGCCTGATTACAACCTAACCGTGTCACGTACCAATTCCTTTTTGAAGCCCCTAGCTACCTATATAGTATACTCGTCAACGAAACCAACCTTGCTCAAAACTATCTGTCCTGCTCCGTTTAAACGCTGAGAATTGTCTTCGACAACAGAGCCGGTTTAGTAAGAGGCTTCGTTCTACGACGGGTAAATTACGCACCTGATACAGTGAGTTTAGCGGCCCCGATCTTCGCCAAGGCTACGGTGGGGAAACGAAGGTGGCCCATGATATCAAAGTTAGCTTGCGAAGTCGTCCGAAGGATCGAAGAAGCCTTAACTCGGATCTTATACATAGGCTCAGTTTACGCACCGTAGCCATAGCCCAAAGTGCTAAGGAAGTTCTATTCGGCTTGCCCCTGTTTCTCTTCACGCCAGACTTCCAATGCCATAGTCGGATAATCGGTTAGCATGCCGTCGACCCCTGCATGGTAGGCTTGCTTCCAGGCTTGCGTGCTTCGTCGTTGAGGACCGGCCCCGGCATAATTAAACAAAACCTGTTTACCTGCTTTATGAAGCGTCTCTACTTCTGCTTTGGTCGGAGTGTCTGACAACAGGAATACATCGATAAAATCTTCTTCGAGTACTTTTGTAATGGAACTTCGATTTACGTTTTGCCCGATTCGGAGACGTTGATCTAGTGCTTTAAGCCGCTTGCTCACTTCTTCACTCTGATCGAACGCGAAAGAGGATTCGAACAGGTCGTACTTATCAAGCAGTGCGATTAACTCCCTCTCTCCATCCTGATTGATTGCTTTTACATTCAAAGCAATCACCATCGGCCCACGTTTTCGTTTTCCGATTAAATCAAAAGTCTCTTCGAGTGTAGGGATACGTTCGTTGGCGAAAGCTGCATCAAACCAACTTCCAGCATTTAGTTTCTTAGCTTCGGCGAGCGTGATATTGCGGATAGATTTCGACGGGCCGTTAGTCGTACGAACCAGATTATCGTCATGGATGACAACCAACTTTCCATCCGAGGTGGTTCGGATATCGAGTTCGAATCCCATTCTCAGTTCAAGGCAGGCTGCGAAGGCGGCAAGAGTATTTTCCGGAGCGTGACGCAGGAGGCCACGATGCGCAATGGCAATTGGCTCCGCTGCACCCAGACTATTCAAAACCCCAAATGTGATAGCAACAACAAATACAATCGTACGTCTCATTCTGTTGGCCTTTTCGTTTTTCGCGTCCACTTCAATTAAGAGGTCATTTAATCAATTACAAAGTCACCAGCAGGTAGGCAACGCCGCCCAGAAGAGCACCGATTGGGAGCGTAACGAGCCATGATCCCAGAATTTTACCGATCACATTCCATTGGCCCTGACGAGTCACCGTTCCAATACCAAATAACGATCCACAACTCACGTGTGTGGTCGACACAGGCAACCCCAGGCGACTGGCAAAAATCACTATCAGACTCGTTATCAGATTGGCCGTAAATCCCTGGCCATGATTCATTGGGGTAATCTTCTTTGACATCGTTTCCGCAACACGCTTGGCGCTGATCACTCCACCCACACCAATCACTAAACCTACTAAAGCTGTACTGGTAAACCGACTTATCGAACCAGTCAATAACAACAAAGCGGCAATCTTGGGCGTGTCATTTAACCCCCGTGCAAAACTAACCGCTCCGGCAGATAAAAAATGCATCTGATCCAGTAAGGGGCCCGCTTCCATCCCTGCTAGTCGCCCTACATACTCTTTATCAGACTCTCCCACTGAACGAATCCCAGTCTTACGCCTACACCATGAAAACACCGGATACACCCACGCAGTTGCCAGAAAAGCTAACACCGGACTCACCAACAACGGTATCACAAATCCGTTTCCCAACCGGTCAAACTCGATCGTCGAATCTGCCATCCAGCCCGCTCCCACAAGTGCTCCAACCAAACTATGTGTGGTGGAAACAGGCATTCCAATCCATGTCGCCAGCAACACGGTCAATCCCGCGCCAAAAGCAACAGCTGCTCCATACTCTGCAGTCGCAGCCAGTTCAGGACTAACCAAACCTTTTCCGGAAAAGGTTTTGAGCAGAGTCTCGGCTAAGAAAACAGCTGTGATAGACCCTAAAAACGTCGTTATAGTGGCCCACCCCAATGCC
>DEAW01000165.1:11748-11893 GCA_002348315.1 Planctomycetaceae bacterium UBA2972 | reverse complement strand
CGACGGCCATGCAGCACCTGTGTAAAGGCTCCCCGAAGGGCACCCTCGACTTTCACCGAGGTTCCTAAACATGTCAAGACCAGGATAAGGTTCTTCGCGTATCCTCGAATTAAGCCACATCCTCCACCGCTTGTGTGAGCCCCCG
>DEAW01000165.1:6364-11503 GCA_002348315.1 Planctomycetaceae bacterium UBA2972 | reverse complement strand
TACATGTCAAACCCAGGATAAGGTTCTTCGCGTTGCTTCGAATTAAACCACATGCTCCACCGCTTGTGTGAGCCCCCGTCAATTCCTTTGAGTTTCAGCCTTGCGACCATACTCCCCAGGCGGAGTACTTAACACTTTCGCTACGACCGAGAGGCTGTGGAAGGCCCCACGATCCAGTACTCATCGTTTACAGCTAGGACTACCGGGGTATCTAATCCCGTTCGCTACCCTAGCTTTCGTGCCTCAGCGTCAGAAGAGACCCAGTAAGCCGCCTTCGCCACTGGTGTTCCTGATGATATCAACGCATTTCACCGCTCCACCATCAGTTCCGCTTACCTCTGTCTCCCTCTAGCTTTGCAGTTTGGAACGCAGTTCCTCAGTTGAGCTGAGGGATTTCACATCCCACTTGCAAAGCCGCCTACGCACCCTTTAAGCCCAGTGATTCCGAATAACGTTCGCACGGTTCGTGTTACCGCGGCTGCTGGCACGAACTTAGCCCGTGCTTCCTCTGAGGTTCAGTCAAGCCGAAGCTTTCCTCCCCTCTGACAGCGGTTTACAACCCGAAGGCCTTCATCCCGCACGCGGCGTCGCTCGGTCAGACTTTCGTCCATTGCCGAAGATTCTCGACTGCAGCCACCCGTAGGTGTCTGGGCAGTGTCTCAGTCCCAGTGAGACGGGTCATGCTCTCACACCCGCTACCCATCATAGCCTTGGTAGTCCGTTACACCACCAACAAGCTAGTAGGACGCGGAGTTCTCTTGAGGCCAAAAAGTTTGGTCCGGAGACATTATTCGGTATTACCAGCAGTTTCCCGCTGCTATCCCGATCCTCAAGGTAAACTTCCACGCGTTACTCTCCCTTGCGCCGCTGTCCATTCAACTAATCATTCCGAAGAAATCAAAAAAGAATTTCTCGCTCGACTTGCATGCCTAATCCACGCCGCCAACGTTCATTCTGAGCCAGGATCAAACCCTTCAATTAAAGTATTGAGGCTGACTTCCGAAGAAATCAGTTATCCGTCAAATAACTCAATCGGAGTTCGATTGGAGTCAAGGAGTTTTGAGTCACTATGGTCATAAGTGACTACCTTGCCAATTAAATAATCCTGAGTTCCTAAAGTTGACTAAAAATATAGTTATTCCAAAGGAATAAGTACGAGGTCCACCAAATTTTCAAAGATCTATACTTAGGATATTTACCTAAGTGGGAAAAATCAAATATACAGTGTCTGCGTTGACCGTCAAGCGGTCAGGAAACACTTTTCTTCGGTTTTTTTGAGCCGGGAGTTAACCTCCCTTCTCAGCGACTCAACCTTAACGGTTTTGTCAAATACGAGTCCTGACAGGACTCCTGAAGAAGTGTTGAATTATAGGTACACCCGGCTCAGCGCATAGGGGGCTGTTCGAGATTTTAGAAAATAAAATCAAACTAAGACGAAGCCACTCGCTCCGAGCCTGTCTCTCCCCACGTTGTAACCTGCAATCTACTCCGGCTGCAATTCCATTCCGTTTCAATCAAGGGTATGCTAAGACCAGCAGACAGGCTGCTCTGAACACTTCGTTTTCAACAACCTGCAAAATAGGTTGCAGCAAGTTGAATCCATCAGAACTACCCTGCCCACCACCACTGCTAGCAAACCTAAACGTTATCTACCTAAAAGAAAGACAGGGTAAGTCCAGGATGATTTGTCGAGGAGTTCGCGGAGCCACCACGGTTGAAAACAACAACCGCGAAGAAATACTGACCGCAACGCGTCAGCTACTGGCTCTTATGATCCGACTCAATGACATCCAGCCGGAAGATGTCGGAAGTGCTATCTTCAGCATCACACATGACCTCAATGCCGAGTTCCCGGCACTTGCTGCAAGACAACTCGGCTGGCTTGATGTCCCGCTAATTTGCACACACGAAGTCAATGTCCCTGGATCCCTGTCCCATTGCATCCGTATCCTCCTACACTGGAATACCGACAAAGCTCAGGATGCAATTCAACACGTCTACATCAAAGACGCTATCAAACTACGACCTGACCTCTCGGATCTCCCCCCCGTAGATTTTCAGGAACTCGAAGAGTGGATTCAGAACGCTCTGAATCAATAACACCCGGCTCAACGCCACTGCTTCCTCAAACGTTTTAATCTCAGCCAATAGAACGAGGCTCGCCGCTCCTATGCTGAAACACACACTCGCCACCGTGATCGTTACACTGGCCTGCTTTACCGCTTGGGCCTTCGTGCCCTCCGGAGCCCCTGAACCCGAAGCTCCTAAAATTGCCACTGCCTCAGCAGATGCTAAAAATCAAATCCAGTCATTCCAAATCCCGGACGACTTTCAAACCAGCCTGTTCGCTGCAGAACCCATGCTGGCAAACCCTGTTGCCTTCACCGTCGACAACCAGGGGCGTGTCTGGGTCTGTGAATCCTATCGCCAGAATCGTGGCGTAACCGACAACCGCCAACACGATCAAGCCTGGCTGGAACGAGACATTTCCGCTCTCTCAGTACAAGACCGAGTCGAATATCACAAACAATTACTGGGTAATAAAATATCTGAATACACTCGCTATGACGATCAGATACGACTTTTAGAAGACCTGAACGGCGATGGCTCAGCAGACAAGTCCATCGTCTACGCCAAACACTTTAATGAAATTGCCGACGGGACCGCAGCCGGCATCCTCGTACGCAATGGCAAAGTCTATCTGACGTGCATTCCTCATCTCTGGCAACTCGAAGACACCGATGGTGACCAACTTGCTGACCAACGTGTTTCTCTGCATTACGGTTACGGTGTGCGTGTTGCTTTTCGAGGCCATGATTCGCACGGACTTATCATGGGACCAGACGGCCGACTTTACTTTTCCATCGGTGATCGGGGTTACAACATCCAACACGAGGGCCAACATCATTTTGACCCTCGCAGTGGAGCCGTCTTCCGCTGCGAACCGGATGGCAGTCAACTGGAAGTCTTCGCCACCGGCCTGCGAAATCCTCAGGAACTCGCCTTTGACCACTACGGAAACCTCTTCACCGGAGACAACAACTCCGACTCAGGTGATCAAGCACGCTGGGTGTATGTTGTCGAAGGAGGCGATACCGGCTGGCGGATGGAATACCAATACCTTGGAGACCGTGGCCCCTTTAACCGCGAAAAAATCTGGCACCCCTACAACGAAGATACTCCGGCCTATATCATCCCGCCGATTCGCAATTTCGCTGACGGCCCGTCCGGACTGGTTTATTACCCGGGAACAGGACTCCCCGCACGATTTAACAATAGCTTTTTGCTTTGCGATTTTCGGGGCGGACCTAATAACAGCGGAGTTCGCAGCCTGAAAGTCGAGCGTCACGGTGCCACTTTCCAAGTTACCGAAGATGATCAGCCATTTTGGAAAATCCTAGCAACCGATATCGCCTTTGCGCCAAACGGAGGAATTTACCTATCCGATTGGGTTGACGGCTGGAATGGAGAAGGCAAAGGTCGGATCTATCAAATCCAACCCACCGACCCTAACGTTATCGAACAGGCTCAGGCAACAGCCAAGCTCCTGAGCCAGAACTGGTCTCAAACCGATATCAATACCCTCACCGCACTATTAGGTCACATAGACTATCGAGTTCGACTCGAAGCTCAGCTTGAACTCGTAAGCCGCGAAGCCGGTCCGGAATTAGCTGAGACCCTGGAAAGCTCCGACAATGTCCTGGCCCAACTACATGGCCTCTGGGGGATGGGAATCCTTGCTCGCCACAACGTCTATCCACAAGAAATTCGAGAAGCACTGGTCGGTTACCTGGAAGACGACCATCCAGCCGAACTCAAAACGCAACTGCTCAATGTCATTGCAGACTTAAAAATCCGGGAAGCCGAATTGCCACTAAGAAAATTACTCGCCGATGATGATCCTCGCATTCAATTTTTTGCAGCCAAAGCTCTGGGGAAAATCCAAAGCACTGAGGTACTAAAAGACTACGTAACACTTCTAGAAAACAACCAGGACGTCGATCCCATCCTACGTCACGCCGGCATTATGGGATTAGTAGGGACGAACAACACCGAGCAAATTACAGCCTTAAAAAGTCATAGCTCACGCTCAGTACGCATCGCCGCAGTGGTCGCTTTACGCCGCCTGGAAAGCTCGTCCATAGCTGCCTTCCTGCAGGACTCGGACCCCAACGTCGTACTGGAGGCGGCTCGAGCCATCCACGATCTTCCAATCCCCGGAGCCATCGATGCTTTGGCCAACGCCACCAACAAGATTCATTCTCACCCGGAAACCGGCCGACGGATTCTCAACGCCAACTTCAGACTCGGCACACAACAACGAGCCGATGTGGTTGCTCAGGTTGCGGGCGACCCACAAGCGTCAGAACTCCACCGCATTTTAGCTATTGAGTTTTTAGCCGCCTGGTCTGAGCCATCATCCCGTGACAATGTCTTAGGGTTTTGGCGACCACTGGAAAATCGAAATCCAGCCATCGCCCGCACAGCGATGACCACTCACTTAGGTGGTATTCTCGCAGGCAGTGAAAAAGTTCGATCGGCAGCCATCCAAGCGGCAGCCAAGCTTGGTATCCAGCAAGCTGGCCCCGTACTGCTTGATATTCTACAGAACGCCGAAGCGGATGGGTTATCGCGAGCGAATGCGTTAGCCGCACTCGGTGCCATCAAAGACCCTGGTTTCAAAGCGGCTGTCGACGAGCATTTAACTGATGCGTCGGCTGAAGTGCGAATTCAAGCCAGGCATGAATTATTGTCACTCAACCCGTCAACTGCAGTGCAAATTCTAAAAGCAGCCACCGACTCAGAAAGTATGCTCGAACGGCAGGCTGCTTATCGAGATTTAGCTCTCTCGGATTCCGAATTGGCCACGGAGACGCTATTATCGGCCATCGAGAAACTTCAGAATAACTCGCTACCTGCAGACACTCGGCTTGATGTTCGTGAAGCTGCCAAAGCGTCCGGAGCCACAGCCGTTCAACAAGCCATCGCTTCCTATGAATCCGCTTTGAATGCTGACGACATCACCACGAAATTTCTGGATAGTTTAGAAGGAGGCAATGCTGAGCGGGGTGCGCGAATTTTCTATGAACGTACTCAGGTTTCCTGCGTTCGCTGTCATAAATTTGGAGGTCGAGGTGG
>DEAW01000165.1:1568-5986 GCA_002348315.1 Planctomycetaceae bacterium UBA2972 | reverse complement strand
TACTTGAAGCTGTCGTGAAACCAAATGCGGCCATAGCGAAGGACTTCGAGAGTCTCACGGTAGTTGATTTCGATGGAATCATCACCACAGGCGTTGTAAAAGTGAACAACGATGAATTCGTTGAATTACAAACGGCTAAAGGAAAAAGAGTCCGAATTCCCAAGGACGAGATCGATTTTCAAAAGCAGTCAAAATCGCCCATGCCTGAGGACTTAATCAAACATCTCTCGCTCGATGATGTCCGTGACTTAGTCGAGTTTCTCAAGTTAGGAGCGCCTTAAAATCTTAACTGTGTTGCCCCTCACCACGTCGATCGGTCATTCCCGAATCGGAGACCATTAGAGGTGATCCTTTTCGATGTTCTAAGCATCGAGCAGAAACTCATTATCAAAATATTCCCGCTGCTAACAGGCAAGGTTTTTATTAGAATGAAGCGTGTTCAATTCGACGCCTGTAAAAGCGTCAGGCCAAAGCAGGGTTTCACCAGAATTATGCAACTATTCAGATTCTTTGCCGTCATGACGATTGTATTCTCCACTTTGGTGGTGAACGCCGTTGATGACGCGGGAAATGCGTTCTTTGAGAAGAAGATACGCCCCGTGCTAGTACGCTATTGCTATGAGTGCCATGGAGAAGAGACTCAGGAGAGTGATCTACGTCTGGATAATTATGCGGATTTAATGAGAGGCGGAGCAACCGGTCCAGCTGTGGTGGCTAATAATCTGGACGAAAGTCTGCTCATTCACGTTTTACGCTACGAAGACGAAGAACTTCAAATGCCTCCTGACCAAAAGCTGGCGGATGAAATCATAAATGACTTTGTTGCCTGGATTGAAATGGGAGCTCCTCATCCAGACGCTGCCACAACGAAAGTTAAACCTCGCGAAGATGCCGTTAACTGGGAAAAGGAACGAAAGTTCTGGTCTTTTCAGGCTATTTCAAACCCTGCAACACCGACCGTGAAAAACTCAGATTGGGCTACTAACTCACTCGATCACTTCGTATTGGCTGAGCTTGAGAAACAGGGACTTACGCCAGCCCCGATGGCCGACAAAACGACGTTGATTCGTCGAGTCACCTTTGCCTTGACCGGACTGCCACCAACTCCGGACCAAGTACAGGTTTTTCTCGCCGACAAATCAGACGATGCCTACGAGAAACTAATCGAACGATTGCTTGACAGTCCGGCCTATGGCGAACGATGGGGACGATTTTGGCTGGATGTCGTTCGTTATGCAGATTCCAACGGACTGGACGAAAATATTGCTCACGGTAATGCCTGGCGATATCGTGACTATGTCATCCAGGCTTTCAATGACGACATCCCCTTTGATCAGTTCATCCAGGAACAACTCGCCGGGGATCTGCTCGAATCGACTGACGATATTGAACTCACCAATCGTCGACTAGTGGCAACCGGATTTCTTGTGTTAGGCCCTAAAGTCCTTGCTGAAGGAGATCAGGATAAACTCGCTATGGACATCATCGATGAACAGATCGATACGATTGGGCGAGCCTTTATGGGGATGACCATAGGTTGTGCTCGTTGTCATGACCACAAATTTGATCCGATCTCCACGGAAGACTACTATGCTTTGGCGAGCATCTTCAAGAGTACACATACGATGGAATCGTATAAGCGGATTGCCAAATGGAATGAGAATGAAGTCTTCACACCGACACTGCGTGCTGAATACGACAAACTCTCCGCTGACATCGAAGCCACTCAGGCTCAAGTTAAGGAAACTACAGCCGCTGCGAATCAGGAATTATTGAAGCGTCTGGCCGTTGAAAAGTTACCGGAAAAACCAGAGACGCACTACACAGCTGAATTCAAAACGAAACTGGAAGAACTCAACAAGCAAATCACTTCGTTGACCGAGCAGCGCGGTGAATCACCGTCAGCGATGGGCGTAAAAGAAGCGGAACCTGTAAACCTAAAAGTTCACATCCGCGGCTCTCATCTCTCACTCGGAAAACAGGTTTCTCGCCGAATGCCTCAGGTGTTTTTGCATTCCACTGAGTTTCAGATCCCCAATGAACAAAGTGGACGGCTTCAATTTGCAAACTGGCTTACTAGTGAATCTCACCCATTAACTGCCCGCGTACTGGCTAATCGTTTATGGCGATGGCACTTTGGCAAGGGTATTCAAGGTTCCACGGATAACTTCGGAAACCTCGGTGATCTGCCCACTAATCCAGCCTTACTCGACCATGCTGCCCAACAGCTACTGCAAAACAACTGGTCTGTAAAACAATGGCATCGATGGGTGATGAATTCATCGACGTATAAAATGAGCAGCACGTTTGATACAGATGACAGCCAACAGGATCCGGCTAATATTTATCTGTGGAGGTTTCCGGTACGTCGATTAGAGGCAGAAAGCATACGAGACTCGATTCTGGCGGTGAGTGGCATGCTCGACCGTGACATGGGGGGGAGCATGCTGCATGTTAAGAATCGTGAATTCCTGTTTGATCACACGAGCAAGGATGCAACCGATTACAGCTCGCTTCGCCGAAGTGTCTACCTGCCAGTCATTCGCAACAATTTGTATGACTTCTTTCAGCTCTTCGACTTTAATGATGCATCGGTGATTAACGGTAACCGTGACACCACAACCGTAGCTCCTCAGGCATTGTTCATGATGAATAGCCCTTTAGTGGAAGAAGCTAGTTGCCAACTCGCTCATCAGCTTGAACAGCTCCCTGAAAAGCAGCAGATCATACAGTTGTATCAACTGGCGTTTAGCCGGCAGCCTTCCAAAGCTGAGTTTAGTCTCGCAAAACGATATTTGAGACAATTTCAGGCAACACCGATTACCCTGATTGAGGGAAATAACCAAGAAGATACCAATGAGCCCATGAGCGCTGAATTTCAGGCATTAAAGTTACTTTGTCACAGTATTCTGGCCAGCAACGAATTCATTTACGTCAAGTAGCCCATCGATCCTATGCAACACAACAATCCAACCTCATCATGTTGCGGCGTTTCCAATCGTCGCTTATTTCTGAAGTCCTCTGCGTTAAAGACGACAGCATTGGGATTTGGTCATCTGGCGTTAAGTTCATTACTACATGAGACCGCTCAGAGCGCGACTCTTAATCCACTCGCTCAAAAGCTTACCAATCATCAGGCACCTGCGAAGCGAGTCATTTTTCTATTCATGAAAGGTGGTCCATCCGGCGTAGACACTTTTGACTACAAGCCTCAACTGGAAAAAGACGATGGGAAAGAATTGCCGTTTGACAAGCCCCGAGTTCAGTTTGGGCAGACCGGTAAGTTAATGAAGTCACCCTGGAAGTTTCTCCCTCGCGGTGAAAACGGAATCATGGTGAGCGAATTGTTCCCAAACGTTGCTCAGTGTATAGATGACATGTGCATACTAAACAGTGTTCATGGAACGAATGCGGCGCATGGAGGAGCATCACTCAAGTTACACACCGGAAGTGACAACTTTGTACGTCCGAGTATGGGTTCCTGGGTAACCTACGGATTGGGGACTGAGAATCAGGATTTACCTTCGTTTGTTACGATTTGTCCAACGCTGGCACACGGTGGCCTGAAAAACTGGAGCTCTGCATTTTTACCTGCTGACTACCAGGGGACACCGTTGGGAGTCGCCAGTCAGCCTTCGACCAATGCCAAGGTGAAGTACACTCAAAACAAACGAGTTTCACGTCGTCAGCAGCGGCTGCAACTGGACCTTTTGAGTCAAATGAATCAAAAGCATTTAGAAGGACTTGGGCCGAGTCAGGAGTTGGAGGGACGCATCAATAGTTTCGAATTGGCGTTTCGGATGCAGAATCAGGTCCCCGAAGTACTCGACATTTCTGATGAAACCGAAGAGACCCACCGACTTTACGGACTCGACGGAGAAATGACGAAGGACTTTGGCAGACAGTGCCTGTTAGCTCGACGCTTTGCTGAGAGAGGTGTACGTTTTATCCAAATCACACATAGTGACAGTTTCGTGCAATGGGATCAACATTCCGATCTGGTGAAAGGTCACACTAAGAATGCCAAAGAAGTGGATCAACCCATTGCGGCGTTACTGAAAGATTTAAAGCGACGGGGTTTGCTCGAAGATACGTTGGTTCTGTGGGGTGGAGAATTCGGTCGTACACCTGTAATGCAGGGATCTAATGGCCGAGACCATAATCCGGAAGGATTTACAATGTGGATGGCCGGTGGTGGCGTTAAAGGCGGTTACAAATACGGAGCCACTGATGAATATGGCTACTACGCTCAGGATAACAAGATGCATGTGAACGACTTACACGCAACGTTGCTGCATGCTGTCGGCCTGGATCATACTCAGCTGACGTACCAATATGCTGGAAGGGATTTCCGTCTTACCGATGTTGGTGGAGATGTCGCCAGCGAGATCTTCGCCTAAACTTTAGAAACGCATTCT
>DEAW01000165.1:0-1273 GCA_002348315.1 Planctomycetaceae bacterium UBA2972 | reverse complement strand
AAACTTTAGAAACGCATTCTACTGTTTGCCAACCGCAACGCAGCTTGTCGATTGGCCCCTCTGACTTCATTTACGAAAGTTCATTATGCCAGCTACTTTTAATGCAAACCGTCTTCAACGATTGGCTGATATTGCCCAGCAGGAGATTGATCAGCAACTTATCGCAGGCTGTGCCGTGGGGGTAGGTAACGAGGATGGCTTACAGTTTTCCAGTTACCTCGGTCTGGCGAACTGTGAAGACGACATGGCTATCCAGCCAGACACGTTATTCCGGATTGCGTCGATGACCAAACCGATCACGAGTGTCGCTATCATGATGCTCTATGAACGAGGGTTATTTCTGTTGGACGATGCGGTTGAGAATTACCTGCCTGAATTCGCCAACATGCAGGTATTTAGCGGGCAACGTGACGAGCAGGGAAATGCGTTGACTCGGCCGGCCAAGTCTTCGATTACGATTCGGCAATTGCTCTCTCATAGTTCCGGCATCGGTTATAGCTTTTCGCATCCAAAACTGTCTGGTTATTACAAGGCAGCCAACATTCGTGACTGGGGATATACCGATTCCACCACGATTGCAGAAGTGGTCGAGCGGATTGCAGAACAACCGCTCGCCTTTGATCCGGGAACACGCTGGCTTTATGGACTAAACACGGATGTCCTGGGGCGGCTCGTGGAAGTGCTTTCAGGTAAGAGTTTTGCGGAGTTTTTGTCAGCTGAAATTTTCGCGCCTTTGGGAATGCAGGATACAACTTTTTATCCGAGTGCTGACCAGGCATCCCGACTCGCCCGCGTTTATACTCCCGATGTAGCTACCGATCGATACGAAGACATCAGCTTTTGGGGAGCGAAGCAGGAATTTGAGATTCCCTCCGGAGCCGGTCTGCGACGGCTAAGTGCAACTGAATTAGAGTGTCTGGTGAATGTGGATTTCAATGTCGTCCATGCTCCGGAAGTGGGTGAGCAGGTTTATTATTCCGGCGGAGCAGGATTGCATTCCACGCTGGAAGATTACAGCCGCTT
Organism: Planctomycetaceae bacterium UBA2972; assembly: GCA_002348315.1. Classification (GTDB taxonomy): domain Bacteria; phylum Planctomycetota; class Planctomycetia; order Pirellulales; family Pirellulaceae; genus UBA721. The sequence goes on along the minus strand of DEAW01000165.1, from coordinate 250 downwards.
TTGTCAGATGATGGTGGCCGGCGGCAGGGTTAACGAGCAGTTGATCCTTAGTCCAGCCAGCATTGAATTAATGCGTAGTAATAACATCGGCGAGCTTGGTATCACGTTAGGGGGTAGTCCTCACGACAAATTTGGCTTGGGTTTTGGGATCATTGAAGACATTGGTGTCCAGCCATTTTTGAGTACGGCCGGCAATTATTACTGGGGCGGAGCGTATAACACTCGCTTCTTTCTTGACCCGGTCAATCGC
>DEAW01000075.1 GCA_002348315.1 Planctomycetaceae bacterium UBA2972 | reverse complement strand
CATTCCCTGCTGCTGACGGGTACATCAGCGGGACCATGAAGGCAATCTATGATAATCACCGTGCTGTTGATTTGTTGCAGTCACTTGAACAGGTCGATAAGCAACGCATCGGGTGTATCGGGCATTCACTGGGAGGACATAACACCATCTTCACCGCGGCGTTTGATCAACGTATCAAAGCGATGGTGAGCAATTGTGGCTTTACACGTTTTCACAAGTACTACGGAGGGAAGTTGAAAGGCTGGACGAGCACTCGGTATATGCCACTGATTAACTCCAAATACAATAATGACCCGGATTTGGTTACCTTTGACTTCCCGGAAATTATTGCCTCTTTTGCTCCCCGACCATTTCTTGCCAGTGCACCTGTTCGCGATAGCAACTTCGAAGTTACCGGAGTGAAGGAAACCATCTCGCAGGTTTCAAAAATCTATTCCCTGTACGGTGCCACCGGGAACGTGCAGGCGATCTATCCGGATGCCGCGCACAGTTTCCCCGAAGAGGCTCGCAATGTAGCCTACCAATTCTTAGAGAAGCATCTGTCTCACAAACGAGACTAGAGCGTTTAGAGGCAACCCTTTTCCCAGGGGCCGGTAATAGCGACAGTAAATCCTGGTGACTGAATGTTCGCAAAGAGCCACTTTCCATCAGGGCTGAAGTTGGCGCCTGTCCATTCGGATCCGCGGTAATCACCTGAGATTCCACTGTACGGCTTGTCAATCTTCGAGTTGTTCTCGGCGAAGATATGGACTTCACCTTCCGGACTAAGCGCATGGAGTCGCGGGTAATAGCGTTTAATGCCTTCCGGCGTTTGCAGTGTTGTAATACCACAGTCTTCACAGATGATGATACCGCCGCGTGAGCTAACTGCCATGTTGTCCGGCATGTTGAGGACCTGCTTGCTGGGAGACTCAAATACCAGACGAAGCGTGTTGTCGGCAATGTTTAATTCCCAGATTTGACCTGCTTTCGCATCACCACCGCTGGTTGAGTCAAAGAACATGGATCCACCGTAGTACCAGATCCCTTCCAAACGATTGAAATTTGTTCCGCCCTTCTGGCGCCCTTGCATGTAAACCCCCAGCGAATTGTCTGTCATGGAGGTATGCGGAAGTTCGGGGTCATCGATTTTGACCCATTCGAGGTCACCAAATACGGCCCCGGGTTTTACGCCTTTCGATAGATCGGGGTTGTTAGGAACTTTTAGCATTTCCAGCGTTCCGCCATCGTGTAACTTTTCTTTGGTGTTCGGAGTAAATCGGTAGAGGCCACTGGTACCTCGATCTTCGGTTTCATAAACCATGGAAGTGTTAGGATCCACCGCAATCGCTTCATGGACGAATCGCCCCATGTCTTTGAGTGGTTCCGGATTTCCTTTTCCGTCAGCAGGAACTTCATAAATCCAGCCATGAGTCTTAGGGAAAACCGGATCCGAGGTCCCTTCCGGGCCATTCAGCGTCTCTTCACAGGTCAGCCAGGTCCCCCAGGGCGTGACGCCGCCGGCACAGTTGCGGATGGTGCCCGAGAGTGACGCCTGACTACCGGTGAACTTCCCCGCCCCGCTGTCAAACGTCAGGTTAGTCGTTCCACCGGGTGCTTTGGGGTCATACGTATTTTGTGCCTCAGCAAATGACTCCTTAACTCCTCCGAGTTCGTGGTTTCGACAAAGAGTCAGGATGCCGTTGTTGTCGGCGATGACGCCTGTGCCATCATGAGCTCCGGGAGTTTTACGACCGTCACTCATCACTTGACCTGTCCAGCCGTAGGTCATGTAACTGAAGCCGGCAGGAAGCTTTAGCAGTGGCAATCCCGTCGTTAAATCACGGGTTGGTTTGATAGGCCCGTATGGAGAGGCCTGGTCGGACTTGGATACCTGACCAGCCTGAACATGATTGAATTTGCCAAGCGTGGCGGCAATTGATGCGCTACTAATACTTGCAGCTGCGGAAGCCAAAAAATTACGGCGATTGGACTTCATGCCTATACATTCCTAATTTAGATTTTCATACGACGAGTGAAAATCGATTATAAGCCAAATGATCTAAGCGTGTCGTGAAACACCTGCTAAGTAGCAAACGCAGTGCTTAATATCCGGTGCCAACAGGAGGTAAGTTGTCAACGAATTTGGCGTCAACCTGCCGCAATTCACCGATCATGTCTTGCCGCAATTGCTGCACCTTCAATCGATATCTCTTTTGATGTGCAAGGTTAATGAGTTCTTCAGGATCCCGTTTTAAATCGTAAAGCTCCTCGGTTTCGCCAGCCACTAAAGTACGAATGTATTTGTAATGTCCGTCTCTTAATGAGACCCACCAGGGAACATTGTTGATATAAAGATCCTCGCGTTCAGTTGGGATAGCCTCGGTATCCTGTCCATACTTTTTACCCGTCATGACGGTTAAGGCTGTTTTGTTTGATCGGGTATGTGGTTGTTTGAGTAATGGCAGTAGACTTTCACCATGCATTTTCCACGGCAATTCAATGTCGGCAAATTGAAAAAATGTAGGTACCAAATCCACTCCCGAAACAGGAGTCTTTGACGTTTTGCCCGTCGGTAACTGCCCCGGTAAACTGACAATCAACGGAGAACGGATGGTGGCATCATAGGGCGCCAGTTTGACTCGGAACCCGTGTTGCCCCCAACCAATCCCCTGGTCCGCTGTAAAGACGACCAGAGTGTTTTCCAGTTGGTCGGATCGTTCGAGTGCCTCCATGATTCGTCCCACACCTTCATCGATGGCGATCACTCCCTGGTGATACTGCCTCACCCAGTCATTCAGCGTATTGCCGTGGATCCCCTTCGTGTCAACAGTCTGAGCGGTGAAGCCATTGCCTTTCATAACAGGAGTGCCATTGGCGTCCGGAATCCAGTGTTCAATTTTTTGCATCCAATCGGGTTTTCCCGGGCGGGGTGGAAAAATATCAGCGGGAACCGGTATGTTAACATCAGGCAGTGTCTGGAGATGTCGTTTTGCCGGTGTGAAAGGGCCATGCACCGCTCCATAGCATAACCACAAATACCAGGGCTTTTCAGCGTCTCGATTTTCACCTTCGATATAGTCAATCGCCCAGTTGGTGTAATTGTCGGTTGAGTATCCCGGCACTAGTCTGGCTGGCTTTCCATTCTCTTCAATTAACTGGTTTTCGTAATAAGCTCCTGCGTTTTCCGGGTACCGGGGTCGATTCCAAACCATTTGATAATCCCAGTCTCTACCGAACCCGTTGTCTCTGCCGGTATGCCATTTTCCAATCTGAGCGGTCTGATAACCGTTGGCTCGAAAGACGCTGGGCCAAAACGGGCATTGATTAGGATTGTACTCACTTCCGGGGTATTGTCCCTCCATTCGCATGGACTGAACTCCGTGTTGCAAATGGCCGGTTAGCAATGCCGCTCGTGAAGGCATGCACCAGGTACCAATGTAAGCAGCATCAAAGCGGATGCCCTGCCGGGCTAATGCATCGATATTGGGCGTTTGAGCAAAGTCATAGCTACCCGGGTAACAGCTAACCGTTCGGTAGGACTGGTCATCGGTGTAGATAAAGAGAATGTTTGGGCGTTTGTCTTCGGCGGCTCGTGTCTGATTGGTAATTGCCGACCCAAGAATGATAAGCGTGAAGATGAGTGACTTACGTGGCATGGTGAGAAGTCCGTGTTCAAAGGCGTCCTTAGGCAAGAATGTCAGTAGCAACGCTTCCATGGACGTCGGTTAATCTGAAGTCGCGACCGCCGTATTGATAGGTCAAAGATTCGTGGTCAAGTCCCAGGATGTGCAGCATCGTTGCGTGTAAGTCGTGAATGGTCATCCGCCCATCGATGGCATAGTATCCAAAGTCGTCCGTTTGGCCATAGCGAAAACCACCTTTGACTCCTCCGCCGGCCATAAACATCGTGAAACCATCCGGATGGTGATCGCGTCCAATGGTTTCCGGGTTTCCGACTTGCGCGGTCGGAGTGCGACCAAATTCTCCACCCCATAGTACGAGTGTGTCCTCTAGTAAGCCTCGCTGCCTCAAATCTTTGATGAATCCTGTGATTGGTTTGTCGATTTGCCCGACGTTTATTTCATGGCCTTTTTTAATGTACGAGTGTTGATCCCACTGTTCATTATTAAAGGGGAGTGATCCGGCGTGGCTGACCTGCACGAAGCGTACTCCCCGTTCCGAAAAACGTCGTGCTAAAAGCAGTTGATGTGCAAAGTTCTTTGTCGTGGGATCATTGTATCCGTACAGCTCCAGCGTGGCTGCAGATTCCTGTTCCAGATTCATTGCCTCCGGGGCTTCGGTTTGCATCCGAAAAGCCATTTCGAATGACTGGATTCGTGCTTCGATTTGTGGGTTGCGACCAACCTTTAACTGGTGTTGTTCGTTGATGCGTTTGAGTTGATCCAGCAGGAATCGTTGTTGTTTTCGAGTGCGTGTTTCATTTTGCAGGAATTCGAAACGAGCGTCAGCGGCAGGCGTGTTGGGGTAGCCCGGCGTGCCTAATGGTACTCCTTGATGAATGTTGGGAAGAAACGCACTGCCAAAATTATCAACACCGCCATGTAAGCTAGTAGGACAGATGGTAATGAAACTGGGAAGATTCTGATTTTCAGTCCCTAATCCATAGCTAACCCAGGATCCCATGCTAGGACGGATTAAGGATTCAGATCCTGTGAATAGCTTCATACAGGCACCGCCATGTGCGACATTGGTATCACACAGACCGTGCAGCATACAGAGTTCATCAGCCACTTCCGGTAGATTTTTCCAAAGCGAGCTCATCGGGATCCCCGAGTCGCCGGTTGGACGAAACGTCCAGGGCGATTTGAGCAAGTTTCCACGTTTACCAAACTTAACTCGAGTTCTTTCAAACGGAGGTTCCTGACCGTCATACCTGGTCAACGCAGGCTTGGGGTCGAACAGGTCCACATGACTTGGGCCGCCATGCATGAAGAGAAAAATGATACGTTTGGCTCGTGCCTTCAAATGGCCGTTACGTGGAGCCAACGGATTCAGTGCCGTAGATTGTGCTCGGGAGATTTCTGAAAGCATCGCGTTGAACGCCAGACCACCGAATCCCATACACCAGCGATTGAGCAGGCTGCGGCGATTGATCCTGGTGACGCCCTCTACGATCGATGAATTGTGAGATGATTCGAACATAGCTCAGTTAATGTAGATGAACTCGTTAGAGAGGAAAAGTAGCTGACAAAAGGCACTCCACGCTGCCTGTTGAATTAGCTCGTCATTATCCTGGTAGGAACGTAAAAAAGTCATGGCATCTTTGGTTTCACCAGGGCTGGGTTGTCTGGAATATGCAAGTTGATAGGCGAAGGTAATCTGAGTCTCTAAGGAGAGATCTGAATTTAGTATTCGCCTGGCCATCGAATCGGCGATGCCGCTTACCCACTGGCTGTTTATCATAAACATTGCCTGGGTTGGAAGTGTCGTCGTGTGACGGTTTCCAGTTGGAAAAGCAGGATTCGGGAAATCAAAAAGCGTCAAAAATTTGTAAACATTGGTGCGAACGACAGGCAAGTAAACGGAACGGCGATTTGAGTTTTCGTACGTCCTGCGATTCGACATTAATTGTTGAGGTGAAGGACTCAACGTGGCAATTCCTTCGAAAGGGGCATCACCCAACGTCAGATCAATTCGTCCGCTAACGCTCAGTAAGGCATCGCGTATCGCTTCGGCTTCAAGCCGTTGTGGTGCATGCCTCCAATACCATTGATTTTCAGGGTCGGAGGATGCCGCTTGTTCATTGAACGAATAGTCCATGCGATAGGTTGAGGAATTCAGGATGTGACGTTGCAGTGTTTTAATACTCCAGTGGTGGTCTATCAGGTATTTGGATAAGTAGTCGAGTAGTTCCGGATGAGTTGGCTCCTGCCCGGAAGTCCCAAAGTTTTCAGTGGAACGCACCAGTGCTTTGCCGAAATGCCAACGCCAGATGCGGTTGACAATAACTCTCGCTGCGATTGGGTTTTCACTTTGAGTGATGGCCTCAGCAAGCTGAAGTCGTCCGCTAGTATCAGCAGGAAACGTTTTCGTGGTTGAGTCGGTTAATAGACGCGGAGAGCGGCGAGCGACGACCTTCCCCTTTTGTAAATGACTACCTCGAATATGAATTGGCATGTCACGGATCTCTCCTTCGGTGACAGCCATGGAAATAACGCCTTTGAACGATTCAAGTCGACTTTTGTTTTGCTTGAGTTCCTGGGAAATCATGGAAAGGACCTGCTCATCTTCTTCGTTTAATTCAGCTGAGTTCGCAATTCCTGATAACAAACCATTTTCTTGTGCTTCGGTTAGGTTGAGTAAACTTTCCGGAATGTCGCCGCCCTTTTTCAGCCAGGTCGCGATCGCCGGGGTGTCCGCACTTAGCCGCTGGCATGCCAGAACCCACCGGTTTAGTACGGCTTGGTTTAACTGGAATTGTTGAGTGATTTCAGTAGGTGACGGTACTTCACTGGAAGTACTGATCGGAATGAGCCGGAGTTTATCGATGTGAGATGAAACGTTGTTCGTTTCGATGCGGATTGTGTGTCGCGGTTTTGTGAGATTGACAGTTGCCTCGGTAAACCACTTTTGGTGCTCGGGATTCCAGCCCCCGGAAACTTGCTTTAGTGCTTCGGCTGTGATTCTGTCGCCGTCAAAAAAAAGCGTCATGGGACGCGAAGCATTGGCCGCATAACGAAATTGAAGTAAATGCGGCCCACTGGAAGTTGCGTTAATGTCGTATTCGATAAAACTCAATTCGTTATTTCTAGATGTGGCTGCTATTCCAATTCCTTTACCATAGCCTTCATTTAATCGTGAGAAGTCACCTCGGTCATATTTCTCGGCCTCACGAATCAGGGATTCATTGTTCAGAACAGGAGCTAAGGCAATTTGATCGATGTGAGACATCACGTTGGCCACTTCAAAACGAAGGACGTTGTTGCCGGACTCAAATGAGAAGCGTCCTGCAACGTGCCACTTTTGATGTTCCGGGTTCCAGCCGCCAGTGACTTCTCCAATCGCATTTTCTTTGATGACCTCTCCGTTGAGTAGCAGTCTTCCGGGGCGAGCTGCGGAAGCGGCGTATCGGATGTCCAGTTGATATTGTCCCGCTACAGGGACATTTAAGTCATGCTCGAATGTTTGCAGACCGGTTCCGTTCTTGTCTGAAATGATTCCAATTCCGGCTCCGTAACCGTCGTTAACGATCCCGAAGTTTCCTCGTGCAAATGTCTCAGCCTGAATCCGCTGAATCCGTCCTCCGTCAGCTAAGTCTGTCAATTGTCCTATGCTTTGAAGCGGGCGATTGGCGGAGTCGGAAAGCCGTATTCTCAGTTCGGCGTCGAACTGCGTGTTTTGCCACTGGACGATTTTGGGAACATGCGGCAGATAGGTGTTGGCATTCAGTTTAGCTTGCTGACCAAGATTGACACCGGCTCGTGATAATAGTGTCTGGCGTTGTTGCTCAAGTTCCTGATTACGTTGTTCTAAAACAGGTTGCTCATCTGAACGCAGAGTGACAATTGTCAATTCGGTACTGTCCAGGACACCAGCCATGGCGTAATAGTCTTCGCTTGTGAAGGGATCGAATTTGTGGTCATGACAACGTGCACATCCTACGGTAAGGCCCAGGAAAGCCCGGCCGATGGTATCAATTTGCTCATCGATGATGTCGACGCGTTTTTTTACCGGATCCTGCTCGGCATCTATTTTCACTCCTAATGCGAGAAAGGTAGTGGCACTGATTTGGTCGTTGCCAATCTCAGTGGTAGGGGCATGTAGGAGATCACCGGCAATTTGTTGATGCACAAAAATGTTATAGGGTGTGTCCTGATTGAATTGTTTGATGACGTAGTTGCGGTATCTCCAGGCCAATGGATAAGGTTTGTTCTCGTCCGCTCCGTTGGAGTCTGAGTACCGGGCGACATCGAGCCAGTGTCGTCCCCAGCGTTCACCGTAATGAGGCGATGCAAGTAAATCCGAAACCATCTTTTCGTAACCGTCGGGCTGTTGCAGTTGAGTTCGGTAGGTTAATAGCTGCTCGGGCGTTGGTGGTAGTCCCAGCAGGTTGAAAAAAGTCCGGCGAATCAGAGTGTCGTCGTCTGCGACTGTCGGGGTGTCTAACCCCTGTTCTTCAAGTTTTTGAAGAACATATCGATCGATAGGGTTCGTGATCCAGGACCTGGCGTTGACCTCTGGTGGAGGCGACTTCGAGAGCGGTTTGTAGGCCCAATGGTCGAGTGCAGAATCCCAATCGATCATTGTCGATTCGATAGAGCCGTTTGTTTGAAAGGACTCGGGACTAACCGCCCCTTCATCAATCCACTTTTCAAAAGCCGCGATCACTTTAGGTGAAAGCTGGCCTTTAGGTGGCATCTTGAAGGCATCGTGTTTCAAGGCAGAAATAAGCAGGCTGACGTCTGCCTCACCCGGTTCGATGGCCGGTCCGCTGTCGCCACCCTGTAACAGCCCGGCCAGCGAGTCGACATAAAGTCCACCCTGCAGGGTTTTGGCGCGTTGGCTGTGACAGTTGTAGCAATGCTGAGCAAGAACCGGTCGGATCTGATTTTCAAAGAAATCGAATTGTGGTTGATCGGCGTGCGTTGTTGCTGTGATCCCGCTGACAACTACCATAAACAGCAGCATCCAGGGTTTGAGCAGAGTGTCGGCACGGCGAGCAGTCGACATGAAATTAGATTTCCCAGCCTTTACGGTAGTCTTTCCGTAGCAGCGTGTTCGCGTCGTCGATGTTTGTTACTTTCCCAACACCCGGGTCGTATTCAATCGTCTCACCGACTCGGAATGCGACGTTGCCTAACAAAACAAGTTCGGTGAATGGCCCTGCATACTCGAAGTTAGAACCGGTACGGCTTCCTGTTTTACAAGCCTGGATCCACTGGGCATGATGTCCCGGTGAATCCGGTAGGTATGGCTTGGGGGTTTTGCCAGTGCCATCGATAATGCTTGGCCCGCCACCATGAGCACAGGCGATGCGGCCCGTGTCTCCAATAAACAGAGAACCATTCATCGGCAGTTGTTCCGCCACTTGGGGGTCTTCGGGGCGTGCAGTTCCTTCGTACCAATAGACATCGACAGGAGCGTACTTCCCGCGTTTGCCAAATTCGAATTTCGTAATCATCCAGGTAGGGGCGCTATCCGAATTGAGTTCCGATCCTTCAGACGTGACTTTTACCTTCCCGTTTAGCTTGAGTCCCCAGAAACTTGGGTCCATTAGATGGATCGCCATGTCGCCGATCGCCCCGCAACCGAAATCCCAAAATCCTCTCCACTTGAATGGCACATAGGCCGGGTTGTAAGCGCGAGGTTTGGCAGGTCCGAGCCAGAGATCCCAGTCGAGGTGTGCCGGAATGTCATGTTTACCTGTCGGAGCATCGATTCCCTGCGGCCACCATTGCCCGGGACGGTCCGTTATGATGTGTGCTTCCCGCACCTGTCCCACAGCTTTTGTCTCCAGCATCTCCACTAATCGTAGATAGCCCGGAGCTTCATGGTTCTGGGTACCCATTTGTGTTGCCAATTTCTGTTTTTTGGCTTCTGCAGCGACGAGGCGAGCTTCTTCGACGGTGTGTGTTAATGGCTTTTCGCAATAAACGTGTTTGCCGCTACGCAATGCTCTTAGAGTTGCCGGAGCATGATTGTGGTCAGGGACTGTGATGACGACGGCATCAATATCTTTTTGTTCGATTAGCTTGCGGTAATCAGTGAATTCGGCCGCGTTAGGATGACGGTTCTTAGCACCGGCGAGTCGATTACGGTCCACATCACAGACAGCAACGACGTTTTCTCCCCCAACAGAAGCTAGATTGGAAGCACCCTTACCTCCTACGCCGACGACTCCAATATTCAGACGCTCGTTGGCACCTTTGGCCGAGGCAGGCAGGATTAACGGAGCTGAGAATATTGCGGAACGCTTCGCGAAAGTTCTACGTGTAATCTTATTGGTCATCAGTTTCTCCTTCGGTGGTGGAATCACCCAGCATTTTGGCCACGCTGGGGAAGATGGTTTTTTCGTAAGCGTTCTCTTCGAGAACTTTATGAGTCAGTTTCCCTTCGGTGTCGTAAATCAACACTGCAGGAATCGCGTAAATGTCTAGCTGAGCGTATATCTTTTCGTCGGTTTCGGTAGACACAATGTGCTCCACGGTGTCACCATGACGTTGGAGAAACGGTTCAATGAACTCGATATCAGATTCCGGGGACTGATCCGGGAGTCCGGCAAAGTTGATGTTAAAAGAAGCGCACTTAATCTTTTCTCCGTGTTTTTTTTGAAGTTCAATCAGTCGAGGAAACTCTTTCATGCAGGGGGCACAATAAGTAGACCAGATGTCAATGACGACGATTTTTCCGGGATTCGCCTTCACGAGTTGCTGGACCGAGTCCCAGTCACCCATGCGAAATAATGAATCGCTGCTATTGGCCTGACTGCCGTCGCTGTCGCCGGGATCGGTAGGCGATTCAGGGTCTTGCTGAAGATCAACGTTGGTGTTGTCTTCCAAAGGACGTTCTTCCGTAGTGCAACCCGTACAAAGCAACAGCGTCAGTAGTAAGATGTGCCAATGACGGTTCATGTCTGTAACTCGTGAAAGATCCGTGGTGATTGATTATCTCTAATTGATTATATTAAAACGCAAGTACTGTGTACCAAGCCGAGTACAAATTCCAAGTTCTTTATTTCAAAAGGGGAATGCAGATGATCAGACTACCCGTATTCTTAAGCCTTGCGCTGTTGGCATGGATGTCGACGACTGGTCAGGCAGAGGTGAAATCCGGTCTGCAGGTCGGAGACTACGTAGACGCGTTTGACGTCAAGGATTGTTCTTCAGGGTTATCCAAAGGGAAGACCCTTTGCTACCGCTGAGTTTACGGTGGTCGTCCAGTCGTTGCGATCTTCACTCGCAAACTGGATGATAATCTGGTCAGTTTGACCAAAAAGCTGCAGGCAGAACTCTATCAAAACTCGTCTAAACAACTCCGGTGCTTCGTAGTGCTTTTGACCGATGAACCGGCTAAGCATGAAGAAGAATTGGCGGCCCTGGCACTCAAGTATCGCTTGCGGACATTACCGTTGACTGTATTTGCAGGCAAGTCGGGTCCCAAAGAAATTAAGTTGTCTCCGCAGGCAGAAAACACCGTTCTGATGTGGAAAGGCCTGCAGGTAAAAAGTAACTATGCCTTTGAAGAGGGTAAGATGGACGCCAATGCGGTGGACAACATTGTTCTAGGCCTCAATACAATTCTGGATTAAGCATCGAAGTGGGAGAAAGTATGTCAGAGCAATCACTGGCAGGAAAAGTTGCCTGGATCACCGGGTCATCGCGAGGATTGGGCCGGGTAATGGCCGAGCAGTTATGTGCCATGGGTGCCAGGGTTGCGGTGCATGGGACACGTGAGAATAGTCCCCGGACGTTTGGCGAAGGTGACACAATGCAGCAATTGGCTGCAGATATCGCTGCCAAATATTCTGGTGAGTGTATGGGCATCTGGGGTGACGTGACGCAGGAGTCCGAGATTCAACGCAACGTAAATGAAATTCGTGACCAGTGGGGGCAAATCGACATACTTGTTACTTGTGCCGGTGGAGATATTGGAGCACAAGGTACAGGCTATGGCTCACGCGGTGGAGCCCCTGATCAGGATGATTGCCTCGGGATCGCACTGGATGACTTTCAAAGTGTGATGGATCGAAATCTGCTGGGAACAGTACTTGCTTGCCGTGAAGTCGTGCCGGAAATGATTTCCCGGAAAGAAGGTGTTGTACTTACTGTCGGTAGTATCGGAGCGATGTATGGCCGTACTGACGGAGCGACCTATTCGATCGCCAAGGCAGCAGTACACCAATACACACGCTGCCTGGCCGCTCAAGTTCGAGCTGACAATGTTCGCGTCAATTGTATTGCCCCGGGCCCCACGGTGACCGAGCGTTTTGTGCGAATTCATCAGGTTGCTGATGGTGAACCCCGTTTGGTCGAGGAAGGAACGCTGGAACGATTCGGCAGGCCCGATGAAGTCGCCTCTGTGGTAGGGTTCTTGTGCGGGCCGGATGGCCGGTTTGTCAGTGGGCAGGTTCTGCGAGTCGACGGTGGTTTGCAGACATGGGCCGGATAAACGAGGGGATATCGAGTGGGTACCACGTTGCTTGGCGGAGCGATCATTGGTTTTTTGGTCTTTCTGTTGATGCTATTACAGCATTTTATGTTACAACACCGGCGTCGTCAGTTGCGTGAACGCAAGCAGCGGATGCATGACATTCGTTATAAGCAATACGATGTACTGGATGACTAAACACTGCCCTGCCGGAACACGGCTTGCACTGGTGTTATTGAACCCTTTATTCTCATAACATATTTGCTCTCACCCTCTTAGATTTGGAATGGTATTGGTAATGGAAAGCCCTTCACCGCGGTCGTATCGTGCCGCCTGCTTACGCCTGACTCTTTCGCTACTGGCTATTTGGGCCTTTGTCAGTTTGGGGTGCAGTATTCTCTTTCGCTCCTGGATGGATACAAATATGCCATCGGTCGGAAATGCTCCGTTTGGATTCTGGATGGCCCAGCAGGGATCCATAATCTGCTTTGTCATTCTCCTGATTGTCTACGCGGTCCTCATGCGTCGTCTTGACAGTCAATACGGTTACAGCGAAGAGTAAGGAGAGTAACAATGCATCAGGACACACTCAACTACATATTTATTGGTCTCTCTTTTGCTTTGTATATTGGTATCGCTCTTAAGTCGCGTGCTAGTTCGACCAAAGAGTATTACACGGCAGGCGGTGGCGTCTCGCCGCTTGCCAACGGAATGGCAACTGCCGCTGACTGGATGTCAGCTGCTACCTTCATCTCGATGGCCGGAACGCTGGCGATCGGAGGTTATGCGGGGTCGCGGTTTCTCATGGGGTGGACCGGTGGATTCGTACTGCTCACGGTATTAATGGTCCCCTACCTGCGGAAGTTTGGCAAAGCGACAGTTCCTGACTTTATTGGCGATCGCTATTACTCGAAACTTGCGCGGTTCGTTGCCGTGTTATGTGCATTCTTTATCTGCATGACTTATATCATGGGGCAGATGCGAGGCGTTGGCGTCGTCTTTTCACAACTCTTCGGAGTTACGATTCCCTGGGGTGTGTGTATTGGATCCTCGATTGTGTTTTTCTATGCCGGCTTGGGCGGCATGAAAGGGATTACCTACACCCAGGTGGCTCAATACTGTGTGATGGCATTTGCCTATACCATCCCGGCCTTCTATATCGCGATTGCTCTGACAGGAAACTTCATCCCGCAGTTGGGATTTATCGGCGAGTATATTGCCGGTGGTGATGGGTCCGTCCCTTTTTTGGAGAAGTTAAATAATATCAATCAGGAGCTTGGTTTTGCTAAGTACACAGATGGCAGTATGTCGATGGTCGACATGTTTTGTATTACCGCTGCTTTAATGTGTGGTACAGCAGGTTTGCCACACGTGATTGTAAGATTCTTTACCGTGAAAAATGTTCAGGCTGTTCGTAAGTCAGCTTGTTGGACATTGGGTTTTATCGCAGTGATTTATTTAACAGCACCAACAATCGGTGCCTTCTCCCGCGTTAATCTCATCAACGAGCTTAACGGGATTAAATATGCAGACGCACCCGAATGGTTTGCCACGTTTGAAAA
>DEAW01000102.1 GCA_002348315.1 Planctomycetaceae bacterium UBA2972 | reverse complement strand
CATTTACGAGGGGCACCCGAATTAATAGATCGTGTCATTAATGCCGTTTCAGACAAAACCATGCCTCCAGAGGATTCAGAGTTGTTGGAGGAGCAGACTCGTTTAACATTGATCGATAGTTTGAAAGCGGTCCTCAGAGAAATCGAATTTGACAAGACGGCAAGCAGCGGGGGCATGATGCGTCTTAACCGCTTTCAATACAACAACACGGTTAAAGACCTGTTGCAATTGAAGCAGGATGTGTTTGCGTTGCCGGAAAAATTGATCACCCGGCATACCCCGTACCTCAAAGATCAAATGACAGAGATGCCGGCAACGGTTCAGGTGGAGTCGTTGGCGTTACGCCCCCGGGCAGGATTTCAGGGAGTAAAACCGTTTCCGAAAGACTCCAGGGCAAGCCATGGCTTCGATAATCAGGATGATGTACTTACCCTGTCGCCATTACTACTCGACGCCTTTCTTCGTTTAAGTGTTTCGATCGTTGACAGCCCTGACTTTACTCCCGAGAACGTCGGCGTCTGGAATGAACTGTTTTCAGCAGAGATTGATACAGCTGATTTGGAAGGAGAAATTCGCCAGCGACTCAAGGTGTTTTTGCGTCGGGCCTTTAGACGACCGGTCGACACTGAAACACTGGATCGCTACACGGCTTATGCATTGAGCCATCACGCCCGGGGCCTGGATCTTACGGGAAGTATGAAGAAAGTGGTGTCGGCGATACTTTCGTCGCCGCGTTTCTTTTATCGTTCGTGGTCCCTCGAATCAGGCGAACGGCAATTCGAAATTGCAGCCAGCCTGGCTTATACGCTGTGGGGGAGTTGTCCGGACGATACGCTGCTGGACTTAGCGGCCAAAGGTGAATTGGCAGATGAAAGTGTGCTTCGGCAGACGATTGCCAACATGATGAGTGATTCCCGAGTGGAACGGTTTATGGATAGCTTTCCCGTGCAATGGATGCAGTTGGAAACATTGATGGCCGTGACGCCGGACCCTACGATCGATCGGTACTTTAGTCTGGATGGTCAGTTTCCGGCTACGGTCCAGATGGTGCTGGAACCGCTGCTGTTGTTCGACACGATTTATGTAGAAGATCGTTCGGTCGGCGAATTGTTGGCACCATCGTTTAGTTATCACAGCCCTTTTTTGACGACCTGGTATGAAGGAAACATGAAACCACCGGCGGTGGATGCAATTGCGATTAATCTGGAGAACGAGGGTCGGGGTAAGGCGATTGCAGATCAGCAGTTGGTTGTTGAAGCCAGAAGGAAAGAGTTGGCTGAAATCGAGCAGGCCATTAATAACCCGGTTGCCAGCGGTTTGGCCGAAGTTGATTTAGCAGCCGGTCAGGCCGCCTGGGAAAAGACGCAAACGGAGAAAATCGCAGGTGAGGCGATGCTTTCTCCATGGCATCGGATTGGGCCATTTCCTGCTGCTAGTTTGGATGATGCACATCAGCGAGCTTTCATTGATGAAGCAGCTGTCGACCTGAAGAAGGAGTACGGTGAAAAGAAGTGGGAGTTGTTTGAAGATCTAACTGATGGGAAGGCACATCAGCTGATAGGTGGAAACTGCACTCACTATCTCTATCGTACGGTCAAGACAGAGGTTGCTCGTTCTCTGGAAGTATCCATAGGATCGGACGACAGTTTTAAACTTTGGTTAAACGGAGTTTTAATTGGACAGCATAACGAAGTGCGGGGTCTGGCACCGGATCAGAATAAACTGCGGCTGGAACTGGCTGCGGGAGAAAACTCAATACTCTTTAAGGTTTCCAACGGCGGGGGTGGGTACGGTTTTTACTTCAGGGCCAACTCAATTCCGTTGCCTCTGCCGATCGTAGCAGCTCTTAAAACACCTGGAGGCCAGCGCGATGACACTCAAAAGAAAATGCTCGCAGACTATTATCTAGCAATCGCGCCAGAGTTGCGTGAAGTTCGAGCTGCACTGAGTTTGAAAAAAGATGAAATGACTCAGCAGGTTCAGGCCGCTCAGCAGCAGTTGGACAAATTACCGAAGCCGAAAAGTGTTGCCGAGCATCAGGCTGATGCGCAGCGTGGTTATGACCAGCATGTGAGAAACCTCCTGAGGTCACAGCATTTTACTCGGGTCGAGGCGAGTGATCCGCGGTTTGGTGGGATTATCACCAATGCGGCGATGTTGAGTATGACGTCGGGCCCAAAGCGGACACATCCTGTGGCACGTGGGGTCTGGATTACCGAGGTGATTTTCAACGATCCTCCGGCGCCGCCTCCGAACGATATTCCACCACTCAATGAAGAAGCCGGGCCAGCGGATTTGACGATTCGAGAACGCTTTGCAGCACATCGTGAGCACGCTTCGTGTGCGGGTTGTCATGCGAAACTAGATCCCCTTGGGTTTGCACTGGAGAATTTTGATATTACCGGCCGCTGGCGGGACAGCTATGCCAATGGTAGGGATGTGGATGCTACGGGTACGCTTATGAGAACTTATGACTTCGCGGATATTCTGCAATTCAAAAAGTCACTGGTGTCTGAAAATGATCGATTTGCCCGAGCGTTTGTATCGCATCTATTGAGGTTTGCTGAGTCACGGGAATTAGAGCCCCACGATTCTGTGGTTATCGATCAGATTGTGGCTCGTACTCGCGCGGATGGGTATCGGCTGCGAGCGATTCTGGAAGAAGTGCTCTATCATTCGGTCCAATAGTCAGGCTGGGCCGTTTCTTCTGGCCAGTGGTTGTGCTTCAGAGTCACCGGCTGATTTTCTTTGTTAGTTGTGTAGTGGCCCTCTAAAGCAACGTTTCG
>DEAW01000081.1 GCA_002348315.1 Planctomycetaceae bacterium UBA2972 | reverse complement strand
AGTGAAAACCGTCCCGAGTGGATGGTGCTGGAAGTGATTCCGGTCATTCCTCCGGATCTGCGTCCATTAGTACTACTCGATTCCGGGAATTTCGCCACGAGCGATTTGAATGACCTGTATCGACGAATTATCAACCGTAATAACCGTCTGCGAAAACTGGTCGACTTAAACGCACCGGAAGTGATCATTCGCAACGAAAAGCGTATGTTGCAGCAATCGGTGGATGCCTTGTTTGACAACAATCGCTGTAAGCGACCTGTGCTTGGCAGTAGCAACCGTCCACTGAAATCCCTGACCGATATGATCAAGGGTAAGCAGGGACGATTCCGTGAAAATCTACTCGGTAAACGTGTGGATTATTCGGCTCGTTCTGTCATCGTGGTCGGCCCGCGACTCAAGCTGCATCAATGTGGTTTGCCTAAGAAGATCGCTTTGGAATTATTCCAGCCATTTATCATTCGCAAACTCAAAGAACTTGGTCACGCCGATACGATCAAGAGCGCCAAGAAGATGCTCGAACGTAAGGATGAGGAAGTTTGGGATATTCTGGAAATGGTGATTCAGAATCATCCGGTGCTTCTCAACCGAGCTCCCACGCTTCACCGTATGGGTATTCAGGCCTTCGAACCAACTCTGGTTGAAGGCAATGCGATTCACCTGCACCCGTTGGTCTGTAAAGGATTCAATGCTGACTTTGACGGGGACCAGATGGCTGTCCACTTGCCACTCTCTGTGGAAGCTCAGGTCGAAGCGCATACGCTGATGCTGGCAACCAATAACATTTTTGCTCCTTCCAATGGTAAGCCAATCATGAGTCCTTCGCAGGATGTCGTGATGGGATGTTACTACTGCACGCTGGATATGCCTCGCCGTCAGGGTGAAGGAATGATCTTTGCGAGTGCCGACGAAGCAGACTTTGCTTTCGCACAGGGCAAGATTGAATTGCAAGCTCGGATTAAAGTACGTCTGCCGAAGAGTCGTCGTGTGAAGACGGAAGATGATTCCGCGGAATTCGGAGCAATCATCGATACGACTTATGGCCGTATTCGATTTAATATGATGCTGCCCACTGGAATGGACTACTACAACAAGACACTGCGAAGTGGTGACTTGTCGAGTATCATTGCCGACTGCTATGAACGGCTCGGACGTTCGGCCACCATCGATCTGCTCGATGACATGATGCAGTTTGGCTTCCATGAAAGTACCCGTTCCGGCCTTTCCTTTGCGACCGATGACCTGGTGACACCGGATGAAAAAACAGGTGAAATCGCCGAAGCGGAAAAGAAGGTTCTCAAATTCTCCAAGCTGTACCAGCGTGGTGTGATTACTGAAATGGAGCGATACAACCAGGTTCTCGATACCTGGACTCACGCTCGTGAAGAAATCACCTCCAAGATGATGGAAGCGATGGAGCATGACTATCGTGAAGAAGAACGCGATGGCTATGTGAACCCGGTATTCTTAATGGCTCACTCCGGTGCTCGTGGTGGTATTGAACAGATTCGCCAGCTTGCTGGTATGCGTGGTTTGATGGCCAAGCCTACCGGGGAGATTATCGAGACGCCGATTAAAGCGAACTTCCGTGAGGGGTTAAGTGTTCTTGAATACTTCAGTTCCACACACGGTGCTCGTAAAGGTCTGGCCGATACCGCTTTGAAGACAGCGGACTCAGGTTACCTGACTCGTAAGCTTGCCGACGTGGCTCAAAACGTTGTCGTCACCATGCACGACTGCGGTACCACTCAGGGCATCACCAAAGGTGTTATTTACCGAGGTGAAAAGGTCGAGGTCAAATTGGCCGATGCGATCTTTGGCCGAGTGAGTCGACAGCCAATTGCTGACCTGGTTACTGGCGAAGTGATTGTGGCTGAAAATGAAATGATCACCACCGAAAGTGCTCGTCGTATCGAAGAACTGGGAGTCGACAAGATTCAGGTTCGATCCGGTATGACTTGTGAAGCACCTCTGGGAGTTTGTCGCTGCTGCTATGGTATGGACCTGGCAACCGGACAACTTGTGGAAGAAGGGATGGCTGTCGGTATCATCGCTGCCCAAAGTATTGGGGAACCTGGTACTCAGCTAACCATGCGTACATTCCATATTGGTGGTACGGTGAACACGAGTGTCGAAGAAAGCGATATCAAGTCCCAGAAGGGCGGGATTATCAAATTCACTCATCTTCGCTTTGTTGAAAACGAAGATGGACACAAGATTGTGCTCACTCGAAATAGTGAAGTGGCAATCCTCGATCCGAAGGGTCGCGAACTTGAGAAACACTCGGTGCCTGCCGGGTCGGTTCTGCGAGTGGATGAAGATGACAACGTCAAAGCCGGTAAAGTGCTTTGTGAATGGGATCCGCACAGTATTCCGATTATTGCGGAAGTGGGTGGTAAAGTTCGTTACGAAGATGTCGTCGAAGGCGAAACACTACGACTTGAAAAAGACGCTGGTGGTAGTATGCGTAAGATGATTATGGATCACAAAGGTGAACTCCATCCTCAAATCGTCATGGAAGATTCCGACGGTCGACCTCAGGATGTTTATTATCTGCCTGAAGGTGCTCACATCGAAGTCGAAGAAGGCGACAGCATTAAAGCGGGTGCAATTCTTGCTAAGACTCCTCGTGAAGCTTCCGGAGTGACCGACATTACAGGTGGTCTGCCACGTGTAACCGAGATCTTCGAGGCACGTAAACCGAAAGATCCGTCTGTGATTGCCGAGATTGACGGTGTTGTCGAAATCCTTGGTGAAAAGAAACGTGGCAAGCGATCGATCATCGTTCGCAACGAAGAAACCGGGATTGAACGAGAGCACCTGGTACCTCCGGGGAAACGTTTCCTGGTCCACTCGGGAGATATCGTCGTCGCTGGTAAAGAGCTAGTCGATGGTCCTTTAGTACCGCATGACATTTTACGAGTATCTGGTGAAGAAGAAGTGCAGCGATATCTGTTACGTGAAATCCAACAGGTTTACCGTAGTCAGCGTGTGGAAATCAACGATAAGCATATCGAAATCATCGTGGCTCGCATGTTACGTAAGATTAAGATCGAAACCGCAGGTGATACAAATCTGCTGGCAGGCATGATTGTTGACAAGTTTGATTTCCGTAAAGCGAAT
The DNA here is from genome assembly GCA_002348315.1 of Planctomycetaceae bacterium UBA2972. Taxonomy (GTDB): domain Bacteria; phylum Planctomycetota; class Planctomycetia; order Pirellulales; family Pirellulaceae; genus UBA721. The sequence goes on along the minus strand of DEAW01000081.1, from coordinate 51,428 downwards.
AATGCTATCAGCAAGTGCCTCAAGATTAAATCTGCCGGTGACACTGGATTTGAAGAAGGTGCGATTGTACCGAAAACTGTTCTTCAGGAAACCAATGATCAACTGGAAGCTGAGGGTAAGACTCCGGGTAAAGGCACCAAGCCCAAGCCGGCAACCGCCAGCACTCAGTTGCTGGGAATCACCAAAGCAGCCGTTCAAAGCTCCAGCTTTATCTCGGCAGCTAGTTTCCAGGAAACAACCAAAGTGCTTACCGAAGCTGCATTAGCCAGTAAGGTGGACCGCCTGGTTGGTCTGAAAGAAAACGTGATCCTGGGGCATTTGATCCCGGCAGGTACCGGATTCCGTAAGTTCCAGGAAAGTGAAGTGCGATACCAACCGGATGCTCTTCAAGCCATTAGCGAAGAAGAAGCCGATGCTATGGTAACGCAGTTCCCATTACTACAGGCTGGAGCTGAGATGCTAGGTGAAGCCGCCGAGCAGGCTCCGGCTCCATCTCTGGATTCTCTTCTTGGTGGAAGTGAGACTCCCAGCGAGGAAAACTCGGAAGAATAATAACAGCTCGTAGTGATTTCCCCTGATTGCCGTTACAAGAGCGGCAATCAGGGAGATCCCGGCTTGGGTGATTCTCCCCGACAGTCCGTCTCAAATTGCATTGGCAATGACGGACCTAACCAAAGGATTTAGGTTAGGGTTCTTAGGCAAGGTTGGCCTGACAAGTTGTTCTTTAAAAACATCGATTGGCGATTGACAACGATACTAAAGAGTGTAACTTGAGTAGTTTCCGGGAGTTTTAAACCTCTCGACAGGGCTGCCTCGTTTTTTATGAGGTAGGCTTAGATGAATAGTAAAAACGCAGTTAACATAACGGCTTTTGGAAATACCCTATGCCAACAATTAATCAACTCATACGTAAACGACGTAAGAAGAAGCGAAGCAAGTCCAAAGCACCTGTACTGGAGCGTTGTCCTCAGAAGCAGGGTGTTTGTTTGCAAGTGCGTACGATGACACCGAAGAAACCTAACTCGGCGTTGCGTAAGATCACTCGTGTTCGTCTTTCCAATGGTAAAGAAGTTACCGTTTACATTCCTGGTGAAGGTCATAACCTACAGGAACACTCCATTGTGTTGGTTCGAGGCGGTCGTGTTCGCGACTTACCTGGTGTGCGTTATCAGGTTGTTCGTGGTGCTCGCGATGCACTGGGTGTTGATGGCCGACGTCAGTCGCGAAGTCGTTATGGCGTGAAGCGTCCGTAAGCAACGCAAGTTCACAACCAAAGACCGTAAGCCACTTGGCTGCAACCATTGCCGGATGAAAAAAAGCCGGTAAGTAAACAACCGGCAAATAGATCAAGAGTTAAGAGACAATCCAATATGGGTAAGATCACCGCAAGTAAAAAACAATTGAAACCGGATCCCCGTTTCAATTCAGTACTCGCCAGTAAGTTCATCAACTGCCTGATGCTCGACGGTAAGAAAACCGTTGCTCAGAACGTGTTCTATCAGGCACTCGAAGAAATCAGCACTCGGGTTTCCGAAGTGGAGCCGCTGGAAGTGTTTACTGAAGCTGTGGAGAATGTCAAGCCACACATCGAAGTTCGTTCCAAGCGAGTCGGTGGTGCTGCTTATCAGGTTCCTATGCAGGTCAACCGCAACCGTCAGCAGGCTTTGGCTTTCCGCTGGATCCTGATGGCTGTGCGAGAAAAGAAGGGCCGCCCAACTCACCTCAAACTCGCCGACGAACTGGTTGCAGCTTATAAAAAAGAAGGAGCTGCTATCACTCGCCGCGAAAATGTTCACCGTATGGCAGAAGCAAACAAAGCCTTTGCTCACTTTGCCTGGTAAACATTCCCATTCAAATCAAGCCGCGTTGGACAACTGTGTCACGCGGCTTTTTTTGTGCAACCAGCCAATCCACCGGAAGGTCTTACCGGCCCTTTTGTAACATTTAGCACGTTAGAGTTCCCTGATCATGTCTCGTCAAATCGACAAGCTCCGAAACATCGGCATCATCGCTCATATTGATGCCGGAAAGACCACTGTCACCGAGCGAATGCTTTTTTATAGTGGAGCAAAACATCGGGTCGGGATGGTCGATAAGGGAACCACGGCTACCGACGATGACCCGGAAGAGCAGGAACGAGGTATTACCATCTACTCGGCCTGCGTGACATTCAGCTGGAAAGATATCCATATCAATCTGCTGGATACTCCAGGGCACGTTGACTTTACAGCAGAAGTCGAGCGATGTTTGCGAGTGCTCGATGGAGCCGTTGTCGTCTTTTCTGCACGCGAAGGCGTCGAGGCACAAAGCGAAACCGTTTGGCGGCAAGCCGATAAATACGGTGTTCCCCGAGTCGCCTTTATTAATAAGATGGACCGGGAGGGCGCTGATTTTGAAAATGTCTTTAGCGAAGTCGGCAACCGACTACAGGCAAATCCTGTTGCCATTCAAGTGCCGGTTGGAGCTGGACCGGCGCATGTGGACGAACCATTTAGTGGTGTTCTGGATTTAATCCGTCTAAAGATGTTGCAGTTTGATGCAGCAACTGAGGGTGCCGATATCAGTGAATCGGAGATTCCCGAAGAACATATGGCCCTGGCATTGCTGTGGCGTGAATCCATGCTTGAGCAATTGGCCGAGCACAGTGATGAGTTAATGGAACTGTTGTTGATGGAAGAAGAAGTCCCTGAACAGCTAATCCATGACGTCCTCCGTCGAGCAACGATCGATCGCAGTATCCAACCCGTGCTGTGCGGTTCCGCTCTACATGGAATTGGCGTCCAGCCCGTACTGGATGCTGTGCAGTATTACCTGCCGAGCCCTCAGGAACGGCCACCGGTGGAGGGTGAGGCTGTTGGTAAAGCAAAGAAGAGCGAATCCGGAGTCGTTGCAAGAAAGCCTGATCCGAACGAACCATTCTGCGGGTTGGTCTTTAAGATTATCCCTGCCAAGACTGGAGATATCTCCTGGGTAAGAGTCTACTCGGGACAACTCAAAGCCAACTCACGCGTCTACAATCCGGGTAAGGATAAAAAAGATAATATTGCTCAACTCTGGCAGATCTATGCCACTCGCAAAGACCCTCAGGGACAGATTGATTCTGTTGAGACAGGGGATATTGTCGGTATCATCGGCCTGCGACACAGTATCACTGGAGACACGCTCTGTGACGCTGCGCACCCAATTTTGCTAGAGACGATTGAATTCCCTGACACGGTAATCTCGATGGCGATTGAGCCGGAGAACACCACTGAACGGGATAAATTGGAAACCACGCTCGAGATGTTATTGCGTCAGGATCCAACTCTGGAAGTAATCAGTGGAGACACTGGTCAGACGCTCATGCGTGGTATGGGTGAATTACACCTGGAGGTGATCAAGAATCGATTGCTACGTGAATTTAACCTAAACGTGCGCTTCCATAAGCCGCAGGTGAGTTACCGGGAGACGATTCAGAATGCTGTTGAGGTGGTTGGCGAGTGTAATCGGCTGATCAACGGAGTCCAGAAATTCGCTCGCGTTAAACTCCGCATGGAGCCGGATGACAAAGTGACTCAGGGTGTTGCAATTATGAATCAATTGTCTCCCGAGAGTTTGCTACCGGAATTACTCGAGGCGACTTTTGACGAACTACGTAGCTGTGCTTCGGGAGGTGGGTCGATTGCCGGCTTTCCGCTGATGAAAATTAAGACAACGGTGCTTGATGCGGAAGTTGCGGAGGAGGGATCCGATGATATTGCCTTCCGGATTGCGGCTTCACATGCTTTTGAGCAGGGGCTTCAAAATGGGAAACCGGTTCTGCTTGAGCCGATAATGCGGTTATCGATTACGACGCCTGAGGAATATCTCGGTGATTTTGTCGGCGACCTGCAGATGCGTAGGGCTATTATTGTGTCTACTGATCCTCGCGGGGATCGCACGGACATCGTGGCAAATGCTCCGATGAAGGAGTTATTTGGTTATTCGAGTGCGATGCGTAGTCTCAGTCAGGGTCGAGCCGGTTGTAGCATTGAGCCATTGGAGTATAGCCAGGCTCCGGAAGAGGATCTTCAAGAGCTTGGATTTTAATGGTTTTTCGTGGATTTCACGGGTCTGTTCAGGGCATTGGGAGTTGTGAATTTGCATTGGAATCGAATGTAGGGATTAGTCGTTAAAATACCACTGAAATTCGGTGGCGTGTTTGGTTTTTCATTGATTTGAGATTTCGGCCAATACGATACTAAATGACTATTGGAGCAGTCTAAAACAGGCCTGTGACTATTCGAAATTATTTAGGTTTTTTTGAAATTCACGCTGTTGACGATCCTCATGTAGGGACGTAACTTAGACTGTTTCCCCACCTAACATTATTGTGACCTATTTAGGGCGCTTATTTTACGAACAAGTGGTTCGATGAGTGTGTTAACAGGGATTGGCAATTGGGTGCCTTCTGCAATTTGCAGAAGAACTTTCGAGGCGCTGACAATGGATGTCGCTTTGCCTTAAGGGGTGTTTTACGCTCTGGCATAGCTAACGGCTGTTAGTGCTGAGTGTAGACATATGTTTTTTGGACCTCAAAACTCAATAGGGAGTTTTAACTAGTGGCAAAACAAACTGAAGTGCTCCGCATACGAATGGAAGCTTACGATCACGCGATTCTGGACCAGAGCGCTCTTGATATCGTAGACACAGCCAAGCGAACCCACTCGGAAGTACATGGCCCCATTCCGCTGCCGACTCGAATTGAGCGATACACGGTTCTCCGTAGTCCTCATGTAAATAAGAAGTCGCGTCAGCAGTTCGAAATTCGCACTCACAAGCGGATCATCGATATTGTCGAAGCAACCGGTGCTACGATTGAAGCTTTGAATAAGCTCAATCTGCCAGCTGGTGTGGATATCAAAATTAAAGCTACGACGCGTTAATTAAGAATTGTCGTTGTGGATTTGGATTGAAAGATCGATCCTGATCCTTGTTTGGTGATGAGTTGTCATCAGACGCATAAAAACGAAGAGATAAAAAAACACGTATATGAATGGAAGTCAGTCAGGTAACTTCCTCTAAGTAGGACAGTCCTGACCGACAAAGACCACGAGGCATATTGCGATGACCAAGGGAATACTAGGCCGTAAGGTCGGTATGACGCAGATTTATGATGAACAGGGTAATGTTGTCCCTGTCACGGTGATTGAGGCAGGTCCTTGTCACGTTCTGCAGATTCGAACGGTTGACCGGGACGGCTATGAAGCTATCCAGCTTGGCTTTGAAGACAAGAAACGTCCTCAGGGGAAGCGAGTAAACCAGAGTCAGGCTCGTCGTAGCGAACGTGGTCATGTCAGTGGAAAGCTTGGCAGCAAACGCAGTGAGCGTCGCGCCGCCGCTGGCATTGAAGCGACTCCGAAGGCTGAATGTGAGCCTAAAAAATTCATTCGGGAGTTGCGAGGGTCAACCGATGGTTATGAAGTCGGCCAGGAAGTCACTGTGGCTGATTTGTCAGAGGTGGCCAAGGTCGATGTTCAATCTATCAGTAAGGGTCGTGGATTTGCGGGTGTAATGAAACGACACAACTTCTCTGGTCAGCGAGCTACCCATGGTGTGAAGAAAGTACACCGTCATGCTGGTGGTACTGGTATGAGTGCTTCACCTAGTCGTTTATTCAAAGGTAAACGCATGGCCGGTCAATACGGTTCGAAGCAGGTTACAAACCGCAACCTGAAGCTCGTCCGCGTGGACGAAGACAACAACCTGCTGTTGGTCTGTGGTAGTGTACCCGGTCCGAATGGTGGGTATGTGGTGGTCAACGAAACGAACCACGTTGGTTAGAGAAAGTCAGTAAAGAAAGACGCTCCATTTAGGGCATAAAACAATGGCAACATTAGACGTATACAACCTATCCGGCGACGTAACCGGCAGCATCGAGATTGACACGGACAAGCTTCCGTCGATCAATAAGCAATTGCTGCACGACGTGGTTGTGATGTATCAGAATAATTTGCGGCAGGGCAGCGCCAAAACGAAGACTCGGGCAGAGGTCGCTGGTTCGCGTCGTAAGATGTACCGCCAAAAGGGTACAGGTAACGCTCGTGCTGGTCACCGCACCAGTGGTGTTCGTCGTGGTGGTGGTCACATCTTTGCTAAAGCCCCTAGAAATTTTTACTACCGTCTGCCAACCAAAGCGGTTCGCAAGGCAACTCGCATGGCAATCGCATCCAAGATCGAAGACAACGAGATTGTTGTAGTGGATGGGCTTAGCCTGGAAGCTCCTCGAACGAAGGAGATCGCAGGATTGCTTAGCAATTTGAATCTTTGTGGTAAGAGTGCCCTGATCACGACTGCCGAGAATGACACAAACGTATATAAGAGTGCTCGAAATATTCAGCGAGTGGATGTATCCACGCTGGACAACCTGAACGCATTGAATGTGTTGAAGGTTGACGCACTGGTAATGACACGGGAAGCGGTAGAAGCATTAAACGCCAAGTTAAATGCATAACGCTTCCTTTTAATTTGAAATAACAAAAGCCTTAAACAACAGGTTTTACAATGGCTCAAACTGGTATTCAAAATCGACAACCTAAATCCCGGCTCGTCCTCGAGCCACATCAGGTTATCCTGCGTCCGCTGGTAACTGAAAAAGGGATTCACCGCAGTACGCGTCATAATCAATATGCTTTCGAGGTTAACCCTCTGGCAGACAAGATCATGATTCGCGAAGCGATTGAGGCGTTGTACCCCAACGTGGTCGTCACGAAAGTTGCAACGCAGAACCGCAAGGGGAAAGCTCGCCGCTATCGTTACCGCATGGGTAAGACGAAGAACTGGAAAAAGGCGATTGTCACGTTGGATCCAAATCATGGAGAAATTGAATTCTTTTAATGGTTTTTAGAGTGGGACTGAGTCAGTCCTTTTGAGAAGCCAGGCATTGAGAGAATTGAGAGATAGACAATGGGTATTCGACATTACAAACCGATCACACCAGGCCGACGTGGTGCTACCGTTAGTGACTTTAAGGATCTGACACATGGTTACGAAGTGGAGAAATCTCTGCTGCGTCCTATCACCAAAACTGGTGGTCGTAATAATCAGGGTAAGATTACCGCGCGTCACCGTGGTGGTGGTCACAAGCGTCGTTATCGAGTGATTGATTTCAAGCGATATAAGGACGGCATTGAAGCACGCGTGGATTCGATTCAATACGATCCGAACCGCAGTGCTCGTATTGCTTTGCTGAAATATACCGATGGAGAAAAACGATATATTATCGCGCCTGATGGTCTGGCCGCAGGGATGACTGTGGTGAGTGGCGACAGTGCTGACCCCAAGGTTGGTAACTGCATGCAGCTCAAGAATATCCCGACGGGAATGGCGGTTCACAATATAGAACTTTATCCGGGTCGTGGGGCATGTATGTGCCGCAGTGCCGGCACGAGTGCTGTTTTGATGGCTCGTGAAGGAACCTGGGCTCAATTATCACTACCAAGTGGTGAAATTCGCCGAGTGCCGATTAAGTGCCGGGCGGTAGTTGGTAAGGTCAGTAATTCGGACCACAACGCGATCGTACTTGGTAAAGCCGGACGTAAGCGTTGGTTGGGTCGTCGTCCACACGTTCGTGGTACTGCGATGAATCCGATTGATCACCCGCACGGTGGTGGTGAAGGTCGAACCAAGGGTGGTCGTCATCCTGTTTCGCCGACTGGTGTTCCAGCCAAAGGTGGAGCGACACGTAAGCGTCGTAAGCCTTCGAATGCCTCGATTGTTCGTCGTCGTCGATCACGTCGTTACGGTCAACTGAAACTGAAATAGAACTCGTTGTAGTCAATAACAAACCATAGAAGGTCAACATGAGTAGATCTCTGAAAAAAGGTCCTTTCGTCGATTTCAAAACGTTTCGCAAAGTGGAGCGTCAGATCGAGGAAGGTGTGAATAAACCGATCAAGACCTGGGCACGTGCCTGCACGATTGTTCCGGAATTTGTCGGGTTCACGTTTTTGGTCCATAACGGCCGCCAGCATATGGAAGTGCATATCACTGAAGATATGGTTGGTCATAAGTTGGGCGAATTCGCTCCCACGCGAACATTTAAGGGTCATAAGGACTGAGTCGATTGGAGCTTAGAATGCTCCGGCAGGATCGTCTCCCGAGTGGTTCGGATCGTCCGGACGGCTCAGGCAGTCAGGCCAACTAGAAGAAACAAAACAGAAAAGTTTAGAAAGTTAATAGAGGGAACAGGCCCATGGCAGGCAAACAGTTCCAAGCAAGTCATCGATACGCACGAATTAGTGCTCGTAAAGTTCGTCCTCTGGCCGACCTGGTCCGGGGGAAGAACGTAGTCGACGCGTTGAGTATTCTTGAATACCAGCCTCAGCGGGGAGCATACCTGTTGAAGAAGGTGATTGAGAGTGCTTTAGGCAATGCGATGGATCCCGATCAGTCATCTGATTCACAGATGGTTCGTCCCGAGGATCTGGTTATTTCCGAAGTCCGTGTTGACGGTGGCCCCATGTTCAAACGCATGCGACCACGAGCTCGCGGGATGGCATTTGTCATTAAGAAACGAACATCTCACATCCGAGTGACACTCGGGAGTGACGACTAAGTAAACCAAAGGAAGGGAGACCTCAGGATTTCGGCCATTGTTGGTTCGGGACAGACGGTCTTAACACACCCTAGAGAGTAGTAAAAAACTATGGGTCAAAAAGTAAATCCTATCGGCTTCAGAACAGGTGTAGTTCAGGGTTGGAAGAGTCGCTGGTACGCTTCCAAGCAGGAATTTGCAGGGCTGCTTCTTGAAGACAAGAAGATCCGCGAGTTTATCAAAGATCATCCGAAGCGACCTCAGTACCGTAATGCCGGTATTGATCGCATCGAAATCGAGCGAACCCGGGATGAAGTCAAAGTCATCCTACATGTTGCTCGACCGGGTCTGATCATTGGTAAGAAGGGTCAGGAAGTTGAGTTATTACAGGAAGAGTTGCAGAATCTGGTCGGTCGTCGCATCAATCTGAAGATTGAAGAGATTTCCCGTCCGGAATTGCAGGCTCAGCTTGTGGCAGAAGACATTGCCGGTCAGTTGTCACGTCGAGCAAGTTTTCGACGGACGATGAAACGATCCATGGAACAGACTATGGATGCGGGTGCCAAGGGCATCAAAATTCAGTTGGCTGGTCGACTGGGTGGAGCTGAGATGGCTCGCCGTGAAAAACAAATTACCGGATCAATTCCGCTAAGTACTTTGTCCGCCAAGATTGATTACGGTTTTGCCGAATCATGGACGGCTCAGGGGCACATTGGCGTACAGGTCTGGATTAACCAAGGTAAATATCAGGGAGACAGTTCCGATGGCGCTAATGCCGAGACGGATAAAGCATCGAAAGGTGCAAAGAGGCCGAATAAAGGGTAAAGCGACGCGTGGAAATAAGGTCGTATTCGGAGAATATGGCCTCCAATCGTTACAAGCCGGCTGGATCAAAGCTCAGACAATCGAAGCGGGACGTATTGCGGCTCAGCAGTACATCCGTGGTGATAGTGGAAAGCTGTACGTTCGCCTGTTCCCGCACCGTTCGATTACATCCACTCCGTTGGAAACTCGAATGGGTAAAGGGAAAGGGGAACCGGAAGCGTGGGTAGCAACGGTCAAACCTGGCACGATCCTTTATGAGTTGGGTGGAGTGAGTGAGCAGCAGGCTCGAGTTTGTTTCGCTCGATTAGCTCACAAATTACCCGTCAAAGTGCGTTTTGTGAAACAGCGTCCTCAGTTGGGTGCTTAGAGTCACCAGCGTACGACCAAATAAACAACCAAAAAGTAATCTTTCTGAAACGAGTTTAGTAACGGTTTTCGGGAAGCGGAGAATGAAAGACAGATGAAGGCTCAAGAACTTCGAGAGATGACAAACGAGGATTTGCAGCAGACGCTTGCTGATACCTCCAAGCGATTGTTTGAACTGCGAGTTCAGGCTCAGGCTGAGCGTTTAGATGCTCCTTCTGAGATCCGCCGCAGCCGTCGATTGATTGCTCGTATTAAAACCATTCAGACTCAGCGTGATGCAGCGGAAGCTGCTGAGGCAGTTGAAGCCGAGTAAGACGACTGAGTAACGAAACAAACCTAGAAACCAATTCTTAAGAGATTAGAGCGAACCATGCCGAAAAAAGTAGCCGTTGGCGTAGTGAAGAGTGACAAGATGGATAAAACTCGACGAGTAGAAATTGCTCGTCTGGTCCGTCACCCACTTTATGGCAAATACGTTGGTAAGCAGACTGTTTGCTACGTGCACGATGAAGAGAACGTTTCCAATCAGGGTGACCTGGTCGAGATTATCGAGAGTGTTCGTCGCAGCCGTAAGAAGCGTTGGGATTTGGTTCGAGTGGTCGAACAGAACACTGAAGTGGACGTGGTAGCTTTACGAGCTGCTCAGCGTCAGCAGCAACTTGATGCTGAAATCACTGGCATTGGTCAGGTGGAAGAAGCATCAGTTGCGGAAGAAGAAGCACCAGCAGAAGTCGAAGCTGAGCAAGCTACCGAGGCAGAAGCGGAAGCGGAAGCACCGGCGGAAGAGGAAAGTAACGAAGAAGGTTAGTCGATTGGAAACTCGGTTTAGAGTTCCGAAGCGGATGACCAGTAATAACAACCACAGTTTCAAATCGAAATTCGTGTAAAGCAATGATTCAACAAGAAACAAGACTGACTGTAGCAGACAACACCGGGGCACGCGAAGTGGCCTGTATCAAGGTACTTGGTGGCTCACGCCGTCGTACTGCAGGACTCGGTGATGTCATCGTCTGCAGTGTCAAAAGTGTCACTCCTGGTAGTGAAGTCAAAAAGAAATCGATCGTCCGGGCCGTGATTGTTCGCGTCAAGCAACCAACTCGCCGTTCTGACGGAAGCTATATCAAATTTGACAGTAACGCCGTTGTACTGATTGACAAAGATGGTAACCCCCGTGGTACACGTATTTTCGGAGCGGTTGCCAGAGAATTGCGTGACAACAGATATATGAGAATTGTCAGCCTCGCAAGTGAGGTAGTGTAACTATGAAAATCAATAGAGATGACAGAGTCCTTGTGATTGCAGGCAAGGATAAAGGACGCACCGGAACGGTACTCAATGTCGATCGTCAGGCAGGACGAGTGACTGTTTCGGGGATTAACATCATCAAGAAAACGGTACGCCGCAGCCAACAGCATCCCCAGGGAGGCATCATCGATGTCGAACGCCCAATTCACATTTCGAATGTGATGCGAGTGGATGAGGAAAATGGAGTGGCTCGCCGTCAGGGTGTTGAAGGTTCCGGACGCGACAAGCAGCGAGTCTTCAAACAACACTCGGGGCGACCTACAGGATCAACCGAAGAGTAATCTCGCCGCTCGGTGTTGACGAGCAGCAGATTCAAGTCGGATTAAAAAACTAAAGGAGACTTTCTTCAGCCGATGCGACAACACGATCCATCGTACAGAGAAAGACAAAACAGATGAAACCAAGACTTCAGGAAAAATTCGAAAACGAAATTCGCCCGGCAATGGCTGAGAGCCGTTCCGGACTGAATGTACACGCTCTGCCTCGATTGGAAAAAATCGTGGTCAACATGGGTGTGGGCAAAGCGATTGATGATAAGAAGTATCTGGAAATGGCAGTTTCAGCACTCACTGAAATCACCGGTCAGAAACCGATTGTCACTCGAGCTCGCAAATCCATCGCCGGTTTTAAACTGCGTGAAGGACAAGCGATCGGAGCGAAGGTTACTTTGCGAAGTCAACGCATGTATGAATTCCTGGATCGCTTGGTTGCCATTGCTCTACCTCGTGTTCGTGACTTCCGTGGTATCAGCCGTACCGCCTTTGATGGCAATGGAAATTACAGCCTGGGTCTGACAGAACAAACCGTCTTTCCGGAATTAAACCCGGATAAGTACTTATTGCCGCAGGGTATGAACATTTCATTCATAACCTCGGCGGAAACCAATGAAGATGCTTTGGAATTGCTGGAGAAATTCGGCATGCCCTTCCAGGCAGCTTCGTAACAGTGAACAACGTGATGGATTTCAAAGTTCGCAAGCTGAGAAATTCGATCCTGTTTTTTAGCCCAGCTTTATACCAAAGGAAATAAAGTGGCCAGTAAATCAAAAATTGCAAAAGCAAAGCGAGTACCGAAGTACTCAACCCGTAGTGAGCGACGATGCCAGATTTGTGGCAGACCTCGTTCTGTGTATCGAAAGTTTGGGATCTGTCGTATTTGCTTCCGTAAATTAGCAGACCAAGGTTTGATTCCTGGCGTCCGTAAGGCTAGCTGGTAAAAGGAACTGATATCACCATGATGACCGACCCTATTGCCGACATGTTAACCCGGATTCGTAACTCCGTAAGTGTTGAGCACCCTGTAACTGATATCCCAACCTCCAAGATTAAACGTGGAGTGGCTGAGGTATTGAAACGAGAAGGTTATATCTGGGACTTCGAAGAAGTCGAAGGCTCCCCAAGTAACGTTCTTCGCCTTGAACTTAAATACGGTAACAATGGCGAGCAACTGATTCAGCATATTAAGCGAATCAGCAAGCCCGGCCGCCGTGTTTATGCCAAAGCGAAGGAACTGCGTCCTGTTCTGAATGGAATGGGAATCACAGTAATCAGCTCAAGTCAGGGTGTGATCAGCGACCGTGAAGCGCGACAGCGTGGAATTGGTGGCGAAGTCCTTTGTGAAATCTACTAATCCGCTGTCAGCTGTCCATGGCAGTTGAACGGAAGTAGTGGAACGGTTGAATTTCGATATTCAACACAAGGGACCACACACGGATCACGAGTATCCAAGTTTGCATTAGTCAATCATCAGAAATCAAAAGTAACCAATCAGAAGACAACGAGTCAGAATACGAGTTGCCCCATGTCACGTATAGGTAATAAACCTGTTGAAATCCTCAGTGGTGTCACGGTCAGTGTCGCCAATGGAGTTGTTTCGGTTGAAGGTCCGGAAGGAAAACTTTCTTTCGAGCCACGTCCGGAAGTTTCCGTGGAAGTTAACAGCGAAAACAACACCGTGGTTGTAAGTCGAGCCAACGACCAACGCGAATCCCGAGCCTTTCACGGGCTGACACGATCGTTGATCAATAACATGGTCATCGGAGTGAAAGAAGGATATGAAAAGCGTCTGGAAATTGTTGGTGTCGGTTACAACGGCCAGATCCAGGGAGATACTTTGAAACTGCGAGTTGGTTTTGCCAATGAGCTGCAGAAGAAGATTCCTGTCGGCCTGGATGTATCCTGTCCGGACAACACTCATATCGTGGTAAAGGGTCCTGACAAACAAAAAGTGGGACAGTTTGCTGCTGAAGTACGAGCACTTCGTAAGCCGGAACCTTACAAGGGTAAGGGAATTCGGTACGAAGGCGAATACGTCAAGATTAAGCCTGGTAAAGCTGCAACCTAATCGTCCTTCCTAAACAAACCATTTCAACAGATCACAAACCAAAAGGTCTGAACCGTGAATAAAAACAAGTTTCTCAACAAGCAACGTAAACGCCGGGTAAACCATACTCGCAACCGCTTGCGTAGCGACTCCGATGCACCACGAATGTGTGTCACTCGCTCCCATAAGAACATCTTTTGCCAGATCATCGACGATGAAGCTGGTAAGACGCTGGTTTCTGTTGGGTCACAAAGTAAAGAAATCCGTGAAAGTATTGGTTACGGTGGAAACGCCGATGCCGCCAGCAAAATCGGATCTGCCGTTGCTGAAAAAGCACTGGCTGCAGGAATCAAAAAAGTTAAATTCGACCGGGGTGCCAACAAGTATCACGGACGACTGGCTGCACTGGCCGATGCCGCCCGCGAAGCCGGATTGGAATTTTAGAATACATCATCAATGTGGAACCCGTAGTAGACGGGACTACTAGTAAATTTTTTAGGGAGCAGCCGAATCGTGGCTACGAACTCTAACAACGATCAATTCATCGATCGCGTAATTAAAATCAAACGTTGTGCCGCCGTTGTCAAAGGTGGTCGACGCTTCAGCTTTGCAGCCATGGTCGTCGTTGGTGACGGAAATGGTAAAGTCGGATGGGGCTATGGTAAAGCCAATGAAGTCCCGCCAAGTGTGCAAAAAGCTCAGAAGCAAGCTCAGAACAGCATGATCAATGTGCCTGTGCTTGAAGGCACCATTCCTCATCAGATCAACGGAAAGTTCGGGGCTGCTAAGGTCACGCTCATCCCCGCTGGTCCTGGTACAGGGATTATCGCCGGAGCGGCTGTTCGCAGTGTTTGTGAAGCAGCTGGAATCTCCAATATCCTGACGAAAAGTTTTGGAACTAATAATCCAGTGACGCTGGTAAAAGCAACGATTGAAGCGTTGAGTAACCTGCGAACTAAGGATGAAGTTCAACGATTAAGAGAGGTTAGTCTCTAATGAAACTTCACGACGTAAATGACGGTGTTCATAAGAACAAGAAACGACGTCGCATCGGACGAGGACCTGGTAGCGGCTGGGGTAAAACCGCCGGCCGGGGACATAATGGTCAGAAATCCCGTAGTGGTTGGTCACAGAAAGTGACCTTCCAGGGTGGTACGATGCCAATGGTTCGTCGTATTCCAAAACGAGGATTCAACAACCGCTTCGCCCTGAATGTGGTCACTGTCAATATCAAAGATCTGGAACGCACTTTCAGTGACGGAGATCAGGTGAACCCCGATTCACTAAAAGCACGCTCGCTAGCGCAAACTCGCTACGACGTACTGAAGATTCTGGGCGACGGAGAACTCACAAAGAAACTGAACGTCGAAGCCCATCGCTTCAGCGGGTCAGCCAAAGAGAAGATCGAAGCTGCTGGTGGAACCGTAACCGTCCTGCCAGGGAAAGCTCCGGTTGTAAAAAATAAAATGGGTGGTGCTTAACGCATTCGCCGAGCCCTGTAGTTAAAGGCAAGCCATAAGACGACGGACAGTCTTACGTATTAATTGGTAACAAACAGATGTTGGAAAAACTTCGAGTTATATTCACGATCCCGGAACTGAGGAAGAAAATCCTCATTACCTTGATACTGCTCGGTGTTTATCGAATCGGTTACCACATTACACTGCCTGTTGTGGATCAAAATGAAATTGCCACAAGTGCTGCAGATGGAGCGTTGGGAGGATTAATCCAACGCGTGTCTGTCTTTTCCGCCAGTAACCTGCAACAGGCGACCATTTTCGGTCTGGGGATTATGCCCTACATTTCAGCCTCGATTATTTTCCAGATTCTCGGCAGCTTTGTGCCTACGATTCAGAATCTGAAAAAAGAAGGACAGGCCGGAATGAAAAAGATTAATGACTATACGCGGTATCTGACCGTTGTACTTTGTTTACTGCAAAGTGCTGTCTACGTCTTTGCCTATCTCGATAACAGTGCTCTGATCGCCGACGCGTTTAATGTAGGGACTCCCGAAGCGAAAGAACTTAGCTTTGGCTGGAGTATCACCTCGATCATGATGATGACCTGTGGTGCGACCTTCCTAATGTGGTTGGGTGAACAAATTGACGAATACGGGATCGGAAACGGGATCAGCCTGTTGATTATGGCTGGTATCCTGGCGGCCATGCCGGCAGCTCTGAACGATTTGTTTAGTAACGCAGATATGACGCTTAAAGGTCTTGGTGGAGAGATTGGTGTGGAAACCATGATTCTACTGGCTTGCGTCTTTGTGGCGGTCGTCGTGGGCGTTGTGTTCATCACCATTGGCCAGCGTCGTATTCCAACGCAAAGTGCCAAACACGTACGAGGTCGTCGAGTCTTCGGCGGAACTCGACAATACCTGCCATTAAGAGTAAACCAGGGTGGGGTGATGCCAATTATCTTTGCCTCGAGTTTGCTCATGGTTCCCGGAATTCTGTTTAGTTTTATAGAGCAGTTAGTTCCGGCGAACGGTTTTATGGGAGCTGTCATGGCTGGTCTGTCTCAGGCCTTCCAGCCCGGATCCGGCTTCCTTTACAACATGATGTATGTCGGAATGATTTACTTCTTCTGTTACTTCTGGACTGCGATTACCTTCAATCCGAAGGAAATGGCTGACAACCTGAAGGAATACGGAAGCTTTATTCAGGGCTATCGCCCGGGGAAACGTACTGCGGATTACCTGGAAAAAGTGATGGTTCGAATTACCTATGTCGGTGCTGCATTCCTTTCGGTGGTTGCCATCGTTCCTACGCTGGTTGCCAGCTGGCTGAACGTTGATATGCAACTCGCCAGTTTCTACGGTGGAACTGGATTACTGATTGGGGTGAGTGTCGCTTTTGACCTAGTGCAAAAAATTGATAGTCACCTGGTCATGACAAGTCACAAAGGACTTTTAGAATCTTAAAATGCCGGTGGCGTTAAGAAATTTTTTTAGAGTCCTCCCCTTTGAAATAGCATCCAGGAGATTGAGCGAATGATTATTGTCTTCGTTGGCCCACCTGGTTCCGGAAAAGGAACTCAATGCGAGTTACTAGCGAAACACCTTGGTGTAACGCACCTTTCCACCGGAGAGTTATTTCGAATCCAGATGGAATCGGGATCAGAGCTTGGTAGAGTAGCTGCGAGCTTTATTGATCACGGAAATCTGGTACCTGACCATGTCACCATTGATATTGTCAGCGAAAGTTTAGGCGAAGCCCAGTTTAATGTGGGATGCTTGTTGGACGGGTTCCCTCGTTCAGTACCGCAAGCTCAGGCATTAGATGCTTTACTTGCTGAAAACGGCTGTAAAGTGGATCTGGTACTCGCTTTGGATGTCGACCGTGACATCCTGGTGGATCGTATGCTCGAGAGAAAACGAAAAGACGATACGCTGGAGACAATTCAACAACGATTCGAGTCCTACGAACAGTTAACTCGACCTTTGTTGGACTATTACCAGAATCGGGAGATTCTGGAACTCGTTGATGGAAATGGAAGCATCGACGATGTGTTTGAAGGGATTCAAAAGGCTGTGACAGCTACGTAATCGTAGCCGTTTTTATAGCCATAACGTCGTTCAAATCAGATATTTCGCCCCTTGTGGGTGGGTTTGAGCAAAGTTTATACTAACTTACTTGCAACCTGTTTATTGAGGCCGGTATAGAGATGAAAGTTCGAGCGAGTGTCAAGCGAATTTGCGAACATTGCAAAGTCGTTCGCCGCAAGGGACGAGTATACGTTATCTGCAGCAGCAACCCACGTCACAAACAACGTCAGGGTTAAGCTGGCAGAGACTTTTTTCGGTCAGCTGCGGGTAGTACGTACGTCAACGTAAACCATAACAACCATTCGACAGAGAGCCCGTTATTCTCTGTTATTGCAATAGATTTAACCAAGGAGTATTGGCATGCCACGTCTTTTAGGTGTGGATATTCCCAACGACAAAAAGACCGTTATTTCACTGACTTACCTATTTGGAGTCGGACATAAAACGGCGCGCGATCTGTGTCATAAGGCAAACATTGATCCTTCAACACCAGCTCGTGATTTGGCAGAAGACGAATTGAGCCGCCTGGCAACAATTCTCGAAGAAGATTACACCGTGGAAGGGCCATTGCGTCGTCAGGTACAGCAAAACATTGCTCGCCTTCGCAACATCCGTTCCTACCGGGGTATTCGCCATCGTATGGGACTTCCGGTTCGTGGACAGAACACACAGACCAACGCCCGTACTCGTAAGGGACCCAAGAAAACAGTTGCCGGAAAGAAAGGGGTCAAAGACCTCCGTTAATCAACGACCCGATACTCGGGAAGTCGATTCAACCCTATCCGACAGTTTACTCAGTGTAATAACTGACATTCCTATTCAGAGGAGCAATTGGCTGTGGCCAAGACTAAAAAACGAAAACCACGTCGTAACGTAACTGTTGCTGTCGCTTATGTGAAAGCAACTTTTAATAACACGACTGTAACAATCACCGATACCAAAGGTGATACACTGTGCTGGGCAAGTGCGGGAACAAGCGGATTCAAAGGAAGCCGTAAAAGTACTCCGTTTGCCGGTCAGTGTGCTGCTCAACAGGCAGCGGAAAAGGCGCTGAAATTCGGCGTTAAAGAAGTCGATGTTCGAGTAAAAGGACCTGGCAGTGGCCGCGAAAGTGCAATTACCGCACTGCAGCAGGCCGGCCTGAATGTGAAGACAATCGAAGATCGAACTCCGATTCCTCACAACGGCTGCCGTCCGCCTAAGAAGCGTCGAGTCTAGTTCAGAACCGAACAAAACTCCCTTTCCACTCCCTTCCCCCACGGGAAAAACTGCCCCTTCACGACTATTCGGAGAATCCTGATTATGCATATTCGATGGAGAATGCTTGAACTACCAAGTGTTGTTGAGTGCGATAAATCAACGTTGAGCGATACTTACGGTAAGTTCACTGCTGAACCTTTTGAACGAGGCTTCGGTGTTACCATTGGTAACAGCCTGCGTCGAATCCTGTTGTCCAGCCTGATGGGTAGTGCTGTTACCCAGATCAAAATTCAGGGTGCGCAACACGAATTCACATCTATCCCTGGTGTTGTCGAAGATGTCACAGATATCCTCCTCAATGTCAAAGCGCTGCGGATTAAAAATCACTCTGAAAGCCTCAAAGTGATCACAATCGAAAAGAACACAGCCGGTGCCATCACCGGTAGTGATATCGTCACCGATGCGGACGTCGAAATCAAAAATAGCGACCACGTGATCGCCACACTGACCGAAGATGTTCCCTTCATGATGGAAATGGTCGTGGAAAACGGTCGTGGTTATGATCCGGCTGCAGAACGCGAAAATGGCGAAAACGAAATCGGTATTATTCCTATCGATGCTGTTTACAGCCCGGTAACCCGAGTACGTTACCACGTTGAAGAAACCCGGGTTGGACAGAAAACCAACTACGATAAACTAACGATGGAAATCTGGACCGACGGTACGGTCAATCCGGAAATGGCACTTGTCGAAGCAGCCAAAATCCTTCGTAAGCACCTCAACCCATTCGTTCAATACTCTGAACTGGGTGGACAAATTCATGCGGCTGATCGCTCAGCTCGCAGCCCCGAAGATATCGAACTCGATGCCAAGCTCAATATGCCTCTGGCTTCACTTCAGCTTTCTGTCCGAGCGAACAACTGCCTGGAATCAGAGCTAATTCACACGGTACGGGATCTGGTTCAGCAAACTGAAGACGGTCTGCTGGAAGTTCGAAACTTTGGAGAAACCACATTGACTGAAGTTCGTGCCAAACTTGCTGAACTCGGATTACATCTGGGTATGCGAGTTCCTCCACAACCTCCGCAATCCACTTTTTAATCAATAACCCCACTGGGCACCAAGATACAGGTTTAAGAGAACCATGCGACACAGACGTCGAGGCCGTCAACTAGGCCGAACATCACCTCACCGCAAAGCAATGTTGAGAAACATGGCTAGCAGTCTATTCCTGACTGAGCGTAGTGAACTCGCAAACGAGATTCATGGAAACACACCACGAGTCCGCCGTCGAATCGTTACGACAATTCAGAAAGCTAAAGAAGTTCGCTCCATCGTCGAGAAGTGCATCACGCTGGCACGTAAAGTTCAGCCCTGCTATGACGAAGCAGCAGCACTCGTACCCGATGCTTTGCGGGAAGATGCAGATAAACAGAGTTCAGCCTATAAGGATTGGCGCAGTTCCGATCAGTGGCAGGAATGGGCAGCCGCTCGAGCTCCGATTGTAAACGCTCAACGTAAAGCACTACAAATGCTCGGAAGCCGCGAAGCGGTTGATATTCTCTTCAACGATATCGCACCCGCTCTTCTCGAAGAAGCTCCCGAACGAGTTAGTGGTTTCACTCGTATTCTGAAAATCGCTAAGCCACGTCTTGGCGATAACGGTACCCAAGCCATTCTCGAAATCGTTGGTGAGTCCAATAATCGGGACACTTCCGGTAGCGATGCACCACAAGCGCCAGTTCTCGAAGACGATACCGAGGACACAGTAGCAGATGACGACATAGCAGACGTTGAAGTTGAAGCTGAAGCAGCTGATGACGCAGACGAACAAGCCAGTTCTGAAGAAGCGGAGGAGGCTTCCGAAGAAGAAGCTGATCAGGACGAAGTAGACGAAGCTACTGAGGAAGCTGAAGAAGCTCCTGCAGAAGAAACCGCAGCGGATGAAGCTGAAGCAGATACCGAAGAAGAAAGTGAAGAAGACGCCTAATTCTGACCGCAACTGCTGTCTGCAACTACTGTCTGATTGAATAGTCACAAAAGGTCCCTGAGCATCATGCCAAGGGACCTTTTTTATTTGACGCTCAAAGACAAAATGCATCTGCTATGCGGAACGAGCGATCGGGATTAGCTTTGGCTGAGGAACCTTCACTCCCACTATCTTGCCATAACGCCTCTGTAGCTCGGAAAACTTTAGTTTGACAAAGTCGAAGACTTCATCCGGCGGTTCCATCTGCAACCATTGCCGGGCAAATTGAAGCATCTGGCGATCGTACTCTTTCTCACTCGAGGTATGCACATAGCACCGGCCGGCATGCCGTCGAATGTCGCCATTGAAATCCGCACTAATATGCCAAAGTTCATGGAAGATTGTAGTCAGCTTCTCTTCAAAGGACTCATTTTGGAATCGGGGCAAGTAGAATTTCAGGATATACAACATTTCAATCCCAGCGGCGTCAAACAGACGTTGAGCACGATACATTCGCCCTCGTCGCTTTCCTTCCATCGCTCCGTCC
Source organism: Planctomycetaceae bacterium UBA2972 (assembly GCA_002348315.1). GTDB lineage: Bacteria > Planctomycetota > Planctomycetia > Pirellulales > Pirellulaceae > UBA721. The sequence continues at coordinate 30,790 of DEAW01000081.1, read as the reverse complement.
TCGAATCGCATCGGCGTCAACGAGGCATGAATACCATGCCTTACTCCTTTGCGAGTTTGAGAAAAAGCCACAGCCACTCGCGACATGTCAATATGTCGCATCTGTGGATGGCGATCGCAAATATCCATACAAAGACGTCGCATATGCCATGTAAAGTCAAATCCGGCAGGCACCACCTGACCGGTAAGTCGATCTCGTCGATGACCGGATGGTTGCGGCTTGGGATTAGGTGAACAAGGTGGCATCGATATTTGAAAAGTTCGCTCTATAAATGGAAAGTTCGCTATGAATGAGCATCGGTTGCACTGAGAGTGATATTGATTTAATCCGTTGAAAAGGGGTACCCTTTTTCGTTGCGAATTAGTTTGTTGCAACCCGTTCGCCGTCACTCGTTCACTACATGCTTAGTGCGAGAAGCTACTATACCCGTTACCACCACTTCAAGGATAGCCATTTTGAGATTTCCTCATCTCAGAATACTCCTGTTACCATTGCTGACAACCTGGTCGCTATGCGGCTGCCATGTGTTAAAAACTCCTCAATGGTCTCTGGAAGAGCAAGTGGAAAATTCACCGCTTACCACCCCACGTATCGCCAGTGATTCGGTAGTGATCGAAGTCACGTTTATACGAGTACCGTCTGAAGAAGATGGGCTAATGGAAACGGTTTGGCAGGATATTGACGAAACGCATGTTGATTCTGATTTAAGATCTCGTCTTGCTGAAAACGGATTTCGCTGTGGAAAGTTGCCCAACGCTTTGCCCGCATCCTTTGAGCAGTTACTTTCCGGAGACAAGAACGTCACCGATCCAAAGGCACAGGCTGGCAGCCTCAATCTAAATCTGGGTCTGCAAAACCGCCGTCTTCAGTGCAATGCCGGTAGTGAAAACCATATTGTGCTGAGCGATTCGGTCATCGACGAATTGGTCATCATACATTCTGATGAGCAATACACTTCAGCCGAGCGATTTCAACAAGCACAATGCCAACTGGAGTTCAGAACTTATCCCCAGGCCGATGGTTCGGTGAAAATTGAAGTCATACCTCAGATTCATCATGGTAACGCCAAATCTCAATTCAAAGGCCACGATGGAGCCTGGTTACTTAAAACAGAACGCAACATTCAGGAATACACAAATCTGTTAGTCGATGCTTCGCTACAGCCTGGTGAATCTCTTTTGCTAAGCTGTGTCGAATCAGCTCCGGGATTAGGAGGACACTTCTTTTCTCAAAACGACGATGATCAGGAAGTGCAGCATATGCTTAGATTGCGAGTGCTTCACACTCAATACGATGACCTCTTTCAGGCCAGTGACATTCCTCAGCCTTAACGCGTCGTCGATGCCAGCCGGCAGGAAACTCTGTATTCACAGTGAATCGTGGGTGTGTGCAACTTTGCAGTTTTTGGAGCTTTAATTCTCAATAGCCCCTTTTTCAGATCGGCAAGTCACTAAATAATAAACGTTCACCTATCTGTTGTGGTCAACGCAACAGCTATCCCTACTAACGCCTCAATCCACTCGAATTGGGGCACCTATAACTCAAGGAGTAATTGAATGGCACTCGTTCCTCTACGCGTAGTTTTGGATCACGCAGCTGAAAACGACTATGGTGTTGCAGCATTTAACGTCAACAACATGGAACAAATTCAGTCCATTATGGAAGCAGCTGAAGAAACTGATTCACCCGTCATCGTACAGGCTTCCCGTGGTGCCCGAGCTTACTCTCAGGATACCTATCTCCGTAATCTCATGCAGGCGGCGGCTGAGCTTTATCCACACATCCCCATCGTGATGCATCAGGATCACGGTAACAGCGTGGAAACATGTGCCAGTGCGATTGATAACGGATTCACATCCGTGATGATGGACGGTTCGCTCGAAGCGGATGGAAAAACTCCGGCCAGCTACGATTACAATGTCGACATTACGCGACAGGTGGTTGAGTTAGCTCACGCGAAAGGTGTCAGCGTCGAAGGTGAATTGGGATGCCTGGGATCACTCGAAACTGGTATGGGTGAAGCCGAGGACGGGCATGGTGCCGAAGGTGTACTTTCTCACGACCAACTGCTCACAGACCCGGAAGAAGCTGCTCAGTTTGTCGAAGCGACAGGCGTGGATGCTTTAGCCGTGGCCATTGGTACAAGCCATGGAGCCTACAAATTCACCAAGGCTCCTACCGGAGATGTCTTAGCGATGGATCGCATTGAAGAAATCCATGCTAAGCTGCCTAACACGCACCTGGTAATGCACGGTAGTTCTTCTGTACCTCAGGAGCTACAGGACATCATCAATCAGTTTGGTGGAGACATTAAACAGACCTATGGCGTTCCTGTGGAAGAAATTCAGCGTGGAATTCGTTCTGGTGTTCGCAAGATTAATGTGGATACGGATAATCGCTTAGCGATTACCGGTGCAATTCGCAAAGTCCTGACTGAAAGCCCAGCTGAATTCGATCCTCGAGCATACCTCAAGCCAGCCCGCGCAGCGATGAAAGAAGTCTGTGTTGCTCGGATGGTGGCCTTTGGCCAGGCAGGTAATGCAGCGGACTTACGAAGCAAGCTCTAAACACTGCTTTTTGCAGGTCTTCAACTGCTCACAGCTCTCGAATCACGATTGCTCTGATTCACTAAACTGAGTTAAAATTCGCACTCAGAATGCGAGGGATGCTGCGCGCTAATACGAGTTTTACTCGAACTGCCCACAGCACTCGAAATATCCAGTCAGGGACGACGGATCGTGAGTTCAGAATTAACTAAACCAGAGAGTCAGTCAGAGCAGCATGCTCCATTTGAACAACTGCGCCTCGCACGGGATATTATCGCCACCGAAGCCCGGGCATTAACCGAATTAGCAAACAATATCCCTTCAGGTTTTATTACAGCCGTCAATGCGATTGCTGACTGCTCAGGTAATCTCATTGTCATCGGTATGGGGAAGGCCGGTTTGATTGGGCAAAAGTTGGTTGCGACCTTTGCTTCCACCGGGACCCCTGCTCATTTTCTTCATCCGGCTGAAGCAGTGCACGGTGATTTAGGTCGAGTTCAGGCTCGGGACGTCGTCCTGTTATTATCTTATAGCGGTGAAACGGAGGAGGTTACTCGGTTGCTGACAGCACTGGCTGAGCTTCAAGTGACTCGGATTGCGATGACATCAAAGTCGACCAGCACACTTGCCACTCAGTCCGAGATCGTACTGGAGCTTGGACAACTCGAGGAAGCCGGAGCTCTGGGACTCGCTCCCAGTACAAGTACCACTGCCATGTTGGCTTTAGGAGATGCGTTAGCATTAGTTCTCAGTAAACAACGTGCGTTTACTTCATTGGACTTCGCTCGCTTTCACCCTGCCGGTTCACTCGGTAAGAAGCTGGCCAAAGTCGCCGACTGTATGCGCACGCTGGACCAATGTCGTGTGGCTCACCAGGACAATACAATCCGCGAAGTCTTCACTCAAAGCCAGTTACCGGGTCGCCGGACAGGCGCCGTCATGCTGGTTGATGACCAACATCGATTGACTGGTTTGTTCACCGATAGCGACTTAGCACGGTTACTCGAGCAAAACAAAGAGCAATGTTTCGACACTCCGATTCGAGAGTTTATGACCAAGCAGCCAATCTGCATTGATGCCTCTAAAATGCTTTCCGAGGCAGTTGAAGTTTTGGCGCAACGTAGAATCAGTGAACTACCTGTTATCAATCAGCAAGCTGAGCCTGTTGGCATGATCGACATTACTGACACGGTTTCGTTGTTACCGGTAGTAGACGCTGATGAAAATTCGACAATCCCCTTTCCAGCCGATGCAACTTATAGAGCGTTCAACCTGTGAATCACTCATTCGAGAAAATCAAACTCATCTTATCTGATGTGGATGGCGTGTTAACTAATGGAGGCATCACGTTTGATAACAACGGGATTGAATCGAAGACATTTCATATCAAAGACGGGCTTGGAATTAAGATGTGGCAACGGGCCGGGTTTCGGTTTGGCATTTTAACGGCAAGAACTTCCCACATCGTTAAGGTCCGTAGCGCAGAATTAGGTATCGACATCGTACGTCAGGGATTTGAATCCAAGCTTCCGACCGCCGAGACGCTGGCAAAGAGTATGAATCTGGGGTTGGAGGAAGTCTGCTACATCGGAGACGACTTAACCGACTTACCCGTCATCCGAGCCGTTGGTTTGGGCGTTGCTGTTGCAGATGCCGTTGGTGAATTATTGGAATCTGCTGACCTCGTCACAGACACAGCGGGAGGGCAGGGAGCTGTCCGCGAATTGATTGAAACCATCCTACGTTCCACTGGTCGTTGGGACGATTTAGTTCAGCAGTACTATTCTGCCTGAGAGGTGATTACAAACGGTCATGTTTAAGCGTTTTCTGGGAACTGTCGCGAGCTTGGTAGTCGTATTGATCGCCTACTCTGTCTATGCGCTGACAGCTGCTCCGGTAATCGAGCCCGCTTATTCAAATCCGGAGTCCACCGCCACGGGCTCTGAGTTCTATTGGCAAACAGCACCCTCGAAAAACCGTCAACGATTAGCACAGGTTTTCAAAGAAGATGCATGGCAACTAAAATCGCCTAAGATCTTTGAATTTGCGCAGGGGATCCTGTTATTCCAGGAATACGAACAGGCTGAAGGTGAAGTCATCATCAAGCCTTGCACTTGCGTTATTTTTCAATCCGCAGAAAAGAAAGATCGTATTCTGACCATGCACGCACCTAGTGGTGCTGTTATTTCAGTGGATGCATTGTCGTCTGAAAGTCAAAACTCGTTTAATGGACGATTGGTGGGAGATGTCGCCATACACAGTCATGAAACGGCAGAGGGTGCTAATGACGGAATCCAGTTCATCACACGCAATGTCCAATTTGAAGAGAATCGAATTTGGACTACTCACGACGTGGAATTTCAGTATGCGGGACATTATGGCAAAGGACGTGACTTAATCGTCACTCTAGGCGAACAGGAAAAGTCACGAACTGACGTCCAAAGCGACAATCCACTCTCACGAATCGACTCCTTCGAATTGATTCACGTGGACGAGTTAGTCCTGCAAATGGAACGGCAGATTATTCCGCTGGCAACGCCGGACTCCAACGCACCGCAAGACAGTTTAGCCGCACAGAGACCTTCTGAAATGGTCATTGAATGTGATGGCCCCTTTCGTATCGATCAGGCCAATTCACGGTTGTCACTTGAAGAACAAGTACAGGTCACTTTCCGGCAGGATGGACGAACCAATGACACCATGACGTGTGATCAATTGCAGGTCACCTTTACACCACCCTATGCCAAGGCTCCGGATTCGAATAACCCGTTGCTCGACACCACCGGTCAGTTCAATCCACAAAGTATCATTGCCGACGGGAACCCGGTCCTGATTAAATCACCATCCAGAGATTTGACCATTCAAGGCCAGCGAGTATCCATCGACCTAGAGGAATTGAAATTCTCAATTAAAGATGCTGTTGAAAGCACCATCGAATTGCAGGACTTCTCTATCAAAGTACCTAAACTCGAATACGTGTTTGCCGATGATCCAGGTCGACTGGGAACGTATCAGGCAGAAGGTGCGGGTGAGTTACGACTCAAGCCAAAAACAGGAAGTTCATCTCAACAGGGACTGTTTGCGCAATGGCAAGCTCACAGTACGCTGGCTCTGAATGAGAAGCAGGAAAAGGTTTTGGAATTAAACAAGGGCGCTCGAATTCAACTATCTGAGGCTGAGTCGATTTCCAGTGATCGTCTGCACATCTGGCTGGAGGAGATTGAAATCCCTCAAAGCGAAACCAGTAAGGAAACGAAAGTGGAGATCTCACCTTATAAGATGGCGGCCACTGGACATGTGGAGATCAATCTGCCTGAACTACATGCCAAAGCTCATCAAACGCATACCTGGATTACTCGGGATCAATCCGTCCGCCCAGTCGTTCCAGTCCAGTCCGGCACCCGCCGGGGAACCGGCACGATCAACCTGCTAGACCGTGGCAACGCAGTCCCATCCAATGCCCAAACAAAGCGTTACATTGTGTCCGGGGAAATACTCAAACTGGACCTTCTACAAACGCTTGACGGACTCCAGATTAACGGAGCTACGATGGAAGGCGATTTATCTTTCCATCAACAACCCCTCCCGGGACAATCAAGATCTCCTCTCACACTGCATGGCGAACGGATTCGGCTTTCTCGCGGGTTAGCAGGATTAGCCGAACTAAAAATTGATGGTAAAGAGCGTCAGGGGAAACCGGCCTGGATCTCCTATGAAGGCTTTCAAGTCTCTGGTAATTCGATTCAACTCAATCAACAAATGAATCTGGTCTGGATTGAAGGTGCCGGGGAATTAGTTCACTTAGCACCAAACGACCCTAATCCTGACAATGCGAAACGGATTACGTGGGATGAGCAACTGGCATTTACAGGATCCAAAATTCAATTATTCGGTAATGTCCAATCACGCTTTCGCATGCAAACGACACCCGCTGAATTAAACGAAATCGATCTGGCATGTAACATCCTGGAACTACATCTGACTCATCGCGTTGATTTTCAAAACCCACAACTGGATGCACCTATCGAAATTCAGGAATTCAAAGCTGTCGAGAATGTAAATGTTCAACGCCGAACGATTGTTCAAAACAAACAACATCGTAATATCCAGCACATTCAAGTCGATCGTTTGAGCTATTTTCCAGCACAGAATAATATCGCCGCCTTTGGGCAGGGGCAGATTCGTTACACGGCACTGGACGACGAAAGCCTGCCAACTATTGGAAAGCCCACAAACGAAACTAAGAATATCCAAAGCCTAGTGATTGATTTCAACGAAGGCCTAACAGGAAACCTCACCAACCTCAATCTAACGTTTCAGGGAAAGGTTCAGACTCTGATGGGTTCCGTGCCACGCTGGGACAGCCCACTCACTTCAAAATCCGTTCAACAATCTGAGGGTGTCGAACTGAATTGCGATAGCCTGTCGATTGCAAACATTAGTCGCAATAAAGAACCGTCATTTGTCATCTCCGCCACAGGTAATACCTACATGCATCAGGCAGAATATACGGCACTGGCACATCGCATCTCCTATTCCCAGTTGAAAAACAACATCGTGATGGAAGGTGGTCGGGGAGATGCTAAACTCTGGATGAAAGCCAACAAGACTCCCACACCGAATGCGGCTGCTCGACGCATTATTTATGACTTAGAAACCGGCAAGGTCGATGTACACTCGCCAAGCTTTCTGGATTCGGGACGTTGATTCAAGCCACAGGTAATCTAGTTCGTTCCTGCTCAAGCCGTTCTATTAAAAACGTAACCGCTTTTTCCGCTTGCGTGTTGTAGTAACCAAATCCATGACCACCCGCGGTCGTATCAAAATCGTATTCATGAGGTACTCCCAGTGAATACAGTTTCATCTGCAGCCGATCAACACCTTCGAACCAGAAGTGGTCTACCGGGTCACAGCAAAAGAACTGATGACGAGGCCAGTTTAATGGGTGAATGTGCAGTAATGCCGAATCTTGTCGAGCGACTTCCGGATCGTCGTACATTAATGGCAAGGTCTCATCGATCCCCTGCTTCATTCGCAGATGATAGTCAATGGCTGGAGAAATCGCAGCTACGATCGGGAAGATTCCCGGATACTTATAACTCAACCGTAAAGCACCCTGGCCTCCCATACTAGTTCCCAACAGCCCGATCCGTGGTGCTGTGGCTCCCCATTCGCTTTGAATAAACCGCAGGACATTCTCTTTGACATAGGATTCCGCAGATAGCTCCGAATCGAACTCTGTACAAATTCGGTCTGACCACCAGCTACGTTGGGTACGCGGACCAATGACTCGGATTCCAAACTGTTCAAACTGCTTCGTAAACTCTAGTTTGTCATGCAACCAATCACCACTCACGCCATGCAAATAGACCACCACAAAACCATGCTCTGATGGTTGACTCGGCTCATAGATTTCACAAGCATGGCCATCTACTTCTATCGTAGACCACATTCTATAATTCTCGATGCTGGGCGTGGATTGGGTTCAGGAAACACTGAAGTTTAATTGATTAGATACAATGAGTACAATGGCCTGAATGATTTCCCCGCACATCGGGTTGGGAGGCTCAGTGACAAACAGGACTAGTTAGTGAAAGTACTTATTTCAGAAGACGAGTTGCAGCAAGGCATCTCTAAAATGGCCACTGAAATCAATGGTCAGTTTGGTGAACAGCCGCTCACTGTTATTTGTGTAATGACCGGTAGCATTATTCTAGTGGCCGATCTCATTCGACAACTAACGATGCCTGTTAAACTGGGATCAGTTCATGCTAGTAGTTATCGGGGTGATACCAGTCGTGGTGAATTAGAGTTGGACACCTCCATGCTGCCGGATTTGAATGGGACAAATGCGCTGATTGTAGATGACATTTTTGACACGGGGCACACACTTAACGCTGTCCACAATCATATTAGCAGGCTCGGTGCGGCCACCGTTCAATCTGCCGTGCTTCTATATAAACATGGACGCCAGGAACTTGAATTTGACGTCGACTTTGTTGGCTTTGAAATCCCTGACGAGTTTGTCGTTGGATATGGTCTGGATTACCAGGGTATCTACCGTAATCTGCCCTATGTCGGTGTTTTAGAATCAGGCGATTTGGCAGCCGAGCAAGAGAATAACTGAAAACAAGAGTCATGTCCGGACTAAGAATTGCGATGATCACTCGACGCTTCTGGCCACTGGTCGGCGGAGCGGAAATGGTGATGGCAAATCTAGCATCTGAGTTCCAGCGTCAGGGAGCCCATCCAATCCTGTTGACAGCCCAATGGGATCCGACATGGCCACGCCAATTCACTCATCGTGAAGTTGAAGTACAGCGTCTTGCTAATCCCGAGCGTCGGGGCTGGGGTACCTTCGTCTATATGGACGCTCTGACTCGCTGGCTGAGAACTAATCGTGACCGCTATGATGTTGCCTTTGTTTCCATGCTCAAACATTCTGCTTACTCAGCAGTCACTGCATGTCGCAAGCAATCGCAAAGTGTTGTTTTACGCGTGGAAGGTGGCGGGGAAACCGGGGACTGCAATTGGCACAATGTTGCACGATTCGGAAGCCGTATTCGACGACGGTGTAAACTCGCCGATGCAGTGATTGCACCAAGCGAAGCGACACATGATGAACTTGTGGTGGCACAATTTCCATTAAATCGCATCCATCACGTGCCCAATGGTGTTGCCTTAGCCAGGCACCGGAGGACTGTCGAAACAATGACACAGGCTCGGAAGGTCCTCGCTCAAAACAATCGTGACTTTACCTCTCATCCCGATCATCAGGTGAGCGTCTACACCGGGCGTCTGACTCGCAATAAAGGACTCTTTGAATTACTCGATGCCTGGCGCACTGTTGTTCAACACAATCCTCATAGTCAACTTTGGCTCATTGGTGAAGGGCCCGACCGGGAAGCCCTGTACGATAGAATTCGAGAATTGGAGTTGGTCGGCCATGTGTTGATGCCCGGAGCGTTTGATGATGTTGGCGACTTGTTGAAAGCTGCGAACACGTTTATTCTGCCGTCCTATATGGAAGGGCTATCCCTATCCGTCTTAGAGGCGATGGCCAGTCATGTTCATGTCATCGCCAGTGATATTGCCGGTAATCGTCAACTCATTAAGGATGGGATGCACGGCCGACTGGTGCCTGCCAAAGACCCCGTTGCTCTGGCTCAGGCTATCATCTCCGCACATGGCAGTGATAATTCGCCAATGATTGAGGCTGCTTATGCCCGAGTCCAACAGGAATTCTCATTGGAATCTATGGCTCGAAAGCACCTCCAGATATTTGAAGAGACACTGCGAGGCAAACGCTAATGCCTCGTCCCCTACACGTCGTGCCTTCCACTACAGAATTTGATGCCCTCATTCAAATTCGAACCGCAGCCAGGTTCTCCTCGGAACCGATCGATGTCATCTGTCTTGAAGACGTTACAAACAATCTAGAGGCACTTCAACAGTGGATCGGCTCCAACGCAATCGTAACGGCACCTCGTTCCCAATCCCCCTGGCTCAGAACTGTTCAACTCGTTCAATTGACACGACGATTCGATCGCAATAATACCGTAACCTGCTGGGATCCTGCAAAATTCGGACTCGAAGCATTACCTATGCTCAGACGCTTCCGAAATCTTCAGACCGTGATCACGACTCCATCCAAACGGAATTTAACCTATCCCGGAGTGGTTGGGAATTTCATGTATCAACAGAGTCATTCGGTTTCTGTTTCTTCCAGATTTCTTGAATCACAGATTCCTAACAGTCAATTTGTACCATCATTGTTACTACCGATCGATTCGCCTGATGTAAATGAGACTTTAGAACTCCGGACTGAATTCAATCTGTCCAACTCGTCTCAAATCATTTTATGCCTCGGTAACAACGAATCTTTTGTACGAATCAAAGAAGCCATTTGGATCGTCGGTATCCTCGAACATCTGCATCAGGATATTCATTTGGTAATCTGTGGTGACGGCAGCCAAACAGACATCCTCCGACAATATGCGGATCACATGGTTTTACGACCTCGCATTCACTTCCTGACGCCCTGGATCGAACCTGTCTCACTTTTTCCGCAAATTCAGTGCTTACTCGTCACGGCTGATCATCAGGGTAAAGACTGGGGGTTGCAGCAGGCTATTCAACAGCAGGTTGCAGTGGTTGCAAGCCGTAGTGATGGCAATAACGAGTGTATCCAACATGAACAAAACGGATTTCTGGGTGGCCCTGATGCTGGCGGATTAGCCAAATACATCCATCAAATTCTTCTTGAGCCTACTGTGTTTCCCGACAGACCATCTGCTGATTGCACTCAAAACACGCCAAATCCATTGGAAACCGTGTTCAACCAGTAAAAATACTTCGCTTGTCGTGAACCAGGAACGCACCTACGGCGATATAGATAGTAGCTTTACCGTACGACCTTAAATTCCAAAACATCATGTGTGGTATAACCGGCGCCATTTGGACCAGTGACTCTCGTAAACTCTCGAGCGACCAGCTTGAGCGTATGATGGCGAGTTTGTCACATCGCGGCCCTGATGATCTTGGTCAATTTCATACGAATCAGTCGGCATCGACTGAAATACCTGCCGTCGCACTCGGGTTTCGAAGACTTTCGATTATCGATCTCCAAACCGGCCATCAACCTATCGCAAACGAAGACGAAACCATCTGGTTGGTTTTTAATGGCGAGATCTACAATTATCTGGAATTGCGTGACGAACTTAAAGCGGAAGGTTACAGGTTTCGATCTCAGAGCGATTCTGAAGTCGTTGTTGCGATGTACCAAAAATATGGTACTGATATGTTTCAGTATCTTAATGGCATGTTTGGACTTGCCATCTGGGATAGCCGGAAAAACCAACTCGTCCTCGGACGTGACCGACTAGGGCAGAAACCCCTCTATTATTCACAGCAAGCTGATCGACTATTATTTGCCAGTGAACTGAAGGCATTAGTCGCTAGTGGTGAGATATCACGAGAAATCAACCCGCGGGCATTAGATCACTATTTCATCTACCAATACATTCCTCACCCACTATGTATTTACAAAGACGTACACAAACTTGAGCCTGGTCACTTCGCAGTTTTTAAAAACGGTCAACTTTCAATACAGCGTTATTGGAATCCGGACTTTAACCACGTTTCACAGGATTCTGCCGAACAGCTGCAAGAACAGTTAAAGGAGTTATTGACTGACAGTGTTAAGTTACGGCTGCGAAGCGATGTACCACTTGGTGCCTTTTTGTCGGGAGGTGTTGATTCTTCGTTAATGGTGGCATTAATGCAGCAGCATGCTGGTCAGCAGGTACAGACTTTCTCGATTGGTTTCTCCGTCAAACAATATGATGAATCGTCATACGCTCGTCAGGTTGCAAACCATCTCAAAACAGATCATCACGAGTTCATTGTCGAGCCGAAAGCGGTCGAAGTCCTGCCATCACTTGTCAGGCAATACGACGAACCGTTCTCCGACAGTAGTGCTATTCCTACCTGGTATGTGTCTGAATTCACTCGCCAGAATATAACCGTGGCAATCTCCGGCGATGGCGGAGATGAATTGTTTGCCGGTTACCCTCGCTACAAAGCAATCTCCCTTGCTCAACGAATTGACCGTATCCCTCCACTGAAGGTTTTTCTGGGAACCGGTATTTCTCGTTGCTTGCCCTTCGGTTCTCAATACAAAGGATTCTTTCGCAGGCTCAAACGATTTCTTGATCCTTTAACCTACTCACCCGTACACCGTTATCTGGATTGGATCAATATTTTTCCCTATGTAAATCGATTGGAGTTCTATACCGACAGTTTTCAATCACAACTGGAGGATCATGATCCTGCTGATTTTCTGACCAACGCCTGGCAGCGGATGACGCAACGCTCTCCGCTTACAAAAGCATCACTCGGCGATCTCCTGACATATTTACCGTGTGACTTAAACACCAAAGTGGATCTAGCCAGCATGGCGCATAGCCTTGAATGTCGCCAACCATTCCTTGATCATCGTCTGGTTGAATTGGCTTCACGGATTCCCGCGTCGCTGAAATATCAAAAAGGAGTGGGGAAACAGATCTTAAAGAATACGTTTTCTGAGTTATTGCCCGAGAGCATATGGAATCGCCCGAAAATGGGATTCGGCGTACCTTTGGATACCTGGTTTCGCCATGAGCTTCGCGAACAAACGAATGACAGTTTGATGTCCGAAAATGCCAAATGCCATGACTGGATCAATCCAAAATCGATTCAGAGATTGCTTCGCGAACACCATTCACAAAAAAGAGACCATAGCCAACGACTATGGTCTCTGCTGATGTTAGAAAACTGGTTGCAGCACTGGCATTAAGATTCTGATTGTCGAGCTTTCCAGACCGGCCCGTTGGGAAACTCATACTCATCCAAAGACGCCGGTTTCATGGTGATACTGTACCCGGGAGCAGTCGGCGGCATGTAGGCTCCGTTCTGCATGATCACGGGGTTTTCAAAATGTTCATGCAGATGGTCAACATATTCAATCAGTCGATTTTCAGTCGTACCACTCACACAGATATAATCAAACATCGCCAGATGCTGGACATATTCACATAATCCGACACCTCCAGCATGAGGACAAACCGGAACACCGAATTTCTTCGCCATCAGAATGATGGAGATGATTTCATTCACGCCTCCCACTCGCGTGCTATCTATCTGACAAACATCGATAGCATTCGCTTGCATAAACTGCTTGAAGATAATTCTGTTCTGACACATTTCACCGGTCGCCACACCAACACCTAATGGCCTCAGTGCTTCCGCAATTGCGGCATGCCCCAACACATCATCCGGACTAGTGGGTTCTTCAATAAACCATGGTTTGAACTCAGCCAAACGTGTCATATTTTCAATCGCTTCATTGACTCCCCAAACCTGATTGGCATCCATCATCATCCGGCGATCGTAGCCAATCTCTTCGCGAATAATCTGTGCTCGACGGATGTCATCATTGATATCACGTCCAACTTTGATCTTATAGTGAGACCAACCGGCAGCGACGCCTTCCTGACATAATCGACGCAGCTTCTCTTCGCTGTAACCCAGCCAACCGGCGGATGTGGTGTACGACGGAAATCCGTTGTCCAACAAATCATTGATTCGGTCTGCACGTGAATCGTATTGTTCTTCCAGAATATTCAGAGCTTCTTCCGGCGATAAAGCATCATCGATGTACCGAAAGTCAATACAGCGTACGATTTCTTCGGGTGTCATGTCTGCCAACAACCGCCAAACGGGTTTTCCCTCTGCTTTGGCCCAAAGATCCCAAAGAGCATTCGCCACAGCACCGACTGCAAAATGCATCACTCCCTTATCGGGCCCCATCCATCTCAATTGGCTGTCGCCTGTTAAGTGACGCCAGTATTTACCCATATCGGCTGTAATGTCCTCCAACGTCTGACCAACCACCAAACGTTTCATGGCATCCACAGCACCTGAAATCAACTCCGTTCCGCGTCCTAACGTAAATGAAAGTCCATGACCAATCAGGTCGCTATCAGTATGCAGCGTGATATAGCCGCAGGAATAATCCGGATCCGGATTCATTGCATCAGAGCCATCCAAATTATCCGATGTTGGGAATCGGATATCACGTACTTCAATATCTGTAATCGTAATCGACATTATTTCTTTTCTTCCTTTATGCCCCAGGCAGCTTCAACCGCTCGAGCCGCACCTGCATCAAATAACTCAAGTTCCGGCCTGGTAAACGGGTAATAATCATTGGTTCCAAAATAGGCTTCTGTTGCTTCAGCAAAGTATTCCATTTGATTCGTCGTACTGTAGTGTTTAACTTGTTTTCCGTTCCAGCGAAGCACTTTTTGATATTTTTCCGTCTTCATTGCTGACTGGAATGCCGTCAGAACACCAGAGTTTTCAAAGCCCCTGGGTAAAAACTGATCGTGGTAAGCATGCGCCAATTCATGGAACACCATATAGGGCTGAGAGATTGTCCAGCTGACAAAATTGGTGGCATTTGAAATCTCCACACACTTCACCTTTTCCGGATTCATACCATTCTCTACCAACCACTGTCTGCCCGGATGATAGGCAGCACACGGATGGTGTGGTTCGTCATACTCCAGCCAGATCACCACAGTTTGAAGCTTTTTTACTGCGGCTGCAGGGACCACTCTTTGAATTTTGTAGAGCTGGTGATCCATGACTTCCAGACTTTGTTTGTACAGATCGCTATGACCACGCATCAACAGTTTATTGACTCGAATCGTATAGCCACGAAGCTTTACGTCTCGGTAATTCGACGACGGATCATATTGCGGCGTTAAATCAACAGCCCGCTTTTCCTGTGCTTCAACACTGACTGCAACTAGCATCAGCATCAACAACAACTGGTTTATTCTTTTCATGACATTCGCCTGAACTCAACTCTTTCACTACGTCTTCTCTCAGCATACCAAATCTGTTCTGCCTTCAAGAGTCCCCCGGTCTGGTGTCACCAGACCGCCGTTCATCCACTTTTCAACCTAAGACTTCAACGATTAGAATTCCCTTACATCTGCTCGGCAACAAATTGTGATTGCGTTCTTCAAGGTATTCGGTGAATGCACTTTCCGGAACTATTTTGATGCAGCAGACGATCTCGTGTTCTCCCCCAGTCTGGCTTCGAGAACAATTGGCTTGCTGGATTGGCGAACGAGAATATTGCTTCCGCAAAGACGACAGCCAAAGCGTTACCTCGGTCAGCTTCGTCTCTTCAAGCCTCGCTCGCCCGCTATACAAACAACAACGGTGGTTCGCTACGTTAAAAGCACAACTACAAGCACTCGGCGAAACCACGTCACAACCGCCACTAATCATTACAACCTCCAAGACCACCTGTGATCCCTTCTTAAGGTCTTATGTAAATGCACATCCAGTTTCGCTGGGACGAATTAGATTCTGTAGAACGGAAAGACAGTGGAAACAGCAATCCGGCGTAACAGCATCTTTACATTCGTATGAATGCATCATTAGCCCTCCGCGTTCTGTTTTACCGCCCGAATATTCTCAACTCATTCGATTGCCTGAACGCGACCGATTGTTAGTCGGTGGAGCTGATCGGGTCATGGCCATTCACTGTGAACCTCAAAGCAAAACAGCGCAGCTTATTGCCTGGCGTAGCAAAGAAATAATTCATCCATGCTTCTCTGAGATAAATTCTGCCCCATCGACTCCTGTTCTTAAACATCCTATTCAACCTCGGACACCAACTTGGATTGGTAGTCCTCTGTCACTTGCTCACTGGACTCGTGCTATTGACGGTCCCTGGCCACACCAAACAGAAAGTGAGTGGCACAATCAACTAATTCAGGGAAACCCTCTGGCTGATCACTCAGCTTTTTCGTCTCTCCGCAGCATCCTCTCTAGCGAAATGATCTTTGGCGGCAATCAAACCATTCGTGGGGGATACAATGTGGTCTGTCTGACAGCAGTGCCGTTAGATCAATGGAATGACCTGCGTGTGTATCGACCTCATCTTCGTCGCTGGGATTTTTGCCCTTTTGGAATTCTGTTTAGCCCGCGTGCTGTTAAGGCATTGCAACCGCACCGCGTGCATTATGGAACGGAAGCCGTATGGCAGTCACTAACACCATCTCAACGGCCATTCTTTCAGGCAAATGACAGTAAGATAGACTGGAGCGTTGAATGCGAATACCGAGTACCGGGAAATCTGGACATAAGTGTGTTCCCTTCTGGCGACTTAGTTATCTTTACCGAAACATCAAAACAGGCATCAGGGCTCCAACAACACTGTCGCTGGCCGGTCCTCCCTTTCGACTATTTACAAGAGCTTGCTAGAATACAATCATAGTTCCAACCTCTCCTATTCCGTCTATCAACTCATAGATCTTTCATGTCCGTTTCTCGCAAACAATTTATCAGTCATCTGGATGCCTCAGGCATCATGTCCGCCGATGAAGTACGCAAATGGCTTGCAGAAGTCCCGACAGACACTCAGCCCATCGACGGTGACACGCTGGGGGAACTTTTAGTCGAGGCAGGCTTATTGACAACGTATCAGGCGGAGGGGCTTAATCGAGAACGCCCTAAGCCATTGCGATATGGAAATTACCGCCTACTGGAGATTATCGGTCAGGGCGGCATGGGGACGGTCTACAAGGCGAATCACATGATGATGAAGCACGAGGTTGCCATCAAAGTAATTTCGCCCAAAGAAAACGATGAAACCGATAACCGTTTTAAGCGATTTCAACGGGAAGTACAGGCAGCGGGTAAACTCGCCCACCAAAACATCGTTTCGGCACTCGATGCAGGAGAAGAAAACAATAAGTTCTTTTTAGTAATGGAGTTGGTTCAAGGTGAAGATCTCGGACAGATATCCAAATGCGAAGGCGAACTGCCCTGCGAAGAAGTCCTCGATTATATAACCCAGGCTGCCGTGGGATTGCAGTATGCTCATGACGAGGGCATTGTTCACCGCGATATCAAACCACACAACCTTTTGCTTTCGACAGATGGGACCGTAAAAATACTCGACCTGGGACTCGTCTCGCTACAGCGTGCTGAAGACTCGATTGATGACAGCCTGACCGGTCAAAATCAGATCATTGGAACGGTCGATTACATGTCACCTGAACAAGCCAAAGACGTTCACAGCGTTGATCCCCGCACAGACATTTACAGCCTCGGATGTACCATGTTCCGTTTGCTCACTGGTAAGATCCCTTATCCGGGTAATTCAACCATCGAACGGCTTTTGGCCCATCGTGATAACCCAATCCCCACACTGCATGACTTTCGCAGCGACCTTCCTGAATTGCTCGATCGTATTTTCAGTCGTATGGTCGCTAAGGATCCCGAACAGCGATATCAAACGATGTCGGAAGTCACCGAAGCACTCGAAACCTGCCGGCTGGCCAGCGTCACCACCATACCCGTGATTGAAACAGCGGAATCCCGAGTTTCCACCATCGAAGAATTCTCGCTTGATCTGGGTAAGGAAGAAGTATCCACAGTCGACGTTTCCTACGACGAGCTCGATTCTATTCAGGCCGAAGCACCGGAATTGCCAGCTCGAGTTCAGGCCGCTCCCAGTATTGCTCCGGGCTCTGCGGTCGAACAAACCCCAGACACTCGCCGCGTTGGCCGTGGAAACCATATTCTGATGGTTTTAGCACTAATCATTTTTTTAGGTGCCGGCGGAGCCATTTGGTATGCCAATCGTCCGGGGTATGTGGAAGTCAATTTCCCTCTGGAATATCGTGATGGGAGATGGTCTGTCGAAATCCAGAATGAACAGAGCCAGCAGGTTGTTCTGTTATCAGAACGCGACGCAGAAGGTTTTGCAAACGTCGATCTCATCCGTCTTGATTTACAACCCGGCAAGTATACCTACGCCTTGATGCGACCTCCTTATTTCCCCAACACCGGGCGCTTTGAAATGACCCGTGGAAAAACCATCCTGGTTGACGGATCATCCTGGGATACCAGCGATTTACAAGAGTTGGGTTTTACCGGCAACGAGTCGGATCAAAAAGAGACCGTTCCGGAAGCAAATGATGCTCCCGTTGAACCGGATCGGTAACCGGGTTTCTTTTATTTGGCTTTGGCAGCAGCCGCTCGATCGATGCGTTGTTCGTACTTGTAATACAGTTTTTTATGACGGTCCGACAAGTCAACGCGACGCCCCCCGATGTATGCTGCTTCCACATTCGTTTTAATATCCAGAATGTTTCCATCTGCGATAACAAGCGTAGCATCTTTCCCTCGCTCGAGACTTCCCACTTGCTCGTCCACTCCCAGAATTTCAGCTGTACTCAGAGTCACCGAACGTAATGCCTGCTCCATCGACAACCCATAGGCATGTGCTGTACCGGCATGGAAGGGTAAATTACGCACCATAGAGGCTCCAAAACGACCATCCGACGAGATACAAAATCGCACGCCTGCCTTTTCTAAAAGTGACGGTATCTCATAGGGCAGGTCATAGGGATCATCAGCACGGCGCGGTAAGCGATAAACGCCACCGAGGATGACTGGGATGTCATGTTGTTTGAGCAAATCTGTACAGTAGATCGAATCATAACCGCCATTGATTATGAGTTTCACTTTTTGGCGAATTGAGAATGCTACTGCAGCCTGTATCTGATTGGCATTATTGGCTGTGGCAATCACGGGGATCTTTCCAGCAAGAACATCTCGCATCGATTCCCATTTAAGATCAATCTTAGTCGACGCATCGTGACGACGAGCTTCGTCATATCGACGAGCTGTATTGAAGAACTCTTCGAGTTCCTGCATGTTCTTGTCTCGTGCCTTCCCTGCTTCCTTCGCACTACCGGTCAATTGCCAGTCACTGACGGCGGCCATCAGGGGCCAGTTAATATGCAGACCGGCACCGGGACGGATCGTCAAATCTTCAAACGTCCATCCATCTAACTGAATGACAGCACTCTGACCTGAAATCACACCACCGCTGGGAGCCGTCAAGCAAAGTAAAACTCCATTACTACGAGTAGTAGGAATAATCTCGCTGTCAGGATTGATGGCCACATGAGCTTTCACATTCGGGTTAAACCGACCTGTTTCCCGCTCGTCCACCGTAGCCCGAACTGCATTAATCTCAACGAGCCCCATATTACTATTCGCATCGATGAGCCCGGGGAAGATATGCTTACCCTGAACATCAATCACTTCGACATTGACCGGCAGATTGACATCTCCTCCGATTTCAGCAATTTTTCCATCGATAAATAACAACGTGCCATTTTTAATGGTCTTACCGCTGACGGTGTGAATCGTGCCACCAACGAGGGCAATCGGATGATCCTGCTTCGCTCCGGGTACTTCCGGAACAGCTCCGTTCGCAGCCGGAATCCAGGTTAAGCAGAGCAGCAATGTGAAGGTTTGTTTTATTAATGACATAATCATATTTTCGTTTTTGCTTAATCGAGTTGCATGATGAAGGTCAGGCAGGGATGTTGGATTAGGTTTCATAGGTTTACTCCTGCTCCTGAGTCTGCTGTTGTTGCAACTGTTGTTTTTGTTCCTGATTGATCAGATTCATCAGTTGTTGTAAACGTCCTTGCTGTCCGGCATGTGTGCACTGATTACTGTGTCGATGCGTATGACAGAAAACATCTTCACGAGGCCAGAGATCCGCTTCTTTAGAAGCCATTCCGGAAGCACCAACCATTGCTTCGCCGGATGCCAAAATCTTTTGAATCAGGACGTCTCGTCGTTGTTTCAATTCACTACGCGAAGCAATATCCTCGGCACGATTAAAGTACATCCGCCCATCAATCCATGTCTGTTCACAACGACTAAAGACGGATAACGGATCACCACTCCAAATTACAAAATCTGCGTGTTTACCAGGCTCCAGTGAGCCTACAAACTTTTCGATTCTTAGCTGTTTTGCCGGATTCAAGGTCACAAATTTCAATGCTTCCTCTGGTTCAACTCCTCCGTACTTAACGGCCTTGGCCGCTTCATGATTGAGATGTCTTCCCAACTCGCGGTCATCTGAATTAAACGAAACCACCACTCCGGCTTTGTGCATCAGTTTTCCGTTATACGGAATCGCATCAATCACCTCGTATTTATAAGCCCACCAATCTGCGAAGGTTGATCCCATAGCACCGTGATCCGCCATTTCATTGGCTACTTTATAACCCTCCAAAATATGTTGAAGCGTGCCGATCGTGATATTGAAGTCTTCCAGCGTTCGGAGCAAAGCGAGGATTTCATCCTGCCGGTAGCTATGGCAGTGAATCCAGCGTTGATGATCAAGAATTTCAACAATCGCTTCCATCTCGTAATCATATCTTGGCGGCACACCTCGTTTCGTGGCATTCCACTGTACCCAGTCTTTTTTGTACTGTCGGGCTCGGACGAACGCATCTCGAATGATCTGTTCAACGCCCATCCGTGTTTGAGGATAACGGGTGGTGTAATCATCACCCCAGTTACTTTGTTTGACGTTTTCCCCAAGGGCGAATTTTATCCCGAGTGGAGATCCTGCAAATTTCAGGTCTTCCCCGATGGCTCCCCAACGAAGTTTAATGACTTGATTTTGGCCTCCGATTGGATTCGCCGAACCATGTAGAATGTTTGACGTCGTCACGCCGCCTGCGAGCTGATGATAAATCGTCTTGTCATGAGCATCAATAAAATCGCCAATGCGTACTTCGGCAGTAATCGCCTGGGCACTTTCATTGACACCACCATCGGTCGCCATGTGGCTATGCGCATCGATAATCCCAGCCGTAACATGCTGACCTTCAAGGTCGACGACTATTGCTCCCCGAGGTGCTTTCAAATCCTGACCAACGGCAACAATTTTTCCCTGATCTATCAGTAGACTCGCGTTTTCCAAAGTACCCTGCGGGCCTGATGTCCATATCGTTGCATTGGTGAGTAATAAGAGCTTCGCCTGTTCAGGTGCAGTCGTTCGGCCATAGGCACCGAGTGGATAATTGACGTCATAAGATGCAGTAACAGAATCCTGCTTCTCGTCTGCAGCATCGTCAGCGGTCTCTTTTTCAACCGGTGCTTTTTCGATCGCGGTTGCAATGAATTTACCTGTTGCCCCGTCACTCGAAATCCATTCACCAATCCCGTTTTTAGCTTCGCCATCCAGGAAGGTCAGGGTAAACCGAATCAATCCTTCTTTCTCAAACTTTTTAGCAGGCAAAACCGCACTCACTCGAGTGTCCCGAATCGAAGCCTTGGAGAGTTTGACCGTTGTCTTTTCATCATTACTCTGGAGGTGTAATGAGCCCTCGAGAGCAGGGCCATCCCCTTTCAAATCCAATGTTAAGTCCGTTCCTTCTAAATCACCGGTGAGTTTCCAGCTTCCGTCAAGCGACAGCAGGGGCGGAGCAGAAAATTCAAATCGTTCACCGGTGACCCAAACCTCTTTGATTTTCGTGTCTTCGCTGAACAGATCTCCGGAAGTAACGACCAGATTAGCAAGATAGTTTTTCTCGATCTTCCCTAAGACCTGACTCATTCCGGTCAGATTGGCGGGAACGGTTGTGATGGCTGCCAGAGCAGCATCCTGATCCAGGCCTCGTCCGACAGCGCGACGCAGATTCTTAAGGAAGTCTTTACGGTTGGTTAACCCTTGGGTGGTTAATGCAACCGTTGCTCCCGCTTCGACGAGACGTCCTGGGTTTTCCGGAGCCAGATCCCAATGCATCATGCTTTCAAGCGAAGCGGCCCGAGCTGACTCGATACTTCCCACATTAGGCGCTTGGGGGAAATTAATTGGAAGAATGATGGGTCTTTTGGTGGCGACAATGTAACTCAAACGTTGATATTCGTATCCCGAACCGACCAGAATGGCGTCCAATCCAAATTGTTTCGCAAATCGATCTGCTCTCAGGAAATACTGTTCGTCGCTGGAGACGAACATGGCTCGCTGGTTACCAGCTAACAATGGAGCCAGAGCTGCCAGTGCATCATTTCTTTCAGGGCGTTTATTACCCGGATCATTATTGTGGGCTTCCCAGGCTTTTCCGTACCAGGCAGCATCCATCATCGCCTGGCGTGCCAGGGCCACCGCGCCCATCGGTGAATTTGGGTATTGTTTACGCCCGCGTCCCTGAGGCACGGTCAACCTAAGATGCTGGAATAAATCCGATTTCAACACAGCTGTGTCGTTTTTGCCCGACCCCGTTGTAACCAGTGCACTGGCTCCACGAAGAATCCCGGTCCCCGGAGCAACGACTCGTGCGGTAAATCCCTGACTGCGGAACTGACTATTCGAACCTGCATCGGCCTGGTAGACACTGGCAACAGAGAGTTGTGGAGTAATCGTGTCGTTCCAGTAAGGGGCACCCTGAGTTGCCGGAGTGCGATCAATATCCGCTGTTGAATAGGCATCAATAAACCCGGGGTATACCGTTTTACCATCGAGTTCAATCACCTTAGCACCTGCAGGGATACGCTGGTTCACGCCCACCTTACGAATCAGATTGTCCTGAATGACAATGTCACCGTTTTCGATCACTTTCCCCGGCCCGACAACGATGGTGCCACCTCGTAAAACGGTCGCCGTCGGCGTGTTGTCTTGAAGACCAACAACAGGTTTTGAATTTGGAATCTGTGTATTGGCCGGAAAGGTAGCGAAAGTACTCCCTGTGAGCAGCAGGACGAGCAACCACGTTTTTAGGTTCTGCATCGTTAGATACCTTGCATGGAATTGATTGAAACTTTAATCCTAAGTTATCCAGTGTCGTTCTGAAATCCTTCGAGATGATTAATTTCCTTTTATGCTGGTCGTGTACAATGACGAGACGTTTGTGTTACCCGTGACTTTCGGTTTTGGATTGTTCTCATGCCAACACGTAATGTAATGATTATCTCTGCAGCGATGCTGTTGTCGATCATCTGTTATTCCAAAGTACCTACGAATCAGTACGCGCAATTCTATGAACGAGCAACGACTGTACTTGGAAAACGCTATGTTCATGAAGTCGATCAGGAGACGTTATTCCAGGGCGCGATGAATGGAATGATGGCTACGCTCGACGAACATTCCAACTACTTGCCTCCCCGCCAATATGAAGGTCTCGATGCCATCCTCAATCAGGAGTTTGGAGGACTTGGCATTCAAATCGAATCTGTTGAGGAATCCACGGAGCTGCGAATTATTACACCCGTGCTTGGTAGCCCGGCGTTGGAGGCCGGTATACAGGCTGGAGATGTGATCGTCAAAATCGGCGAACAATTCACCAAAGAGATACCACAGGATGAATCCTTTCGTTTGCTGCGGGGAGCCGAGAACACATCGGTGCGACTAGCAATCCGTCGTGCAGGAGAACCTGATTTACTGAATTTCGAGATTACCAGAAAAATCGTACGGACCAGCACCTTACGTGGCTTTGAACGGTTAGAAGATGGCCAATGGAATCATCGTTTGCCAGCACCCAACGACGACATCCTGTACCTACATATAACTGACTTTGGCCAACGCACAGCTGACGAAGTAAAACAGGCTGTCCAAACTGCCAATGAAAATGCCGGCTATCGCGGGATTATTCTAGACCTGCGTGGCAATGGTGGAGGCCTGCTGCTGTCTGCTGTCTCAATCTGTGACCTATTTATTGATGAAGCCAAAGTCGTCGAAGTGCGTTACAGGGATGCCAGTCAAAATGTAACCTACCCAAGTACAGTAGCCGCCACGCTCGATGCCACAAAACCAATGGTCATTCTCATCGATCGTGATTCTGCTAGTGCCAGTGAAATCACAGCAGCCTGCTTACAGGACCATAAACGCGCTGTGATTATCGGTGAACGAAGTTACGGAAAGGGATCCGTTCAGGATGTCATCGTGCTTGATACCACTGGCGATAATCATGCACTGAAATACACCGTGGCACATTACGTCCGTCCCAGCGGGAAGAACATCCACCGAACAAAACCTATTGAGCAGATGCCGGAAAATGAACAGTGGGGAGTTAAGCCAAATGAAGGCTATGAAATTACTCTGGATGAAACACAGCGTATCGATTACTTGAAAAACAGGCGGGAGAGATTCATTATCAGGCCAGCGACTGCCATCCAGGAACTGTCTTCTAATTCCGAGGAAACCACGATCGAATTTGAAGATGACGATCAGCCGTTTCTGGATATCCAGCTGCAACGAGCGATTGAATATCTGGATTCCCGCAAATAACTTTGGCTTAGAGATCTTTGAGAGCGGTAGAGATATCCTGAATGGCTGCCTTTCCGTCACCAAATAACATCGATGTGTTTTCGGCGGCAAATAACGGGTTCGCAATTCCTGCATAACCAGCGCTCAGGCTACGTTTGATCACCACCACCTGACGAGCCTCATCCACGTTTAAAATCGGCATCCCGGAGATTGGTGTTCCCTCTTTGCGTGCTTCCGGATTCACCACATCATTGGCTCCCAGTACGATGGCGATATCCACTTCATCAAAGTCAGGATTAATGTCTTCTAACGTTCGTAGCTGTTCATAGCTAACATCGGCTTCGGCCAGGAGTACGTTCATGTGCCCGGGCATACGACCGGCAACCGGATGAATAGCATACTCGACTGTAGCACCACGATCTTCAATCATCTTGGCCAGATCACTGACGGCATTTTGTGCCTGAGCTACTGCCATGCCGTATCCCGGAACAAAGACGACGCGATCAGCAAAGTCCACCATCAAGGCCACGTCCTCCGCGGTCGTTCGCTTCACCGTTGCATACACGCCGTCATCTTCTTCATAAGTAGCTGCCATACCACCACCGAAGAGGACGCTCAGTAAGGAACGATTCATGGCCTTACACATTAAGCTGGTGAGAATAATGCCCGAAGCGCCTACCAATGATCCGGAGATTATTAACACCGGCTGATCGACTACAAAACCCGTGGCCGATGCCGCTAACCCTGAATAGGAGTTAAGCAGAGCGATAACGACTGGCATATCCGCTCCACCAATCGGAGTCGTCAGTGTGTAACCTAATACACAACCCAATACACAGATCAGTAGATAGAGCAACACATTGCCATCGCCGATCATCGCATAAACGCACCAGACGCACGCAACCAGCATCGCCAGATTTAAGAAATGTCGGACAATCGCGGGGATTGGCAGTTGCTTCTTGAAAAAGTCAAGCTCCTGCAGTTTACCGGCAGCGACACCACTTCCCATAAAGGTCACAGCACCGATCAAACCTGATAGGCCGCCTGCGACTAACACTTCTGCATGTAATGCGTCCGGTTCTGCAGCAAATAGGCTAGCGGCTGCCACCAGTACAGAAGCCAACCCGCCCACGCCGTTAAATAATGCCACTAGCTGCGGCATCTCAGTCATTTTCACTCGCGTGAATAACATCGCCCCAAACATAGTGCCAATGAAAACAGCACCGATAATTATCCCAATCGGCAGCATGAGGTTATTTTCAATCGATTTATGTTCCAACGTAATCAGGATCGACACACCGGCAGCCAGTAACATGCCAAAAATGCCCAGATAATTCCCCAGGACGGCGGTCCTCGGGTGGCTCATCTTCTTAATCCCCATAATGAAGAGGACTGCAGCCAGTAGATAAAGTATGTCAAAGATTACTGTGTTTAATTCCACCACGATGGGTAATCCTATTTTGAATGTCCGTTAATCGGGCAATTTGATTTGTTGAATACGCCTCTCGAATTCGACTGTCTAAGCAGCTTTTTTCTTTTTCTTCGAAGAGAACATACTAAGCATACGATGGGTTACCCCAAAGCCGCCCACGACGTTCACCATTGCCAGGGCAATAGCAATACCAGCCAGGAACAATGCAATTTTTTTGTCCGTCTTCATGCAATCGGCAACCACGAGAATAGCACCAACAATCGTAATACCACTAATCGCGTTAGATCCCGACATTAAAGGAGTGTGTAATGTTTGTGGTACTTTTGTAATCACTTCAAATCCCACAAAGACGGAGACCACAAATACAGCGATTCCAGCCATGAGTGCTTCGTAGCGATCCAGATCGAACCCACTTGTAGCCTCGTCTGAAGTGGCTGCCAACTCTTCGTCCGTTGGTTCAACCGCTTCCGATTCATGAGCTTCCACTTTCTCTGCCGGAGCGGATTCCGGGACATCGATCGGTGCCGCTGATTCGGTTGCAGACTCGGTCGTTGTTTCTGTCGTTGTATCCAGGTTTTCCTGAGCAACCAAAATGCCAGCCCAAAGCATGACACCGAATCCCAGCCATTTCACCCAAATTGTTTTCTGTGGATTTTTCATTTATCAATTAACCACTAAAAGCTATGTTCGCGATCGATTCACTCGACCTTACTAATATTTATTTCTAAATCCGCCGTTTACTCTTCTTCGTAATCACTGAAGTCGTAATCGGGTTCATCATCGTCGTCACTGTAATCTGCGGCCGCATCGTAATCTTCGAGTTCGTATTCCTCGGCAGCGTCCTCTTCACTCTCTTCTTCTGCTTCTGCGTCCTCTTCGCTCTCTTCTTCTGATTCTTCGTCGACTTCTAGCTCGTCAGATTCTTCGACTTCGTATTCAACGTACTCTTCTTCCTCGTCGGCCTCATCCTCTTCGTATTCCTCTTCATAGACTGACTCATCATCTTCTTCAGTCAGAGCATCTTCCTCGTCTTCTAATTCTTCATATTCGAAATGGTCTTCGTCGACTTCTTCATCCTCAGCAAGTTCTTCCTCATCGTCTTCTTCTTCCGCTTCTTCGTACTCTTCCTCTTCCTCTACTTCCTCTTCTTCACTGTCGACATCCTCGATCGTGTCTGATTCTTCGGTCGTGAAAAACTGGCCTAATGCGTCGTCCACTTCCTGAAGTTCGGCCTCTACATCGCTGTAATCCTCGGCTTCTTCCTCGGCTTCTTCCTCGGCTTCTTCCTCAGCTTCTTCCTCGACTTCTTCCTCGACCTCTTCTACGTCTTCCTCTTCAACGAGAGGAATTTCCTGGCTGTCAGCAACATCGTCTTGTTGGAAATCCTCATCGGATAACTCGATTTCAGCTTCAGTCACTCCCTCGGCTGTGGGCTCCTGATTGACATTAGATTCGACTTCCTGTTGCGGCTCATCTTCGCCTTCCGGCTCCGTAGTCGCTTGCGTAACGGCTACTTCAACACCTAGAATTCCGCCAATACGTTCATTGACGATTTCGCCATTTTTGGAAACCAAGCAACCGGCGACAATATCGTCCTCCAAATCAAGTTCGATTTCACCTTCGTCGCTTATCAGGTGCAATAAGAGGTTGGTGACGTTATTACCAAACATCTGACTAGCATGGTATGGAATCTCTGCCGGTAGATTTGTAGGCCCCAGAATAGTCACTCCATCAACGAGAACAGTTTCGTCTGCTTTCGTCTCAGCACAGTTTCCACCTCGTTCTGCCGCCAGATCAATAATGACCGATCCATAATCCATACCAGCGACAGCTTCACTGGTGATGAGTAACGGTGATTGCCGACCGGGGATTGCGGCTGTAGTGATAACAATGTCATGCTCAGAAGCGACCTCTGCCATGAATGCCCGTTGTTTCATCAGGAAATCTTCGGTTTGTTCACGTGCATAGCCACCGGCATCTTCTGCGTCATCGGTTTCCAGTTCGAGCTCGACAAATCTGGCTCCGACACTTTCGACCTGTTCGCGGCAGTCCGGGCGTACGTCATAAGCACTTACCACAGCTCCCAGTCGTTTGGCAGTCGCAGCAGCCTGTAGTCCAGCCACTCCGGCTCCAATGATAAATACGCGTGCCGCCTGTAAGGTTCCAGCGGCAGTCATGTTTAGAGGAAACATTCGGGGTAATTGATAAGCGGCATGTAAAACCGCGCGGTAACCGGCGATCGTGGCCATCGAAGACAACACATCCATGCTCTGGGCTCGAGTGATTCGGGGAACCATCTCCAGTGCAATTTGACTTGCACCGACAGTTGCCAGATGCTCAATGGCTTCTGCATTTCCCAACGGGTCACACATCCCGATAACCAACTGACCGGCGTTTACTAATTCCAGGTCCTGATCCCCATTGACCGCATTCGCGCCAAGACTGCGTACCTGCACAAGGACATCAGCCCCCATCAACCCGCTGCGTGTAGTCACCTTAGCTCCGGCATCTGCATAAAGCTGGTCAGGAATGCCCGCTGCTTCACCAGCCCCTTCCTCTATAAGGACTTCATACCCGGCAGCATTTAGCTTCTCAACATTTTCTGGTAGCAGAGCTACACGACGTTCACCGGGAAATTGTTCTCTTACAACTGCTACTTTTTTCATGGTCGTTTATTCTTCATCTTCACAGGTGGATCGCTTGCTATTCAATACACAATGAACGTTCATTACTTATAATGGCCCCTGAATAACTAATAATAGACATATTGACGCTCAGAATATCTATCCCAGAATACCTAATATTACGACTATTTAAGACTGCCTTGGTAATGATTTCGTGAGTTGAGCACGGAATATGCGACGTGTTACATCTTGTTGATTCTCGTTGAATCAAACCTGCTTCCACTCACGGGTCCGCCAATTCGGGGTATGAAAAAGCGTGAAAGCGCCGTTTTGGGATCCGGGAAACTGCTTAAAACAAAGCCTGAAACCAAGTGTAACTGCTGTGCAGCACCTTGAATTACTGGTTCTTCCGTAATAACCGGATGGCTTAGAAATTCTTTTCTTCTGGCCAGCGGAGAATCCGATAAAAAGCCTGTTAGTGGGTGTTTTTAGGCCTTGTGAGCTGTAATTTGCAGGGTTAGAATCGCTTGTTTCCCCACATATTTATGTACTTACTATAAATGAGGTAAGAACGTTGGTCGCTCAAAAGACCTATATGGCTAAAACTGGCGAAGTCACTCAAAACTGGTGGCTCGTAGATGCATCCGAGAAAAGCGTTGGTCGTTTGGCTAGTGAAATTGCAGTAATTTTGATGGGTAAGGACAAACCGTCTTACACTCCCCATGTCGATACCGGTGACTTTGTCGTCGTCGTCAATGCTGAAAAAGTAACTTTCAGCGGCAAGAAATGGGAACAGAAGACGTACACCTGGTACACAGGTTATCCTGGCCAAAAGTCAATCACTGCTGAAAAACGGATGGAAAAGGCTCCTGAACTAATCCTGGAAGAGGCTGTTCGCCGAATGCTCCCTAAAAACAAATTAGGTCGCACGATGCTCAGCAAACTCAAGGTATTTGCTGGTGGTGAACATAACCATCAGGCTCAGAATCCAACTCCTCGGGAACTTGGTTAATCAATCCACTCCAAAGGTAATCTTTGGATTCATACAAATCACAACTTACTGATAAAACAAAGCGATGGCAGCAGTAGTAAAGAAATGCAAATTCAACGGTGACTCACTTGGCACCGGTCGACGTAAATCTTCAGTCGCACGAGTTCGCGTGCGTCCTGGCTCGGGTGTAATCACCATCAACAAAAAGCCTTTTGAAGAATACTTTAAGTTCGAAAAGGATCGTCGTGCTATCCAGGAAGTGTTGGAGTCTGCTGGCGAGTCTGATAGTGTTGATGTGATCTGCACTTGTAATGGTGGCGGCACAACTGGTCAATCCGGGGCCGTTCGCATGGGTCTTGCCCGAGCAATCATTAGCCACAATGAAGAACACTTCCCAGCCATGCGAGATGGCGGATTCCTCACTCGAGACTCTCGAATGAGCGAACGAAAGAAACCTGGTTTGCACGGTGCACGTCGAGGAACTCAGTTCTCGAAACGTTAAGCAACCGACTGCTTACCCATCACGGTTCAAAACCAACTCCAAAAACTCCAGCTCATCGGCTGGAGTTTTTCTATGGACTTCCATCTACTTCTTCAGTCCCTATCTATGCTTCTATGCACCAACAGCGCAGCGAAAAACCCAAGGCCAGATTCATTGTTTTGAACCAATTAGCCCGGGTTTTTAGAGTGCGGGTGAGAAGATTCGAACTTCCACGGGATTATCTCCCACATGGCCCTCAACCATGCGCGTCTGCCAGTTCCGCCACACCCGCGAGGTAAGTTTTAAGTCTAGGTAAATAATCGTTCGCGTCAACCACCTGAGATTTCGCGAATAGGTTGTAACGATTATTACGGCCGATTATTCCGGTTAGATGGATGCGCCCAAAACCGTGTCAAAGGAATCTCTACAATCCTCCTTTCGAGGGGATAAGCAATCACATTATCCGCTGCGACAAGTCGATTTATAAAGATACCGGTCATGGACGTCGGGTAACTCAGCTTCGAGTTCTTTTTCTCAAGGAGTGATTAGTAACCGTTTGAACCTATTGATCAGCATCTCCTCCCATGACGACACCAAACCTTAGAATCTTTTCCGAATCAAACTCAGCCGCGACCGCGGAACATAAGCCTTTGGCAGAACTTGATCTGTCAGACATGGGGCTGCTGCTTGAGGACAACGCATCGGTCGTTTCGATTGAAGGCCTTGAATCGAAAGTCAAACAACAAATAAACCAGATTCTGGCAACCGCTTCCACCGCACTGTCCGCTGACTGGGCAGCCGTCTATTTACTAGACGACGAAACACACAATTTGATCCTGATCGACTGCTGTACCAACACGAGTGCCCTGAATGATGCAGACGAAATCCGGAGCTTGCAGTTTAGCACCGCCGATTTAGAAGCATTGACCGGCCACGTCGTGACGTTGGAAAGCCGACAGCGGATGGAATATTGGAATGCACCGATAGAGGCTCAATCTGGAATTTGCGTTCCCTTAATCTCCAATGACATGCCCATCGGAACACTCTGGTTCGCCTTTGAATCTCCG